>NZ_JBWKPQ010000004.1:0-499910 GCF_059418345.1 Variovorax sp. GW821-FHT09B01 | reverse complement strand
CTGAACGCGCAACTCAACACGCGTGACGACCGGTCACGATAGAGCGGAATCGTCGGTCACGTTCGCTGGAATACGCAGTTTGAACAACGCACCAAGAAAACTGCTCCAGGCTCGAAAGGGCCGGGAACACGAAAAACTCTCCGCCATAGAACTTCGCGGATCGAGTTCCCATGCTCTTCGACAGAGTCGAGATCATTCTCGAAGTCACTCAAAACAATGCCAAAGGCGCCGCGATGGAGCCTCTCCATGATTTGCTCTAACCGGTCAACCCCAGGGTCGGATGTTGCAGCTGTCCAGCTATTTGGCAGAAGAGCGAAGTCTGCCTCGACCTTGACACCAATCGCGGACTTCAACTCTTCGGGTGCCGTCAGCCATCGAACGCCAGACGCTTGTGTTCGTTGCATTGGTTCTTTGAACTCGGGGAGTTCAGCGAGCTGATGGGATACCCAACCCGTGACGGGGCCATCAACGCTTTGCCACCCACGCCCTCGCCAACCTAAAGGGTCAGGCCGGACCGCACTAGACACGGGCAACGGAGAAGGCGTGCGCCTGCCCAATAGCAGGAAGCTGACATCAACGCCCAGAGTCGCAACACGCTCCAAGTAGACGGCATCGGGCGAACGATGACCGTTTTCGTAGTTCGACTGCGAATTCAGGCTGAATCGCCGAATCTGCGCATCATCGACCAGGCCCTGTGGGATCAGACGCGGCCGATCGAACTCAAGCGCAGCAATTCGACGCGGGCCGCCCCATGGCACGCTGTTCGGTGGCCTGCTGCGCTGCGCTGCGACGCGTGCGGCGGTCCCATCACGGCGATCAACGGAAGCCGATACGGCTGCAGCGCGCACAAAGACAAGGGACCGACCGCATGCAGCAGCTCGGCGACTTGGCGCCGGACCGACGTCGACCAGCGCCTGCTGGCAGAGCTGCGCGAGGATCTGCTCAGTCCCGAAGCACTGGCCGAGGTTCAGACAACCCCGTCAAGCGCCTGCTGGCCGAGCTGGATGGCGGGCAAGAGCGTGCACAGGCGGCCGCTCGCCGGCGCGGCGTTGAGCTCGACCGCGAGATACAGCGCATCGTGGATGCCATCGTCGCGTTGGCGCAAGCGAGGCACTGGCGGCGCGCCTTCGCGATGCGGAGCTGGAGCGGAAGACTTTGCAGGCCACGCTGGAACAGGCGCCCGCGCCGCTGGCCAGCGCCGGCGAGATCGCTGCGCGCTACCGGCAGTTGGTCATGAACCTGAAGGAGACACTGAGCGGCGATGCGACTACGGTGTCGCAGGCCAGGCCCGTCATCGCGGGCCTACTTGGTTCGGTCACGCTGCTGCGTGACGCGGACACCTGCGAGAGCTGGGCCCGAATGAAAAATCCCGCCGAACAACTGCTTGTAGCAGCCGCTGGCGGGACGTCTCTAATAATGGTTGCGCGAGCAAGATTTGAACTTGCGACCTTTGGGTTATGAGCCCAACGAGCTACCAGGCTGCTCCATCGCGCGGCAAGAGATAAATTATAGCACTTATTCGGCGGCGGTCTGGTCGGTGCCAGAAACTTCGCTCACTTCAGGGCGATCGACGAGTTCGACCAGCGCCATCGGCGCGTTGTCGCCCACGCGGAAACCCATCTTCAGGATGCGGGTGTAGCCACCGGGACGCGCGGCGAAGCGCGGGCCCAGTTCGCCGAACAGCTTGACGACGGAGTCGCGGCTGCGCAGGCGGTCGAAGGCCAGGCGCTTGTTGGCGACGGTGGGCTTCTTGGCGAGCGTGATCATCGGCTCGATGACGCGGCGCAGTTCCTTGGCCTTGGGGACCGTGGTCTTGATGACTTCGTGCTCGATGAGCGAATTCATCATGTTCTGCAGCATCGCGAGGCGGTGCGAGCTGGTTCGGTTGAGTTTGCGGAGTCCGTGTCCGTGACGCATGGTGCTTTCCTTTGCTTTTTGAAGAACGGGCAGCCGTGTCAGGTACTGCCCGGTGCACTGGCCCTTTTCAGAGGGCCGTTAAAAAAATCAACGCTTGTCGAGGCCGGCCGGCGGCCAGCTTTCGAGCTTCATACCCAGGGTCAGGCCGCGCGAGGCGAGCACTTCCTTGATTTCGTTGAGCGACTTGCGACCCAGGTTCGGGGTCTTGAGCAGCTCGTTCTCGGTACGCTGGATCAGGTCGCCGATGTAGTAGATGTTTTCGGCCTTCAGGCAGTTGGCCGAACGCACGGTGAGCTCGAGCTCGTCGACCGGGCGCAGCAGGATCGGGTCGAACTGCTGTGCGCTGCGCGGTGCCGGTGCATCGAACGCGGCCAGTTCACCGCCTTCGAGCTGCGCGAACACGGCGAGCTGCTCGACCAGGATCTTGGCCGAGGCGCGCACGGCGTCTTCGGCGGTGATCGCGCCGTTGGTCTCGATTTCGACCAGCAGCTTGTCGAGGTCGGTGCGCTGCTCGACGCGGGCGCTTTCGACGGTGTAGCTCACGCGCTTCACGGGCGAGAACGAAGCATCGAGAACGATGCGGCCGATCGACTTGGTCGGCTCGTCGGCATAGCGGCGCATCGTGCCGGGCACATAGCCGCGGCCCTTCTCGACCTTGATCTGCATGTCGAGCTTGCCGCCTTGCGACAGGTGAGCGATCACGTGGTCGGGATTGATGATCTCGACGTCGTGCGGGGTCTGGATGTCCGAGGCCAGGACCGGACCTTCGCCGTCCTTGCGCAGGCTCAGCGTGACTTCATCGCGGTTGTGGAGCTTGAACACCACGCCCTTGAGGTTCAGCAGGATGTTGACGACGTCTTCCTGCACGCCATCGATCGACGAGTACTCGTGCAGAACGCCGGCGATCGTGACTTCGGTGGCCGAATAACCGACCATGGACGACAGCAGCACGCGACGCAGCGCGTTGCCGAGCGTGTGGCCGTAGCCGCGCTCGAAAGGCTCGAGCGTCACCTTGGCCTTGTTGGCCGCGAGTTGCTCGACCTGGATGGTCTTGGGTTTCAGCAGGGTGGTTTGCATGCAGACTTCCTCTCAATACCCCCGGCTCGTTACACCGGTAAGGCTGGTGAAGCGCCTGGCCCGCAGCGCGAGTGCGGCACGAACCAGGAACGTGAACAACAAAAACAGGACTCCCGCCGCCGCTTGCGCGGTGCGGGAGTGGAAATCAACGCGAATACAGTTCGACGATCAGCGATTCGTTGATGTCCGCAGCGAATTCGTCGCGGTCCGGGACCTTCTTGAAGGTGCCTTCGGCCTTGTCGGCATTCACGTCGACCCAGCCGGGGATACCGACTTGCTGGGCGAGTTGCAGTGCTTCGACGACGCGGTTCTGCTTCTTCGACTTCTCGCGCACGGCGATCACGTCGCCGGTCTTCACCAGGTACGACGGGATGTTGACCGACTGGCCATTCACCGTGATGGCCTTGTGCGACACGAGCTGGCGCGCTTCGGCGCGGGTCGAGCCGAAGCCCATGCGGTAGACGACGTTGTCCAGGCGCGACTCGAGCAGGAACAGCAGGTTGGCGCCGGTGTTGCCACGGCGGCGATCGGCTTCTTCGAAGTAGCGGCGGAACTGCTTCTCGAGCACGCCGTACATGCGCTTGACCTTCTGCTTCTCACGCAGCTGCAGACCGTAGTCCGAGGTGCGCTGACCCGAGGTACGGCCGTGCTGGCCGGGCTTGGAGTCGAACTTGGCCTTGTCCTGGATCGAGCGACGGGCGCTCTTCAGGAACAGGTCGGTGCCTTCGCGGCGGGAAAGTTTGGCCTTGGGGCCGAGGTAGCGTGCCACGTCTTTTCCTTTGTTTGCTGCCGCAGTCGCCTGCGGGAGCCATCGACAACAGAGTGCCGATGGCGGTGGGCTTAGTTAAAAAACAAATGCGCAGCCGCTTTGAAACGGCTGCGCCTGAGGGGACTGACGCTCAGATGCGACGACGCTTCTGGGGACGGCAGCCGTTGTGCGGAACGGGCGTCACGTCGGCAATGGAATTGATCCGGATGCCGAGCGCAGCCAGTGCGCGCACCGACGATTCGCGACCGGGGCCGGGGCCCTTGATCTCGACGTCGAGGTTCTTGATGCCTTGTTCGACAGCAGCACGGCCGGCCACTTCGGAAGCGACCTGCGCGGCGAACGGGGTCGACTTGCGCGAGCCCTTGAAGCCCTGGCCACCCGACGAAGCCCACGACAGGGCGTTGCCCTGGCGATCGGTGATCGTGATGATGGTGTTGTTGAACGAGGCGTGCACGTGAGCGATGCCGTCCGCAACGTTCTTGCGAACCTTCTTGCGAACGCGCTGTGCGGCGTTGTTGGCAGGAGCTTTAGCCATGCTGTTTCAATCCTTACTTCTTCAGGGACTGCGCAGCCTTGCGCGGACCCTTGCGGGTGCGGGCATTGGTGCGCGTGCGCTGGCCGCGCATCGGCAGGCCGCGACGATGACGGAAGCCGCGGTAGCAGCCGATGTCCATCAAGCGCTTGATGTTCATCGTCGTCTCGCGGCGCAGGTCGCCTTCGATCGTGAACAAGGCGATCTGGTCGCGGATCTTTTCGAGATCGGCGTCCGTCAGATCCTTGATCTTCTTCGAATATTCGATGCCGCTCGCTTCGCAGATTTGACGGGCGCGGGTGCGACCGATACCGAAGATGGCGGTCAGGCCGATCTCAGCGTGCTTGTGCGGCGGAATGTTGATGCCAGCAATACGTGCCATGTGCGTCCTCTAATACTCTTTGATCAACCCTGGCGCTGCTTGTGGCGCGGGTCGGTACAGATCACGCGCACCACACCCTTGCGGCGGATGATCTTGCAATTACGGCAGATGGTTTTGACCGAAGCCGAAACTCTCATTTCATTCTCCTAAAACTCTGTTCAACCCGGCGGGCCAGTGCCCTGTGCCTTACGAAGTCTTGAAATTGGCCTTCTTCAGCAGCGACTCGTACTGCTGGGACATCATGTAGTTTTGGACCTGGGCCATGAAGTCCATCGTGACGACCACGATGATCAACAGGGAGGTACCGCCGAAATAGAACGGAACGTTGTATTTCAGGATCAGGAACTCGGGCAGCAGGCAGACGAAGGTGATGTACACCGCGCCGGCCAACGTCAGGCGAACCAGAATCTTGTCGATGTAGCGCGCCGTCTGATCACCCGGGCGGATGCCCGGAATGAACGCACCGCTCTTCTTCAGGTTGTCGGCGGTCTCGCGGCTGTTGAACACGAGGGCCGTATAGAAGAAGCAGAAGAACACGATCGCGGCGGCATACAGCAGCACGTAGATCGGCTCGCCCGGGCGCAGCGCGCTGGCCACATCCTTGATCCAGCGGAACCCGCCTTCGCCGGTGCTGAACCAGCCCACCACCGTCGCCGGCAGCAGAATGATCGAGGACGCGAAGATCGGCGGAATCACACCGGCCATGTTCAGCTTCAGCGGCAGGTGCGACGACTGACCGCCATACACCTTGTTGCCGACCTGGCGCCGCGCATAGTTCACGAGGATCTTGCGTTGGCCGCGTTCGACGAACACCACGAAGTAGGTGACCAGCACCACCACCGCGACGATGAACAGCGCGATGATCACGTTCATGGCGCCGGTACGAACCAGCTCCAGCAGACCGCCGATGGCGTTCGGCAGGCCGGCGGCGATACCCGCGAAGATCAGGATCGAGATGCCGTTGCCCAGGCCGCGTTCGGTGATCTGCTCGCCGAGCCACATCAGGAACATCGAACCTGCCGTCAGGCTCACCATGGCGGTGATCCGGAAGCCGAAGCCGGGCGAGATCACCAGGCCAGCCGACGACTCGAGCGCCACTGCGATGCTGAACGACTGGAACAGCGCCAGACCCAGTGCACCGTAACGGGTGTACTGCGTGATCTTGCGGCGACCGGCCTCGCCTTCCTTCTTCAATTGCTCGAAGCTCGGAAGCACGTAGGTCATCAGCTGCATGATGATCGACGCCGAGATGTACGGCATGATCCCCAGCGCAAACACCGTGAAACGCGACAGCGCGCCACCCGAGAACATGTTGAACAGGCTCAGGATGCCGCCCTGCTGCCCCTGGAACAACGCCGCGAGCTGGTCGGGGTTGATGCCGGGCACGGGAATGTGCGCGCCGATCCGGTAGACCACGAGCGCGAGCAGCAAGAAGACCAGCCGGCGACGCAGGTCACCGAACTTGCCCGTCTTTGCGATCGTTGCCGCGTTAGTTGCCACGAGGAGCTTCTTTCAGTCCGAAGGTCTGTCGATCAGGCGACGCTGCCGCCGGCCGCTTCGATCGCGGCCTTGGCACCAGCGGTGGCACCGACGCCCGTCAGCTTGACGGCCTTGGTGAGTTCGCCGGTCTTGATGATCTTCACCACCTTGGCGAGCTGGCCCACGAGGCCGGCTTGCTTCAGGGCGAGCACATCGACTTCGGCCAGGCCGAGCTGCTCGAGAGCAGCCAGCGTGACTTCGGCGTTGAACTTGAGCGTCTGCGACTTGAAGCCACGCTTCGGCAGGCGACGCTGCAGCGGCATTTGACCGCCTTCGAAGCCGACCTTGTGGAAACCGCCTGCGCGCGACTTCTGGCCCTTGTGACCGCGACCCGCGGTCTTGCCGATGCCGGAGCCGATACCGCGGCCAACGCGGCGCTTGGCGTGCTTGGCGCCATCCGCCGGCTTGATGCCATTGAGTTCCATATCAGTCTCTCTTACAGAACTTTGACCAGATAACTGATCTTGTTGATCATGCCGCGCACCGCGGGGGTGTCCTGCAGTTCGCTCACGCTGTTGAGCTTGCGCAGGCCCAGGCCACGAACGGTGGCACGGTGCGATTCCTTGGTGCCGATCGGGCTCTTGACCAATTGCACCTTCAGGGTTTGTTGTTGCGTCGTCATTTGAATGCTTCCTTCAGCCTTGCAAGAGCTCGCGCTCAGGCGAAGATTTCTTCGACGGTCAGGCCGCGCTTGGCAGCCACTGCGGACGCGGTCGTCGAATTCTTCAACCCGTCGAGCGTGGCGCGAACCATGTTGTAGGGATTCGACGAACCATGGCTCTTGGCCACGATGTCGGTGATGCCCAAGACTTCGAACACGGCGCGCATCGGGCCGCCGGCGATGATGCCGGTACCCTTGGGGGCCGGGTACATCACGACCGTGGAGGCGCCGTGGTGGCCCTGCACCTGGTGGTGCAGCGTGCCGTTCTTGATCGGAGCCTTGAACAGATTGCGACGGGCTTCTTCCATCGCCTTCTGCACGGCAGCGGGCACTTCCTTCGACTTGCCCTTGCCCATGCCGACGCGGCCATCGCCGTCACCGACCACGGTGAGTGCTGCGAAACCGAGGATACGACCACCCTTCACCACCTTGGTGACGCGGTTGATCGCGATCATCTTCTCGCGCAGACCGTCCTCGGGGCCTTCGTTCTGCGTTCTTGCCTGAATCTTTGCCATTTTGAATCTCGTGTCCGGTTAGAACTGCAGGCCGGCTTCGCGGGCGGCATCGGCCAGCGCCTTGACGCGGCCGTGGTACGCAAAACCTGCGCGGTCGAAGGCAACCTTCTCGACGCCGGCGGCCTTCGCTTTTTCGGCGATGCGCTTGCCGATGGCGGTGGCTGCAGCGGTGTTGCCACCCTTGCCCGAGCCGCCGAGCGCGGTGCGCACTTCGGCTTCGGCGGTGGAGGCCGTGGCCAGCACCTTCGAGCCGTCGCCGGAGATGACGGTCGCGTAGATGTGCAGGTTGGTACGGTTCACCGTGAGGCGAGCCACACCCTGCGTCGCGATGCGGATGCGGGTCTGGCGCGAACGGCGGAGACGCTGTGCTTTTTTGGTCAACATCATTTTGCTGCCCCTTACTTCTTCTTGGTCTCTTTGATCACGATCTTCTCGTCCGCATAACGGATACCCTTGCCCTTGTAGGGCTCGGGCGGACGAACGGCACGGATCTCAGCGGCCACTTGGCCGACGCGCTGGCGGTCGGCACCCTTGATCACGATTTCGGTCGGGGTCGCGGTGGCCACCGTGATGCCTTGCGGCATGTCGATGTTGACCGGGTGCGAGTAACCGACTTGCAGGTTCAACTTGGAACCCTGGGCGGCGGCCTTGTAGCCCACGCCAACCAGGTTGAGCTTCTTCTCGAAGCCCTTGGTCACGCCGACCACCATGTTGTTCACGAGCTGACGAATCGTGCCGCTCATCGCGTTGGCTTCACGCGAATCGTTGGCCGGCTCGAAGCTCAGCTTGCCGTCCTTGCTGACGACGTTGACCAGTGCGTTGCGCGCGAGGCTGAGCGAACCGCCCGTGCCCTTGACGCTGATCTGGTCTTCCTTGATCGACACATCCACGCCTTGGGGGATGGCGACCGGCGATTTTCCTACTCGGGACATTTCAGTGTTCTCCTCGATGTCTCGGTCAGGCGACGTAGCACAGCACTTCGCCACCGACACCGGAGGCGCGTGCCTTGCGGTCGGTCATCACGCCCTGGGGGGTCGTGACGATCGCAACGCCGAGGCCGTTCTGGACTTGCGGAATGGCAGTGCTGGACTTGTAGACGCGCAGGCCGGGGCGGCTCACGCGCTCGATGCGCTCGATGACCGGGCGACCAGCGTAGTACTTCAGCGAAATTTCGAGTTCGCTCTTGCCGGCTTCGGTCTTGACCTGGAAGCCGTCGATGTAGCCCTCGTCCTTCAGGACCTGCGCGATCGCGATCTTCACCTTGGAAGACGGGACCGACACAGTGGGCTTCGCCACCATCTGCGCGTTGCGGATACGCGTCAGCAGGTCGGCAATGGGATCACTCATGCTCATGTTGTTTGCTCCTGCCTGGCTTACCAGCTGGCCTTGATGACACCGGGGATGTCACCGTTGAAGGCCAGTTCGCGGATCTTGGCGCGGGCCAGACCGAATTGACGGAAGGTGCCGCGCGGACGACCGGTGATTTCGCAACGGTTGCGTTGACGCGTGGGGTTCGCGTTGCGCGGGAGCTTTTGCAGTGCCAGGCGGGCGGCTGCGCGCTCTTCTTCGGTCTTCTTGAGGTCGTTCGAGGCGGCCTTCAGTTCGGCGTGCTTGGCGGCGAACTTGGCAACCAGCTTGTCGCGCTTGAGTTCGCGCTGGATCAAAGATGCTTTAGCCACAAATCACCTCAGTTCTTGAACGGGAAACGGAAGCCGGCGAGCAGCGCCTTGGCTTCTTCATCGGTCTTGGCCGTCGTCGTGATGCTGATGTTCAGACCACGCAGGGCGTCGACCTTGTCGTACTCGATCTCGGGGAAAATGATCTGCTCTTTCACACCGATGTTGTAGTTGCCGCGACCGTCGAAGGCACGACCCGAGATACCGCGGAAGTCGCGAACGCGGGGCAGAGCCACCGTCACGAAGCGGTCCAGGAATTCGTACATCTGGACGCCGCGCAGCGTGACCATGCAGCCGATGGGTTGGTTCTCGCGGATCTTGAAACCGGCGATGGCCTTCTTCGACTTGGTGACCACGGGCTTCTGGCCGGCGATCTTGGTCAGGTCGGCAACGGCGTTGTCGAGGACCTTCTTGTCGGCGACAGCTTCACCCACGCCCATGTTGAGCGTGATCTTGGTGAGGCGCGGGACCTGCATCGGCGAGACATAACCGAACTTCTCGGTCAGGTCCTTGGCGATCTTTTCGCGATAGTGTTGTTGGAGACGTGCCATCTGAGTACCTCTTAGGCGATCTTGATTTCTTCGCCGCTGGACTTGAAGACACGCACTGCGACGCGCTTGCCTTCGGCATCCTGGCTCACCTTGATGCCCACGCGATCGGCCTTGCCGGTCGCGGCATTGAAGATCGCCACGTTGGATTGGTGAATCGGCATGGCCTTCTCGACGATGCCACCGGTCGTGCCCTTGAGCGGGTTCGGCTTGGTGTGCTTCTTGACGAGGTTGATGCCTTCGACGAGCACGTGCGAGTCGTCCTTGCGCAGCGTCACGACGCCGCGCTTGCCCTTGTCGCGGCCGGCCAACACGATGACCTGGTCGCCTTTGCGAATCTTGTTCATGGCGTTGTTGTCCTTAGAGAACTTCGGGTGCCAGCGACACGATCTTCATGAACTTCTCGGTGCGCAGTTCGCGCGTCACCGGTCCGAAGATGCGGGTGCCGATCGGCTCCAGCTTGGCGTTGAGCAGCACGGCGGCATTGCCGTCGAACTTGACGAGCGAACCGTCGCTGCGACGGATGCCCTTGGCGGTGCGCACGACCACTGCGCTGTAGATCTCGCCCTTCTTGACGCGACCACGCGGAGCGGCTTCCTTGATGCTGACCTTGATGACGTCGCCCACGCTGGCATAACGCCGCTTGGAGCCACCGAGCACCTTGATACACAGGACGGACTTCGCGCCTGTGTTGTCGGCCACTTCGAGCCGGGATTCAGTTTGGATCATTTCTTGATATTCCCAACTTGTACCAATGCGCGGCCCGGAGGGATTCGCGTGTCTCGCATCGGTCAGTCTTGGGCCCGCCGTCCGCGCCTCGAACCACTCGAAGCGCTTCCCGTTTGGGCTGAAATCTTCGCCTTTTTGAAGCGAAGCCCGCGATTGTGGCACCCGCCTGCTTCGATGTCAACTGCCTTCTTTGCGCCGCCCGCCAAGACACTAGACTCTGGCCCCGTGCGCCCTCCTGCCCCCACCCCCTCGTTCTCGACCACCCGCCGCCTCGTGCTGGGCGGCCTCGCGGGGGCCGCCGGCGCCCTGGCGCTGGGCGTCGCCGGCTGCGGCGCCCCGGCGGCCGCGCCCGATGCCCCGGCGCCCGTCCGGCTGCGCCGCCTCGCGGAAGCGCGCTGGCCGCACCGGCTCTCCATCGGCGGCACGCCGGCGGGCGGGCTCTCGGGCATCGACTTCGACGCCCGCGCAGGTGAGTACCTGCTCCTGAGCGACGACCGGTCGGACCTGGCGCCCGTGCGCTTCTATATGGCGCGCTGGCCGGCGCCCTGGAGCGCCGCGCCCGAAGCCACCGGTGTCGTCGAACTGCAACGCCCGGGTGGCGGCCCCTGGCCTTCGCGCCGCCAGGCCATCGCCGGCCTGCCGGTGCCCGACCCCGAATCGCTGCGCCTGCGCCCCGACACCGGCACCCTGCTGTGGAGCAGCGAGGGCGACCTCGCGCGCGGCTTCGGCCCCGCGCTCTACGAATCGGCGCGCGACGGCCGCTTCCTGCGCGAATTCGCGCTGCCCGCCATGTTCCAGCCCGACCCGGCCCAGCGCCGCGGCGCGCGCGACAACCTCGCCTTCGAGGGCCTCGCGCTGACGCCCGATGGCCGCACGGCCTGGCTGGCGATGGAGAACGCGCTGATCCAGGACGGCCCCGTGCCCACGGTCGACGCCGCCGGCGGCCCCTGCCGCTTCACGCGCATCGACCTGGCCAGCGGCCGGGCGACCGGCCAGATCGCCTATGTGCCCGACGCGATTCCCCTGCGTCCGCTGCTGCCGGGCACCTATGCCGACAACGGCGTGAGCGAGGTGCTGATGATCGACGCGCACCGCATGCTGGTGCTCGAGCGTGCCTACGCCGCCGGCACCGGGAATTCGCTGCGCCTCTATGAAATAGACACCCGCGGCGGCAGCGACGTGCTGGGCCTGGAGGCGCTGGCCCCTGGCAACCACCGGCCGGTCGCCAAGACCCTGGTCGCCGATTTCTCCCGGCTCGGGGCCGGCAACGGTCTCTCGCGCCTCGACAACAGCGAGGGCATGTGCTGGGGCCCGCCGCTGCCCGGTGGCGGGCGGACGCTGATGATCGTCAGCGACGACAATTTCAACCCGCTGCAGATCACGCAGTTCGCCGCCTTCGAATTCCTCGACCGACCATGACCATCGCCGCCACCTTCCTGCCCCGCAACGCCCCCGCGCCGCTGCCACCCATCGCCTTCATCGGCGGCGGCAACATGGCCAGCGCCATCATCGGCGGGCTGATCCAGCAAGGCACGCCGGCCACCTCCTTCGAGGTGGTCGAGCCCTTCGAGGAGGCGCGCGCCAGGCTGACCAACACCTTCGGCATCGCGGCCCAGCCGGAGGCCGGCGCGGCGCTGTCGCGCTGCGCGGTGGTGGTCTGGGCGGTCAAGCCCCAGACCTTCGCCGAGGCCACGCGCCCGGTGCGCCCCTTCGCCGAAAACGCCCTGCACCTGAGCGTGGCCGCGGGCATTCCGTCCGACAGCATCGCCCGCTGGCTGGCCACCGAGCGCGTGGTGCGGGCCATGCCGAACACGCCGGCGCTGGTCGGCCAGGGCATGACGGGCCTGTTCGCGCGCGCCGGTGCCGACGGCGCCGACCGCGCGCTGGTCGGCCAGCTGCTGACGCCCACCGGCGAGCTGATCTGGGTCGACGAAGAACCCGCGCTCGACGCGGTGACCGCGATGTCGGGCTCGGGCCCGGCCTACGTGTTCTATTTCATCGAGGCCATGACCGAGGCCGGCATCGAGATGGGCCTCACGCCCGACCAGGCGCAGCGCCTGGCGATCGGCACCTTCACCGGCGCCTCGGCGCTGGCCGACAGCGCGCACGAGCCGCCCGCGGTGCTGCGCGAGCGCGTGACCTCCAAGGGCGGCACCACCTATGCGGCGATCAGCGCACTGCAGCAGGCCGACGTCAAGGGGCAGTTCAAGACCGCGATCCGCGCGGCGCAGAAGCGCGCGGCCGAGCTCGGCGAGGAATTCGGCCGCGGCTGAGGGCCCTCAGGCCGGCGGCGCGTCGAAGGTGCCCGCCAGCGCGCGCGGGCCGAGGAAGAACAGCCAGTCGGCCGCCAGCGTGACGGTGCCGTCCTCCAGCTCGAGCTGCAGCGCCTCCTTCAGCAGGAAGCTGTCGCCGGGCTTGGGCGTGACCTCCGCGATGCGCACGCGCGCCCGGAAGCGCGCGCCCACCGGCATCGGCCGCACGAAACGCAGGCGGTCGAAGCCGTAGTTCAGCGCATGGTTGGTGTCGAAGGGCAGCAGGCTGCGCATCGCCTCGCCGCTAAGCTTGATCAGGTGCGAGACCTGGAAGAAGCCCTGCACGATGGCGCCGCCGTAGCCGGCCTCGCGCGCGGCGCGCTCCGGATCGAGATGGATCCATTCGCCCTCGCCGTCGCCCGAGAGCTCGGCATAGCGCGCCACCATGTCCTGCGTGATGCGATGCCACTCCGAATGGGCCTCCCGGCCGATCCGGCCGCGCAGCTGCGCCAGCGTGGCCTGGGCGTCGGGCGTGGGCTGCATGCGGTTTCGTCTCCGGGCCGGGTCGTGGATCAGCGCAAGCCGTAGCCGGCCACCACGCCGGCGAAGACCGCGAAGCCCAGCCAGTGGTTGAGCCGGAAGGCCTGGAAGCAGCCTTCGCGCGTGCGATCGCGGATCAGCCGCCAGTGCCAGGCCGCCTGCCCCGCCGCGATCGCGATCGCGAGGTAGAACACGGCGCCGAGCCCGCGGCTCGCGCCGGCCCAGGTCCACACGACGAGGAAGACCGCATAGCTCGCCATCACCGCCGCCACGTCGTAGCGGCCGAAGGTGATGGCCGAGGTCTTCATGCCGATCTTGAGGTCGTCGTCGCGGTCGACCATCGCGTACTCGGTGTCATAGGCCAGCACCCAGAACAGGTTGCCCGCCAGCAGCCACCACGCGAAGGCAGGCACGGTCGCCTGCACGGCCGCGAAGGCCATCGGAATGCCGAAGCTGAACGCGATGCCGAGCACCGCCTGCGGGATCGACACGAAGCGCTTCGCATAGGGATAGACCAGCGTGACCGCGAGCGCGGCGAACGACCAGTACACCGTGACCCGGTTGGTCGTGAGCACCAGGCCGAAGGCCACCAGCGCGAGCACCGCGCCGAACAGCAGCGCCTCGCGCACCGAGATCTCGCCGCTGGTCACGGGCCGCTGCGCGGTGCGCTTCACGTGGCGGTCGAAGTCGCGGTCGGCCACGTCGTTGACGCAGCAGCCCGCGCTGCGCATCAGGATCGTGCCGAGCACGAACACCGCGATCAGGTGCCAGCCCGGCCAGCCGTCGGCCGCGAACCAGAGCGCGCCGAGGCTGGGCCACAGCAGCAGCAGCCAGCCCGCGGGACGGTTCCAGCGGATCAGGTCGAGGTACACGGCAAAACGCCCGCGGCGTGGCGCGGGCGTGAGGCCGTGAGGGGCGGGATGGGTGGTCAATCCTCGAGCAGCGAACGCAGCATCCAGGCGGTCTGGTCGTGCACCGTGCAGCGCGCGGTCAGCATGTCGGCCGTCGGATCGTCGCCGGCTTCCTCGGCCACGGGGATGAATTCGCGCGCGATGCGCGACACCGTCTCGTGGCCCTTCACGAGGATGCGCACCATCTCCATCGCCTTGGGCGGGTCCTGCGGCACGTCGGGCACGGTGGCGATCTTGCTGAACTCGGCGTACGAACCCGGCGCGTAGTGGCCCAGCGCGCGGATGCGCTCGGCGATCACGTCGGTCGAGTTCCACAGCTCGGTGTACTGCGCCATGAACATCGCATGCAGCGAGTTGAAGTGCGGGCCCGTCACGTTCCAGTGGAAGTTGTGGGTGGTGAGGTAGAGCGTGTAGGTGTCGGCGAGCACGCGGCTCAGGCCTTCGGCGATGGCCGCGCGGTCCTGGCGCTCGATGCCGATGTTGATGATCGGCGCATTGCGGCTGCCGGACTCCTGCGCGACCACCGCGCCGCCCTTCTTGGGCACCTTGCCGGCGGAGGAAGCGGGAGAGGGCTTGGTTTTCTTGGGAGCTTTGGCCATGGCAAAAGGTCTTTCTTCAAGTTGGGAGTGACACCGGAATTCTCGAAGCCGGCGCGCGGCTTCGCAACAGCGTCACTCTATCTCAGCGTTCGATATTCCAGGCTTGCAACGGCGTAGGCCGAGGTCGCGAATTCGCCCGCCCTGGCTCAGGAGAGCCGCTTCACGCCCGGCAGTTCGCAGGCATAGATCGCGTTGCGCAGCGCCGCGATCGCCTCGTAGCGCGTGAAGGTGCGCCGCCATGCGAGCACCACGCGGCGCGTGGGCGGATCGCGGTCCTGCGCATCGCGCACCGGCAGGTAGCGCACCATCTGCTCCGATTCCTTGCGGCCCTTGCCCCTGGGCTTGAGCGCCTCGGCCGGCACCGACAGCCGCGGCACCAGCGTCACGCCCATGCCCGAGGCCACCATGTGCTTGATGGTCTCGAGCGACGAGCCCTCGAAGCTCTTGCGGATCCCCTCGGCATTGCTCGAGAAGCGCGCGAACTCGGGGCAGACCTCGAGCACGTGGTCGCGAAAGCAGTGGCCCGTGCCCAGCAGCAGCATGGTCTCGCTCTGCAGCTCTTCCGAGGTGATCGACTCGCGGTCGGCGAACTTGTGCTTGACCGGCAGCGCCGCCACGAAGGGCTCGTCGTACAGCGGAGCCATCGCGAGGCCGGTGTCGGGAAAGGGCTCGGCCATGATCGCGCAGTCGATCTCGCCGGCGCGCAGCATCTCGAGCAGCTTGACGGTGAAGTTCTCCTGCAGCACCAGCGGCATCTGCGGCGTGCGCGAGATCACCTGGCGCACGAGGTCGGGCAGCAGGTAGGGCCCGATGGTGTAGATCACGCCGAGGTTCAGCGGCCCGGCCAGCGGATCCTTGCCGCGCTTGGCGATCTCCTTGATGCTGGCCGCCTGGTCGAGCACGCTCTGGGCCTGCTGCACGATCTGCTCGCCGAGCGGCGTGACCGTGACTTCGCCGGCGCTGCGCTCGAAGAGCTTGACTTCGAGTTCGTCCTCGAGCTTCTTGATGGCCACCGAGAGCGTGGGCTGGGACACGTAGCAGGCTTCGGCCGCCTTGCCGAAGTGGCGCTCCCTGGCCACGGCAACGATGTATTTGAGTTCGGTGAGGGTCATAGCTTGCGTCAATTATGCGCAAGGCACCGTGACCGCTCGCGGTCAGGGGTCGGGCGCCGCCGGAGCGGCGTGCGTCAGGACTCGCCCGGCGTCCAGTCCGGGCTGTAGCCGCCGAGCGTGGGGTGGTACATCTCGTCGCCCGTGTGCTGCGTGAACTCGACGTTGAGCCGGTCCTCGCGCAGGCCCAGCAGCTCGATGCAGTGGGCGCACAGCGCCTTGGCGAGCGCCATGCGCAGCTCGGGCGGGCGGCCCTGGCGGATGTCCAGCATCATCAGCGACACCGGCACCGGCGGGCCCTCCGGGTCGGGAATGCGCCAGAGCCCGCCCTCGCCGAGCTCGCGCACCGCGACGCTGATGCGGCGGATGTCCACCGACATCATCTCGGCGTAGGTGCGGCTCATGCGCTCGGCCAGGCGCTGCTTGAGCTCGCTCGGGTAGTGGTCGTTGACGTCCAGTTGAAGGTACGGCATGCGGGGCTCCTGAAAAGAGGGAAAGAGGACTCAGCGCGCCAGACCATAGCGCGCGGCCGGGACGGCGTTGGCGAACTTCGGCGCCAGCGCGCGGCGATCGGCTTCCCACTGCGTCCACCGCTCGCCCTCGTGCAGGCCCGGGATGGTCACGCGCTCGCCCGCGTCGAGGCCCGCCAGCGCGGCGTCCACCAGGTCCGCGGCCGACATGGTGCTGGCCGATTCCTTCTGCGGCGCATAGCCCGCGACGTCCCAGAACTCGGTGGCCGTGGCGCCCGGCATCACGGTCTGGATGCGCACGCCCTTGTCGCCCAGGTCGCGCTGCAGCGTGTGGCCGAAACCGATCACATAGGACTTCGATGCGCTGTAGACGCCGTTGAGCATCTCGACCGCGACGCCGACCACCGAGGCGATGTTGACGATCGTGCCGGCCTTGCGCCGCACGAACGCGGGCGCCACGGCATAGCTCAGGCGCGTGAGCGCCGTGACGTTGAGCGCGATCATGTGTTCCATGGTGTCGGCATCGTCCGCGAGGATGGACGCGACCGAGCCGATGCCGGCGTTGTTGACCAGCATCGTGAGGGACTCGTCGGTGCGCAGCACCTCTTCGACGCGCGAGCGCGCCGCCGCGTCGGTCAGGTCGGCGACGAGGGTCGTGATCCGGCGGCCGGTGGCGGCGTGCAGTTCGTCGGCCAGCGCGCGCAGCCGCTCGCCGTTGCGGGCCACCAGGATCAGGTCGTGGCCGCGCCGGGCCAGGCGGTCGGCGTAGATGGCGCCGATGCCGGTGGAAGCGCCCGTGATGAGCGCAGTGCCTGGGGAGGTCGTGGAAGAGGTCATGAAATTCACCTTGGAAGAGAGCGGGCCGACGGGCTGCCGGCGCCTGTGGGTCATCGTAGAAATGACCTCGAATTTCCTCAATGTCGTAGATGCAAGGTTTTAGGACACGGCCCGGCGGCACCTCGCAAACCGCCGCAGAATGGCGCGCTTGCACGACATGCAAGTTTTCAGGTCACTCGAGGAGCGCGAAATGCACAGCGTCGGATTGCTCGTCTACCCCGGCTTCCAGTCCCTGGCCCTGGCCGTGGCCACGGCCTTCGAATACGCCAACCTGATGCACGGCTTGGCCGCCTATGACTTCGCCGTGGTGTCCGAACCCGGCGGTGCGGTGGCCTCGTCGCAGGGCTTCGCGGTGCAGACCGAGGCCTGGGGCGAACGCGTGTTCGACACCCTGATCGTGGCGGGCGACAACGAATGCCGCCTGCCGCCGCGCAGCCTGATCGAGCGGGTCCGGGCCTCGGCCGCGCGCTCGCGACGCATGGCCTCGATCTGCACCGGCGCCTTCGTGCTGGCCGAGGCAGGGCTGCTCGACGGCCGCAAGGCGACCACCCACTGGCTGCATGCGCGCGCCTTCAGGGAGCGCTATCCGCGCGTGCAGATGGAGGAAGACCGGATCTTCGTCATCGACGGGCCGGTCTGGACCTCGGCCGGCATGAGCGCGGGCCTCGACCTCGCGCTCGCGGTGATCGAGAAGGACCTCGGGCGCCAGCTGGCGCTGACGATCGCGCGCAAGCTGGTCATCTACCAGCGCCGCGGCGGCGGCCAGTCGCAGTTCTCGACCCTGCTCGAGCTCGACGCCAAGTCCGATCGCGTGCAGACGGCCCTGGCCTACGCCAGGGAGAACCTCGCCGCCGACCTCTCGGTGGAGGTGCTGGCCAACGCGGCGCACCTGAGCCCGCGCCAGTTCAGCCGCGTGTTCCGCGAGGAAACCGGCCAGCCACCAGCCAAGGCGATCGAGCGGCTGCGCGTGGAGGCCGCGCGCCTGATGATGGAAACCAGCCGCCACCCGATCGAGGTGATCGCGCGCGAAACCGGGTTCGGCGACCGCGAGCGCATGCGGCAGGCGTTCCTGCGTGCCTTCGGGCAGCCGCCGCAGGCGATCCAGCGCATCTCGGCCAACGCCGAGCTGGTGTAGCCGGCGGCCTCAGCGCCGGTACGGCCGGATCACCTCGAGGTCCGACGCGATCACCGCGCGCACCTGGTCCGCGAAGGCGCTCACCAGCCGCGAATCCGGCGCATCGGGCGGCAGCAGCAGCGCGAGCCGCACCGGGATCGCGGGCACGAAGGCGCGCACCGCGAGCTCGAGGTTGCGCCGCTCCTCGAGCGCCGCCAGCGGATTGAGCACGCTGACGCCCAGGCCCGCGGCGACCAGCGCGCAGACCGAGGCACCGAGGTCCGACTCCAGCACCGTGCGCGTGCGGGCGCCCGCGGCCGCCAGCACGCGGTCGATGCGTTCGCGCGGCGCGCTGCCCAGCGGGAACGAGACGAAGGCCTCGCCCTCGAGGTCGGCCGCCGCGACCTGCTTGCGCTTCGCGAGCCGGTGCCCGATCGGCAGCACGGCCACGCAGTCCATGGTCAGCAGGGTCTGGACCTGCATGCCCGGCACGTCGTCGCCGTAGAGGATGGCCAGCCCGAGCTCGCACAGGCCCGAGCTGACCCAGGTGTTGACGGTGGCGGCCGCGCCCGAGTGGATGGTGAGCAGGGTCTCGGGATGCTCGGCCTTGAACTGCGCGACGGCCTTGCTCAGCAGCCCGCCCGCGATCCGCGGCATGGCGGCCACCGCGAGCCGGTCGCCGCCGAAGGAGCGGATGTTCGAGGCCGCGCCCTCCAGGCCCTCGAGCCCGACGAAGGCCTTCTCCACGTCCTGGAAGAAACGCTTGCCGTCGAGCGAGGGCAGGAGGCGCGTGCCGCGGCGCTCGAACAGCAGGAAGCCGACGATGGCCTCGAGCTGCGACACCAGCCGGCTGACCTGGGGCTGCGAGGTGTGGAGCCGGCGCGCGGCCTCGGTCATCGAGCCCGTCTGCATGACGATGCGGAAGGCCTCGATGTGCTTGAGCGTCATGCGGCGGGTCGTCATATCAAAATTGTATGACGCACCCTCTACAAGGAATTTTGCGTATCCGGGCGGCGCGCGAATACTCGCCGCCATGACTGGAACCGACGCGACCGCACCCTCCGATCCTCCCGGCGTGGACCTGCGCAGCGACACCGTCACGCGGCCCACGCCCGCAATGTACGAACGCATGCGCAGCGCGCCGCTGGGCGACGACGGCCTCGATGGCGACCCGACCGCGCGCGCACTCGAGGCGCTGGTGGCGCGCACGCTCGACAAGGAGGCCGGCCTCTACGTGCCCACGGCCACCATGGGCAACCTGCTGGCCGTGCTCGCGCAGACCGAGCGCCAGGGCCAGGTGCTGCTCGAGGCCACGGCCCACATGTTCCTGACCGAGCGCGGCGGCGCCACGCTCGCGGGCCTGGCCTACCTCGGCATCGCGGGCACGGCCGGTGCGATGGACCTCGACGAGCTGGAACGCACGCTGCGCCGCCCCGGCGGCCTGCGCACCGAACTCGTCGGCATGGAGACCTCGCACGCGAACGCGGGCGGCGCCGTGCCGCCGCTCGCGCACATGCGCGCGGTGATGGAGGCCGCGCGGGGCGCGGGCGCGCGCGTGCACCTCGACGGCGCGCGGCTGTTCAACGCGGCGGTCGCGCTCGAGGTGGCGCCCGCCGCCATCGCGGGCTTCGCCGACAGCGTGTCCGTCTGCCTCTCGAAGGGCCTGAGCGCGCCGGCCGGCGCGGTGCTGGTCGGCACCGCCGCGACGATCGAACGCGCGCGCCGGCTGCGCAAGATGCTCGGCGGCACGCAGCGCCAGGTCGGCGTGGTCGCGGCGGCCGGGCTCGAGGCCATCGAGACCATGGCGGGCCGGCTCGCCGACGACCACCGCCAGGCGCGCCGGTTGGCCGAGGGCCTGGGCGCCGTCCGGCCCGGCGCGCTGCGCACCAACACGCCCGTCACCAACATCGTGCTCGCCGACCTGCCCGCAAACGGCCCCAACAGCGCGGCATGGACCCGCGCGCTGCGCGAGCACGGCGTGCTGGTGCGCGCCTGGGGCAGCCATCGGCTGCGCCTCGTGACGCACCGCCACATCGACACCGCCGGCGTCGACGCCGCCATCGTCGGCTTCCGCCGCGCCGCCGACGCCCTGCTCCGCTGAGCCGCCCCCTTCCAGGAGATCCACCATGCCCACCCTGTCCCGCCGCGACTTCGTCGCCACCTCCCTCTCGGCCGCGGCCCTGTCGCTCAGCCGCCCCGCCTTCGCCAATGACTACCCGAGCCGCCCGATCCGCTTGGTCGTGCCCTATGCGCCCGGTGGCGGCTCCGACGTGGTCGGGCGCCTGGTGGCGCAGAAGCTGACCGAGTCCAGCGGCTGGAACGTCATCGTCGACAACAAGGCCGGCGCCTCCGCCATGATCGGCACCGATGCCGTGGCCAAGAGCGCGGCCGACGGCTACACGCTGCTGATCGCCGATGCCGCGCACGCCACCAACGCGGCGGTGCAGCCGCGGCTGCCCTTCGATTCGACCAAGGACTTCGCGCCGCTCACGCTGATCGGCTCCTCGCCGCAACTGCTGGTGGCGCATCCGTCGTTCCCCGCCAACTCGCTCAAGGAGCTGCTGGCGCTGCCGCGCGAGCAGGTGCGCCAGTACGGCGTTGGCACGCCGGGCCAGGGCTCGGCGCCGCACCTGCTCTACGAGCTGCTCAAGCTCAAGACCGGGATGGAGCTGGTGCACGTGCCCTACAAGGGCGGCGCGCTCGCGCTGACCGATGCCATCGGCGGCCAGGTGCCGATGGTGATCAACTCGGTGCCGGCCTGCATGCCGCACATCGAGGCCAAGCGGCTCAAGGTGCTCGCCATCGCGAGCACGGCGCGCGATCCCAAGCTGCCGCAGGTGCAGACCTTCGCCGAGAGCGCGCCCGGCATCGTCGGCAGCGTCTGGTACGGCCTCATGGTGCCCGCGAAGACGCCCGCCGACGTGCAGCAGCGCCTGAACGCCGCGCTTGCCAAGGTGCTCGACCTGCCCGAGGTCAAGGCCAGGCTGGCCGATGCCTTCATCGACCCGATGCCGCGCGGCAGCCAGGCCTTCGCGAAGCACCTGAACGACGAGATCGCGCGCTGGCAGGCGGTGGTGAAGCAGACGGGGTTCACGCTCAACAGCTAGCAGCGTGCAACGTACTGTGCGGCTTGCGCCCCACGGATACACAGGCATACGCAGCACGCGCGGCAGCGGTGGCGGGCATCGAAGAATCGCCGCATCGATTCTTCCACCGCCTCTTTCTCACCCGAAGGAACCGCCATGCGCATCCCCGCCGCACCGCTCGCCATCGCCGCCGCCATCGCCGCCTCGGTGGCTTTCGTCACCCTCGCCGCGCCGCCCGGCGGCGGCGACATCCCCGCCGCGCAGGCCGCGCCCGCGCCGGCCTTCACCCACATCGACACCTGGCTCAACTCGCCGCCGCTGGACATGGCGGCGCTGCGCGGCAAGGTGGTGCTGGTCGACTTCTGGACCTACACCTGCATCAACTGCCTGAACCACCTGCCCTACGTCAAGGACTGGGACGCGAAGTACAAGGACCAGGGGCTGGTCGTGGTCGGCGTGCACACGCCCGAGTTCGCCTACGAGAAGTCGACGCAGAACGTGAAGGACGCGATCCAGCGCCTGCAGATCCGCCACGCGGTGGCGCAGGACAACGGCTACGGCACCTGGAAGGCCTTCCGCAACCAGTACTGGCCGGCCGTCTACCTGATCGACAAGCAGGGCCGCATCGTCTACTCGCACTTCGGCGAGGGCAGCTACGGCACGACCGAGAAGAAGATCCAGGCGCTGCTGGCCGAACCCGCGCCGGCTTCCTGAGATGAAGAAGCTCTGGTTCGCCCTGCTGTTCCTCGCGGGCGGCTTCGCGCACGAAGTCCGCCAGCCGACGAACTGCCAATGCATCTCGACCCGCTCGGCGACGGGTCCTTCGAAACGAAAAGGCGCCTAGTCCCGCGCCTCGACCGCCGCGGCCAGCACATAGCCTTCGCTGCGCACCGTCTTCAGGTAGCGCGGCTCGCGCGCATCGTCGCGCAGGCGCTGGCGCAGCCGGCTCACCAGCAGGTCGATCGAGCGCTCGAACAGCTCGGCCTCGCGGCCCTGGGTCAGGCTCAGCAGCTGGTCGCGGCTCAGCACCTTCTGCGGATGGTCGAGGAACACGCGCAGCAGCCGGTACTCGGCGCCGCTGAGCGCGACCATGGTGCCGCTCTCGTCGAGCAGGTGGCGCTCCACGGTGTCGACCTGCCATTCGCCGAACACCAGCTTGCGCGCGGCCTCGGCCGAACCCATGTTGGGCGGCAGCATGCGGGTGCGGCGCATCACCGAGCGGATGCGCGCGAGCAGTTCGCGCGCCGAGAAGGGCTTGGCCAGGTAGTCGTCGGCGCCCATCTCCAGGCCCAGGATGCGGTCGGCCTCCTCGCTGCGCGCGGTCAGCATCAGGATCGGCGTGGCCTTGTACTTGCCGGTGCGCAGGTCGCGGCACAGGGTCAGGCCGTCCTCGCCCGGCAGCATCAGGTCGAGGATGATCAGGTCGAAGGGCCCCGAGTCCTCGAGCGCCGCGCGCATGTGGCGCCCGGTCGGCACCGCCACCACGCGCAGGCCGTTCTTCACCAGGTAGGTGCTCAGCAGTTCGCGGATCTCCCGGTCGTCGTCGACGATGAGGATGTGGTCGGAGGGCCTGGTGTTCATGGCGCGGTCTCTGGGTTGTCGTGCAGCGCAATGTAGCCGCCGGCCGGCGCGCGAGAGCGGCTTTTGTATGCCCAAGTATCCGGCGCGGCGAGGCGCCACATGCCGTTGCACTGGCGGCTGGCCGCGCCCGGGGACGTGAAACGTACTGTGTGCGTTTTTCGCGCGGATACACAGGCATACGCAAGGCGCGCCGCGGGGGTGGTCGCGGCCCAAGAATCCGTTCCGTTCGACGAACAACCCCTTCTTCATCCATCCAAGGAACCACCATGAGCCAGATCGACAAGGTCCTCTACACCGGCAAGACCCACACCACCTCCGGCGGCCGCGACGGCAGCGCGCGCAGCAGCGACGGCCGGCTCGACATCCAGCTGTCCTCGCCCGGCTCCGCCGGCCAGGGCACCAACCCCGAGCAGCTGTTCGCGGCCGGCTGGTCGGCCTGCTTCATCGGCGCGATGGGCCTGGCGGCCGCCAAACAGAAGATCGCGCTGCCGGCCGACCTGAGCGTGAACGCCGAGGTCGACCTCGGCAGCGGCACGGGCGGCTACTTCCTGCAGGCCCGGCTCGACGTGAGCATCCCGGGCCTGGACCGCGAGGTGGCCCAGGGCCTGGTCGATGCGGCGCACCAGACCTGCCCGTACTCGAAGGCCACGCGCGGCAACATCGACGTGACGCTGCGCCTGGTCTGAGCCGCGGCGCGCCGGCCGATGCCGGCGCCTTCGTCCACCCGTCTATAAAGGCGTCCATGTCCACCCCCGCCAGCCCCGCCGCCAGCCAGGCCGCCCCCGTCCGCCGCGGGCTGCGCCGGCTGGTCCCGCGCTCGCTGTTCGCGCGCGTCACGCTGATCATCGTGATCGGCCTCGCCATCGCGCAGGCCCTGACCTTCGGCGCGATCAACTACGAGCGCGGCCTCGCGATGCGCGAGCTGATGATGATCGGCATCGAGCGCGACATCGCGAGCTCGGTGGCACTGCTCGACCGCCTGCCGGCCGGCGAGCGCGCGGACTGGCTGGCGCGGCTGGAGCGGCGCAACTACCACTTCACGCTCGGCGGCGAGGCCGGTGGCAACGCGCCGGCCTCGGCCTCGCTGCGCCAGTTCGGCGAGGCCATCATGGAGGCCATGCGCCCGTTCGAAATCGTGAAGATCGGCGAGGTGGGCAACCCTATCGGCGGCCTGGAGATCCAGGTGCGGCTGCACGACGGCTCGGCGCTGATCGTGCATGCGCGCCGGGTCGACATGCCGATGTCGCCCTGGCTGATGTGGGGCATGGCGATCCAGCTGCTGGTGCTGGCGCTGTGCGCCTGGGCCGCGGTGCGGCTGGTCACGCGGCCGCTGGCGCAGCTCGCGAGCGCGGCCGACGAGCTCGGGCCCGACCTCAAGGGCCGGCCGCTCGACGAGCACGGCCCGAGCGAGGTGGCCCATGCCGCGCGCGCCTTCAATGCGATGCAGCAGCGCATCTCGGGCTACATGTCGGAGCGCGTCGAGATCCTGGCCGCGATCTCGCACGACCTGCAGACGCCGATCACGCGCATGCGGCTGCGCACCGAGCTGATGGACGCCACACCCGACCGCGACAAGTTCCGCCAGGACCTCGACGCGATGAAGTCGCTGGTGCGCGAGGGCGTGACCTATGCGCGCACGCTGCACGGCGCGACCGAGCCACCGCTGCGCGTGGATGCCGATGCGCTGGTGCAGAGCATGCTGGCCGACTACGAGGACGCGGGCCAGCCGGTGCGGCTCGAGGGCCGCGCCGGCGCGCCGATCGTGACCCGGCCCAACGCGCTGCGCCGCATCCTCGCCAACCTGATCGACAACGCGCTCAAGTTCGGCACCGAGGTCAGCGTGCGCGTGCAGCCCGAGGCCGCGGGCGGCCAGCTGCGCATCGCGGTGGTCGACAACGGCCCGGGCATCCCGGCCGACGAACTCGACGCGGTGCTCAAGCCCTTCTACCGCGTCGAGAGCTCGCGCAACCGCGACACCGGCGGCACCGGCCTGGGCCTCGCGATCGCGCAGCAGCTCGCGACCGCGATGGGCGCGCAGCTGCGGCTGGCCAACCGGCCCGAGGGCGGGCTCGAGGCCAGCCTGCTGCTGGGCACGCGCCCCGCGCCGGGCGACTGAGCGCACACAACCCACCACGGCGACATCCGACGGCGGCCCCGCGACGCGAGGCCGCGCGGGATGCGCACGCCCCTTCCCATCGATTCATCCACGACCCAACCAGGAGCGCCACCATGCTCGTTCTCATCGCTGCCTACCTCGGAGGGGTGCTCACCATCCTGAGCCCCTGCATCCTGCCGGTGCTGCCCTTCGTGTTCGCGCGCGCCGACCGCCCGTTCCGCTCGCACGGCCTGCCGATGCTCGCGGGCATGGCGCTGGCCTTCGCGGCCGTCGCCACCCTCGCGGCCGTGGGCGGCGGCTGGGTGGTGGCGCTCAACGAGTGGGGGCGCTACGCGGCGATCGCGCTGCTCGCGCTGTTCGGCCTCACGCTGCTGCTGCCCGCGCTGGCCGACCGGCTGAGCCGGCCGCTGGTGGCGCTCGGCTTGCGGCTGGCCGACGCGCCCACCGGCGGCTCGGCGTTCACGCCGCTGCTGCTGGGCGTGGGCACGGGCCTGCTGTGGGCGCCCTGCGCGGGGCCGATCCTGGGCCTGATCCTGACCGGCGCCGCGCTCAACGGCGCCAGCGCCGGCACCTCGCTGCTGCTGCTGGCCTACGCGGCCGGCGCCTGCACCTCGCTGGCGGCCGCGCTGCTGTTCGGCCACCGGATGTTCGCGCGCATGAAGGTCTCGCTGCGCACCGGCGAATGGCTGCGCCGCGCGGCCGGCGCCGCGGTGCTCGCGGGCGTGGGCGCGATCGCGCTGGGGCTGGACACCGGCCTGCTGAGCCAGCTCTCGGGCGGCGGCACCAACGCGCTCGAACAGGCGCTGCTCGATCGCCTCGGCCCGCCGAAGCCCGCCGTGCCGCAGTCCGCGCGCCAGGACCGCGGCGGCCTGATGCTGACCAGCGCCGAAGCGCCCGCCCCCGCCTTCACGCCGCGCCCCCTGCGCGACCAGGGCCCGTTCCCCGCGCTGGCCGGCGCCACCGAATGGATCAACTCGCCGCCGCTCACGCCCGAGGCGCTGCGCGGCAAGGTGGTGCTGGTCGACTTCTGGACCTACTCCTGCATCAACTGCCTGCGCACCCTGCCCTACCTGCGCGCCTGGGCCGAGAAGTACAGGGACGCCGGCCTCGTGGTGGTGGGCGTGCACACGCCCGAGTTCGCCTTCGAGAAGCGCCCGGCCAACGTGCGCCGCGCGGTGAAGGACCTCGGGATCGGCTTCCCGGTCGCGGTCGACAGCAACTACGCGATCTGGCGCGCCTTCGGCAACCAGGCCTGGCCGGCCTTCTATTTCGTCGACGCGCAGGGGCGCATCCGCCACCAGCTGTTCGGCGAAGGCCAGTACGCGAAGTCGGAGCAGGTGATCCAGCAGCTGCTGGCCGAGGCCGGGCAGCCGCACGTGGTCGCCGGGCTGGTCGCGCCGCAGGGACTGGGCACGCAGGCCGCGCCCGGCACCGAGCCCGTGCGCTCGGGCGAGACCTACATCGGCCAGGAACGCGCCGAGGGCTTCGCCTCGCCGGGCGGGCTGGTCGCGGGCCGCACCCATGCCTACCAGGCGCCGGCCGCGCTGCGCATCAACCAGTGGGCGCTGGCGGGCGACTGGGCGGTCGATGCCGAGCGCGCGGTGCTCGCGCGCCCGGGCGGACGCATCGCCTATCGCTTCCAGGCGCGCGACCTGCACCTGGTGCTCGGCCCCGCGGCCGACGGCAAGCCGGTGCGCTTCCGCGTGCGCATCGACGGCCAGCCGCCGCTGGCCGACCACGGCTTCGACACCGATGCGCAAGGCCTGGGCACGGTCGACGCGCAGCGGCTCTACCAGCTGGTGCGCCAGCAGCAGGGCGCGCGCGAGCGGCTGTTCGAGATCGAGTTCCTCGACCCCGGCGCGCAGGCCTATGTCTTCACCTTCGGCTGAAGCCGGTGCGGTGGCTCAGAACGGGTAGTGCCGCGGCGTGGTCTGCACCGTGAGCCAGCGCAGCTCGGTGAAGGCCTCCACGCCGGCCTTGCCGCCGAAGCGGCCGTAGCCCGAGGCCTTCACGCCGCCGAAGGGCATCTGCGCCTCGTCGTGCACCGTGGGGCCGTTGACGTGGCAGATGCCGGCCTCGATGCGGCGTGCCACGTTCCAGGCGCGCGCGATGTCGCGGCCGAACACGGCCGACGAGAGGCCGAAGGCGTTGTCGTTGGCGGTGGCGATCGCGGCCTCGGTATCGGCCACGCGCACGATGGCCTTGAGCGGACCGAAGGTCTCCTCGCCGTAGACGCGCATCGCGGGCGTCACGCGGTCGAGTACGGTAGCCGGCATCAGCGTGTTCCCGGCGCGGCCGCCGCAGACCAGCACCGCGCCCTGGGCCAGCGCGTCGTCGATCAGCGCGTTGCAGCGCTCCACGGTCGCCATGTCGACCACCGAGCCCAGCACCACCGGGCCCTCGCGCGGGTCGCCCAGCGGGAGGCTCCTGGCGCGCGCCGCGAATTTGGAAACGAACTCGTCGGCGATGCGCTCGTCGAGCACGATGCGCTCGGTCGACATGCAGATCTGGCCCGAGTTGGCGAAGGCGCCGAACACGGCGGCATCGACCGCGGCGTCGATGTCGGCATCGTCGAGCACCACGAAGGGCGCCTTGCCGCCGAGTTCGAGCACGGCGGGCTTGAGGTGGCGCGCGCAGGTCTGCGCGATCAGCCGGCCCACGCGCGTGGAGCCGGTGAAGTTGACGCGCCGCACCGCCGGGTGCGCGACGATCGCCTCGACCACCTCGGCCGCGTCGGCCGGCGCGTTGGTCACGAAGTTCACCGTGCCCGGCGGCAGGCCGGCGTCGTGCAGCGCATCGACGATCAGCGCATGGGTCTGCGGGCACAGCTCCGAGCCCTTGAACACCACGGTGTTGCCGCAGGCCAGCGGCGTGGCGAGCGCGCGCACGCCGAGGATCACGGGCGCGTTCCACGGCGCGATGCCGAGCACCACGCCGGCCGCCTGGCGCACGCCCAGCGCGAGGCTGCCGGGCACGTCGGAGGGAATCACCTCGCCGCCGATCTGGGTGGTGAGCGCGGCCGCCTCGGTCAGCAGCCCGGCCGCGAGGTGCACGTTGAAGCCGGCCCACAGCGCCGAGGCGCCGGTCTCGCGCGCCATCGCCTGCACGAAGTCGTCGTGGCGCGCCTCGATCGCCTGCGCGGCCTTCAACAGCAGCGCGCGGCGTTCGCCGGGGCCGGTCTGCGACCAGGCGCCAAACGCTCGTTGCGCGGCCTCGACCGCGGCGACGGCATCGCGCGCGGTGGCGGCGGGGGCGCGCGTGGCGACGGCGCCATCGAGCGGGTTGCGGCGCTCGAAGACGGCGCCGCCTTCGGCCGGACGGCGTTCGCCGCCGATGCGCATGAGGATGTCGGTCATGAGGAAGTCCTTGGCTGGAAGAAAGAAGGTTCAGGCGACGCCGAGGTAGGCCTGGCGCACCGCGTCGGAATCGAGCAGCGCGCGGGCCTCGCCCGCGGCCACGATGCGGCCGCGCTCGAGCACGTAGCCGCGGTCGGCGGCCTGCAGCGCCTTGCGCACGTTCTGCTCGACCATCAGCACGGTCACGCCCTGGTCGGCGATGCGGCGCACGATGGCCAGCAGCTCGTCGACCATGCGCGGCGCGAGGCCCAGCGAGGGCTCGTCGAGCATCAAGAGGCGCGGCCCGCTCATCATGGCGCGCGCCACCGCCACCATCTGCTGCTCGCCGCCGCTCATGGTGCCGGCCAGCTGCTTCGCGCGTTCGCGCAGCCGCGGGAAGTCGTCGAAGGCGCGCGCCAGCCGCTCGGCGCGCAGCGCGGCGGGCACCAGCCAGCCGCCGAGCTCGAGGTTCTCGGTCACGGTCATCTGCGCGAACAGCTGGCGGCCCTCGGCCACCAGCGCCATGCCGCGGCGCACGCAGGCGGTGGCATCGCCCGCGGGCAGCGCCACGCCGTCGAGCAGCGCCTCGCCGCGGCGCGGCAGCAGGCCGGCCAGCGCCTTCAGCAGCGTGGTCTTGCCGGCGCCGTTGGGGCCCAGCACCACGGTCACGCCGGGCTGGGCCTCGAGATCGAGCCCCTGCACCACCTCGAAGCCGTGGTAGCCGGCGCGCAGGCCGCGCACGGCGAGGCGGCTGCCTTCATTCGATGCAATGCTCATGCCGTGGCCTCCATCTCGTCGCCCAGGTAGGCCTCGATCACCCCCGCGTTGCGCACCACCTCGGCGGGCGTGCCGTCGGCGATCTTGCGGCCCTGGTGCAGCACCAGCACGCGCTCGACGTACTTGAGCAGGGTGGTCACCGCATGCTCGATCCACACCACGGTGAGGCCGTGCGCGTCGCGCAGCCGGCGGATGCGCTGCGCCATGGCCTCGACCTCGGCCTCGGTGAGCCCGGCCGCGACCTCGTCGAGCAGCAGCACGCGCGGCCGCGTGCCGAGCGCCATGCCGATCTCGAGCAGCCGCTGCTGCGAGGGCGTGACCTCGGCCGCGAAGCGCCCGGCGAGCGCGCCCAGGCCCAGCATGTCGAGGATCTCCCCCACGCTCGCGAGGCCCGGCAGCGGCGCGCGGTGGCGGCCCGCGAACTGCATGCCGAAGCGCACGTTGTCTTCGAGGCTCATGCCGGCCATCACGCGCGGTGTCTGGAAGGTGCGCGCGATGCCGTGCGCGGCGAAGCGGTGCGGGCCGCGGCGCGTGAGGTCGATGCCGCCCTCCACCAGCAGCTGCCCGCCGGTGGGCATCACCACGCCCGAGATGGCGTTGAAGAAGGTGGTCTTGCCCGCGCCGTTGGGGCCGATGATGCCGACCAGCTCGCCGGCATGCAGCGCGACGCTGACCGCGTCGACGGCGGTGAGGCTGCCGAAGCGCACGCTGACCTCGCGCGCCTCGAGCAGCAGGGGTCGCGCGGCCTCAGACATGGCGCGCTCCCTTCGCCTTGCGCCGCCACAGCGACGCCAGCCCCTCGGGCAGGTACATCACGCACAGGATCAGCAGCAGCCCGAGCACCATCATGTAGCCGTAGGGCAACTGCAGCCGCAGGGTCTCGGACAGCACGCTGAACACCACGGCCGCGAGCACCGGCCCGCCGATGCTGGCGGCGCCGCCGATCATCGCGATCAGCACGGTCTGGAAGCCGATGAAGGGGCTGAAGACGGCGGCCGGTTCGATGTAGGTCCAGCGCACCGCCATCGCAGCACCGACCGCGCCCGCGAAGGCCGCGGTGAGCGCGAAGCCGGCGATCTTCACGCGTCGCGTGTCCACGCCCAGGGTCTGGGCACGCTGCTCGTCGGCGCCGATGCCCGCGAGCGCGAGGCCGAAGCGGCTGCGCTTCACGGCCATCGCGGTGGCGATCGCCAGCACGGCGATCGCGAGCACCGTGAGGTAGACCGTCTCGTTGGACGGCACCTCGGTCAGCACCCGGCCCACCGTGCCCGAGACCTGCTTCTCGACGAAGGTCAGCGCATGCCGGATCAGCTCGGTCATGCCGAAGGTCAGCACCGCGAAGTAGGTGCCGCGCAGGTGCAGCACGGCCGCGCCCATCAGCAGCGCGACCGCGCTCGCGATGGCGGCGCCGCCGAGGATCACCAGCGGCCAGGGCAGCACGTCGAGCAGCACGGCGCTGGCATAGGCGCCGAGGCCGAAGAAGGCCGAGGTGGCGAGCGACAGGTAGCGCGTGGCGCCGCAGAACAGCGACCAGCTCGTGGCCAGCGCGATGTACATCAGGCAGCCCAGCGCCACCGAGCTCAGGAACTCGCTGGCGACCCAGGGCACGCAGGCGGCGAGCGCGGCGGCCGCGCCGAGCAGCAGCCAAGGCCGCGCGGAAGAAGAGGACAGGGAACTCATCGCGAGAACAATCCGTTGGGCCGCCAGATCAGCACGCCGATGAGCACGGCGTACGACAGCAGCATCTTGAGCGAGGGGCTGGTGAAGTACATGCCCAGCGCCTCGACCACGCCGAGCAGCAGGCCGCCGACCAGGCTGCCGGCGATGCTGCCGAAGCCGCCGAGCGTGATGACGATCAGCGCGGTCACGGTGTAGGGCTCGCCCATCGAGGGCGAGATCTCGTAGGTCATCGACAGCAGCGCGCCGGCCACGCCCGAGAGGCCCAGGCCGATGCCGAACATCAGCGGATGCAGCCGCCGGGTGTTGATGCCCACCAATTGCGCGCCGGTGGGCGACTGCATCAGCGCGCGCACCGCCTTGCCCAGCAGGGTGCGCTTGAGCAGCGCCACCAGCACCAGGCTCAGCGCGAGCGCCACGCCGAACAGCACCAGCTTGTTGGCCGTGAAGCGCATCGCGCCGAGCTGCACCGGCTCGGCCAGGTAGTCGTAGCCGCGCAGGTCGCCGCCCCACACCAGCAGCGCGGTGTTCTGCACCAGGAACATCAGGCCGAAGCCCACCATCAGGCTGCGCGCCTCGAACACCTCGACGCTGGGCGCGCGCGCCGCCACCTGGCGAAAGCACAGCCAGTGCACCGCCATGCCCAGCGCCATCAGCAGCGCGAAGGCCACCGGCACGAACAGCAGCGGCGAGATGCCCAGCGCGGTGTGGGCCCACCAGGTCAGGAAGGCGCCGAGCATCAGGAACTCGCCGTGCGAAATGTTCATGATGCGCATCAGCCCGTACTGCAGGTTCAGGCCGATGGCCACCAGCGCGTAGATGCCGCCCGAGATCAGTCCGCCGGCCAGCAGCTCGGCCCATCCTCCGAAGGACATGCGGCTACTTCCAGGCCGGTTTGGGCGCCAGCTGCGCGGTGGCGCGGTCCTTCGGCCACACGACCTCGAACTCGCCGCCCTGCCATTGCGCCACGGTGCCGGGCACCGAGGCGTTCTCGCTGCCCTCGAAGCGGATCGGCCCGAGGATGGTCCCGAACTCGGTCTTCGCGATGTGCTCGCGCAGCGCCTTGCGGTCCAGCCCCACGCTGGCCACCGCCTGCTGCAGGATCTCGAGGCCGGCCCAGGCATGGCCGCTGGCCCAGCGGTCGGGCTCCTTGCCGAACTTCTTCGTGTGGGCGTCGAAGTAGGCCTTGGCGCCGGGGCTGGTCTTGCCGTTCCACGAGCCCATGCCGATCACGCCCTCGGTGTTGGCGGCCATCACGTTCTTGTAGAGCTGGAAGGCGGTGCCGACCGAGGCATAGAAGAACTTCGGGTTGAAGCCCACCTCGCGCGCCTGGCGGCTCGCGAGGATGGTGTCGGGCGGATAGGTGATGCCGATGAAGGCGTCGGGGTTCAGGTCCTTGATGCCGCGCAGCACCGGCGCCAGGTCCTTCACGCCGAGCGGATAGCTCTTGCGCTCCACCACCTGGATCTGCGTCTTCTTGAGCGCGTTGTTGAGCGCCGCGAAGTTCTCGAGGCCGAACAGGTCGTCCATGTAGACGATGGCCACGGTCTTCGCGCCCTGGGCCACCAGCAGGTCGACCAGCGCGCCCATCATCTTGTCGGGCTGCTGCAGCAGCGAGAAGAAGTACGGCAGCCGCATGTCGATGAGCTTGCGCGACAGCGCGGTGGGCGCGAGCAGCGGATAGCCGAGGCGGTTGGCCAGCGGCGCGACCGCGAAGTTGGCGCCCGAGCCCCAGGGCGGCAGCACCAAGTCGACCTTGTCGCTGCCCATGAGCTTCTCGAAGGTGCGCACGCAGGTCTCTGTCTCGCTGCGGTCGTCGTAGCCGATCAGCTCGATCGGACGCCTGGCGCCGCCGCCCTTCAGCGCGAGGCCGCCGGCCGCGTTGACCTGCTCGGCCCACAGCAGGTAGTTGGGCTCCTGGCTCACCTGCGCGCCCGCGGCCCAGGGACCGGTGCGGGCGATGGCATAGCCGATGCGCACCGGCGCGCCCTGCTGGGCGAACAGGCGCGGCACCATGGCGGCGGCGCCGAGCGCGGCGGCGCCCTGGATCCAGCGGCGGCGAGGGGTGTGGAACACGGCGGTCTCCTTCGATGTTCGGGTCGTGCGGCGCCCGGTGCGGGCCCTGCCGGCATCGTAGGAACGGCACCGCGCGAACGCTGTGCCGGCGGTGCACAAAGCGCTTGTCCCAGCGTGCAGCCGGCTAGTGGTTAACCCGCAAGGCGAGGCGGCGCCCGCGCGGCCCACAATGGGCGCCCCAGCCACCCCCAATGCCTCCCGCCGCGCCATGACCGCATCGCAACTGCTGTCGACCGACGAAGTGCCGCCGCGCGAGCGCGGCCCGGCGTGGTGCGAGTGGGTGTACCGCCACTTCGGCGGCCTGGGCTCCGACCTCTACGGCGACGAGGTGCCGTTCGACGGCCACCTGGCGGCCTCGCGCGCGGGCGACGTGATCCTCACGCGCCTGGAGGCCAACCGCCACCGGGTGCTGCGCACCGCGCGGATGGCGCGCCTGAGCGACGCGGCCTACCTGAAGATCGTGGCGCCCTGGCAGGGCTCGGCCGAGGTGGTGCAGAAGGGCCGCGCGGCGGCGGTGCGCTCGGGCGGCTGGACGCTCTACGACACCACGCTCGACTACACGGTGGCCAACCCCGAGCGCAGCGACCACCTGATCGTGATGCTGCCCAAGGAACAGCTGGCCCTGCCCTCGCTGCCGCTCGCGCAGCTGGTGGCGCGGCGCGTCGGCGGCACCAGCGGCATCTCGCGCGTGGCGCTCGAGACCATGCGCAGCACCTACCAGGAGCTGCCCTCGATGAGCGAGGCGGCCGCGCGCGGCGCGGGCGAGCTGCTGATCCAGCTGGTGCGGCTGTCGCTGATGGAACTGGCCGGCCAGCACACGCAGCAGACCCAGCGCGAGGCGCTGGCCGACCGCATCCGCCACCACGTGGCGCAGAACCTGCACGACCCGGCCCTGTCGGTTGAGGGCATCGCGCAGGCGCTGCGCTGCAGCAAGCGGCTGCTGCACGGCGCCTTCGCCGATGGCGAGGACACGCTCGCGGGCTACATCCAGCAGCAGCGGCTGGCCGCCAGCATCCGCGCGCTGCGCGACCCGGCGCGCGCGGCCGAGCCCGTGACCGCCATCGCGCTCGCGGCCGGCTTCGTGAACCTCTCGCATTTCAGCCGCGTGTTCCGCGCCCACACGGGCCTGAGCCCGAGCGATTTCCGGCGCCAGGCGCTCGGCTGAAGCCGGGGGTCCGCGGCGCTGCGGATAATGGTCGCCTCCCCCGCCCCCACCGCAGACGCCATGACCCTGTCCGCCTACCTGCTGTTCCTGCCGGCCTGCTTCGCCATCAACATGGCGTTCGGCCCCAACAACCTGCTCTCGGTGAGCAACGGCGCGCGCTACGGCATCGCGCAGGCCGTGACCGCCGCGGCCGGCCGCCTGGTGGCCTTCGCGCTGATGATCGCGATCGCCGGCCTGGGCATGGGCGCGGTGCTGGTCGCGTCCGAACTGGCCTTCGACATCGTCAAGTGGATCGGCGCCGCCTACCTCGTGTGGATCGGCATCCGGCTGCTGCGCGCGCCCGCGCCCGAACTGGCGCGGCAGGCGCGCGAGCTCGCGGGCCCGCCGCCGATGCGCGTGCTGGTGCGGCAGGAGTTCACCGTCGCCGCGGGCAACCCGAAGGCGATCCTGGTGTTCACCGCCTTCTTCCCGCAGTTCGTGGTGCCGGGCGCCTATGCCTCGAGCTACCTGCTGCTGGGCCTGACCTTCCTGGTCTTCGAGGTGGTGGCGATCGCGCTCTATGCGCTGCTCGGCGCGCGCATGCGCCGGCTGGCCGGCGGCAGCCGCGCGATGCGCTGGTTCAACCGCGTGAGCGGCAGCATGATGATCGGCTTCGGCTGCCTGCTGGCGTTGACGCGGCGGCCGAGCTGATCGACGCCCGCCCTCTTTTCCAGCTTCAAGCCTTCAGGTACTCGGCCTTGGTGCCGAGCCAGCGGTCGATGTGCCGCCGCGCCAGCTCGGGATGCTGCTCGAGCATGCGCGGCGCGAGCTCGCGTGCCCAGTCGAGCAGCAGCGTGTCGGTCGTGAGGTCGGCGAAGCGCAGCAGCGGCGCGCCCGACTGGCGCGCGCCGAGGAACTCGCCGGGCCCGCGGATCTCGAGGTCGCGGCGCGCGATCTCGAAGCCGTCGCTGGTCTCGGCCATCGCGCGCAGCCGCGCGCGCGCCGCCTCGCCGACGCGGCCGCTGTCGCCGGGCGCATAGAGCAGCACGCAGGCCGAGGCCGCCGCGCCGCGGCCCACGCGCCCGCGCAGCTGGTGCAGCTGCGACAGGCCGAAACGCTCGGCATGCTCGATCACCATCAGCGAGGCATTGGGCACGTCCACGCCGACCTCGATCACCGTGGTGCTCACCAGCACGTGCATCTGGTTGGCGGTGAAGGCCGCCATCACCGCCTGCTTCTCGGCCGTGGGCATGCGCGAATGCAGCAGCCCGACGTTGACCTGCGGCCCGAGCAGGTCGGCCAGCTCGTCGCGCGTGGCGGTGGCGTTGCGCAGGTCGACCGCCTCGCTCTCCTCGATCAGCGGGCAGACCCAGTAGACCTGCCGGCCCTGCTCGATCTGCGACTGGATGCGCGCGATCACCTCGTCGCGCCGGTGCTCGGCCACCAGCCGCGTGACGATCGGCGTGCGGCCCGGCGGCAGCTCGTCGAGCGTGGAGACGTCGAGGTCGGCGTAGTAGCTCATCGCGAGCGTGCGCGGGATCGGCGTGGCGCTCATCATCAGCAGGTGCGGCTCGAGCTCGTCGCGCGCCTTGCCGCGCAGCGCCAGCCGCTGCGCCACGCCGAAGCGGTGCTGCTCGTCGATGATGGCCAGCGCGAGGTTGTGGAAGCGCACCTTCTCGGAGATCACGGCATGGGTGCCGATCACCAGCGCGGCCTCGCCGCTCTCGACCGCCGCGCCCATGGCGTCGCGCTCCTTCTTCTTCTGGCTGCCGGTGAGCCAAGCCACGCGCAGGCCGCGCTCGGCCAAGAGCGGATCGAGCCAGCCGACCAGCTTGCCGAAATGCTGGGCCGCGAGGATCTCGGTCGGCGCCATCAGCGCGCACTGGAAGCCCGCGTCGATGCAGCGCGCCGCCGCGAGCGCGGCCACCACCGTCTTGCCCGAGCCCACGTCGCCCTGCAGCAGCCGGTGCATCGGCAGCTCGCGCCCGAGGTCGCGCGCGATCTCCTCGCCCACGCGCGCCTGCGCGCCGGTCAGGCCAAAGGGCAGCACGGCCAGCAGCGCGTCGTGCAGCGAGCCCTTGCCGCCGACGGGCGCGGCCGCCATGTCGAGCATCGGCGCGCGCTGCGCCGCGCGCTCCATGCGCGCCTGCATCTGCGACAGCTGCTGCGCCAGCAGCTCCTCGGCCTTGATGCGCTGCCAGGCCGGATGGCCGTGGTCCTCGAGCGTGGCCATCGCCACGTCGGGCGTCGGGTAGTGCAGGAAGCTCAGCGAGGCGCGCAGGTCCCAGGCGCCGCGCAGGCCGATCTGCACCGGGATGGTCTCGTCGAGCACCGCGCGCGCGAGGCCCGAGCGCACCTCGCGCCGCAGCACCGGCTGCGCGAGGCCGGCTACGGTCGGGTAGACCGGCGTGAGCGCCTCGGGCAGCGCGGTGCCCGCGGCCTTGACCGTGGGATGCATCATCTGCCGCCCGACGAAGCCGCCGCGCACCTCGCCGCGCACGCGCACCCGCGCGCCCACCGCGAGCTGCTTCTGCTGCGAGGGATAGAAGTTGAAGAAGCGCAGCTGGCAGGTCTCGCCGCCGTCGTCGATGGTGACGATGAGCTGGCGCCGCGGCCGGTAGGCCACCTCGGCCTCGGTCACCACGCCCTCGATCTGCGCGGTGTCGCCGTCGCGCGTGTCGGCCAGGCGCACCACGCGGGTCTCGTCCTCGTAGCGCATCGGCAGGTAGAGCGCGAAGTCGATGTCGCGCACCAGGCCGAGCTTGCGCAGCGCGCGTTGCACGACGCTGAGGCCGCTGCCCGGTGGCCCGGCGGGAGCGGCGGGCGCGGCGGGTGCAGGCGTGGCGGCGCCCGGTGCGCTCGGCGCGGCGGCGGGTGGGGAGGCTTTCTTCTTGGCGGGCACGGACAGGTCTTCTAGCGCGGACGGCAAAGGTCCGTCAAGGCGCTGCGCGCATCGGGGAACGTGAACGCGAAGCCGCCACGCAGCAGCCGCGCGGGCACCACGCGCTGGCCTTCGAGCAGCAGGTCGGCCTGCTCGCCGAGCAGCAGCTTCACGGGCGCCGCGGGCGTGGGCATCCAGCAGGGGCGATGCAGCACGCTGGCCGCGACGCGCGTGAAGTCGTGCTGGCTCAGCGCCTGCGGCGCAGTCACGTTGAAGGCCTGCGCGGCCGGCGTGCCAGCTTCGCGTTCGATCCGGGTCCAGGCATGCGCGAGCGCGCGCGCCAGGTCGTGCACATGCACCCACGACAGCCACTGCCGCCCGCTGCCCAGCCGCCCGCCGACACCGAGCCGCACCGGCAGCAGCAGCTGCGGCAGCGAGCCCTGGTGGCCCAGCACGAAGCCGAAGCGCATGCAGGCCACCTGAACGCCCAGCGCGACCGCGGCCTGCGCCGCCTGCTCCCAGCGCTGGCACAGGCGCGACATGAAGATGTCCTGCGGCGGCGCCTCCTCGTCGAGCGCGGTGGCATCGCCCTGCGGCTGCACGCCGTAGTAGCCGATGGCCGAGCCCGACAGCAGCAGCCAGGGCTTGCGCGGGCGCGCGGCCATCCATTCGACCAGCTGCCGCGTCAGGCCCTCGCGGCTGGCCAGCAGCTGGCGCTGGCGCCGCTCGCTCCAGCGCGCGCCGAGGATGCGCGCGCCCGCGAGGTTGACCACCACCTCGATCTCCTCGGCCGCGGGCAGCTCGGCCAGCGACCGCACGCAGCGCACCGCGCCGCCGAAGTTCCAGGCCGCCGCGCGCGCATCGCGCGTCCACACCGTGACCGCATGGCCGTCGGCCAGCAGGTGGCGCACGAGGATCTGGCCGATGAAGCCGGTGCCGCCCGTGACCAGCACGCGCCGCGGCCGCGCGCCGAAGCGCACCGGCGCCTCGGTCTCGCGCACCCGCGCCTGGCGCCGGCGCCGCAGCAGCGCGCGCGCCGCGAAGGCATCGCGCAACCCCGACACGCCCACCCCCACGCCGCACAGCGCGAGGAAGGCGCCGAGCCAGCCCTGCGGCTGCCAGGCGAGCGCGGTCGGCTCGGCAGCCCAGCCGACGGCCGCCAGCGCCAGCAGCGCGATGAAGGCGCCCGCGTTGATCGCCAGCACCGTGTGCGTGACGCGCTCGGTGGCCGGCAGCAGGCGGCTGCGGTCCTCGACCACGAAGTCCCACAGCGTGAGCACGATCTCGACGCCGAACACGGCGAGCAGCACCCAGGCCCAGGCGCCATGCCAGGCCCAGGACGAGAGGCCGATGAACAGCAGGCAGTAGATCGACGAGCGCGTGGCGTGGATCGCGAGCTCGCGCCCGGCCGAGGCGCGCCGCGGCAGCGCCTCGGTGCCCTCGTGGTGGTAGAGCGTGTCGAAGGCGCCGAGCGCGCCCTGGGCCGCCATCAGCTGCAGCGCCAGCAGGTGCGTGTCGATCATGCGGGGGCGGACACTTCCTCGAACACGCCGACCTGGGTGAAGGTGGTGCCCATCAGCGGGTGGCGGATCTCGATGCGGATGTTGAAGCGCTCGGGCGTCTCGTTGTGGTGCCAGAGGAAGGTCTTGCCCGGCGTGAGCAGGCCCGGCAGCGGGAGGCGCCAGCCGAACAGCTGCCAGAAGTAGCCGTCGCTGCGGAAATGCAGGCTGCCGTTCTCCACGCTGAGCACCAGCTTCATGCCCAGCCCCATGCCGACGTACTCGAGCACCTCGCCGCGTTCGCTCTCGCGCATGAAGCTGGTGAACTGGATCGGCCGGCGCCCGTGCAGCCGGTAGATGCGCTGCTTGTAGATCGCGGGGTCGCCGGGCTTCGCGTAGACCTGGATCTCGACCGGGAAGTCGGCGTCGCTGTAGGGAATCAGCGCGCCCTGGATCAGCGGCTGCGTGAGATGGCCCAGCAGCCGGCCGAAGCGCGAGCAGCGCAGCTCGCTGAGCCGGCCGCTGTAGTGCAGCGCCTTGCCGGGCGAGGGGTTCTTGTCGAAGCGGCGGCGGATGTCGGCATGCAGGCCCTGCCAGGCGGCGCCGAGGATCTTCTTGAAGAGCTCGCCTTCGGAGGGCCCGGGCGCGGACCCGGCCTCCTGCGTGACGCGCGCTGCATGTGTATCGACCATGCGGCGATTCTGCCTCGCCGGCCCTGGCCCGACCCCGCGGCGGCGGCCGGTTTTCGCGCCATGGGACAATCGCCGCCTCGCTCTCCGAACGGCCCCTCGCGGCCCCCTCTTGGAACGGGCCCGTCCGGCCCTCAAGCATCATGCGCGCCTTCACGCTTTCCGATTTCGATTTCGCCCTGCCGCCCGAGCTGGTGGCGCAACACCCGGCCACCGAACGCACCGCCTCCCGCCTGCTCGACGGCACCGGCCCCGCCCCGGCCGACCGCATCTTCCGCGACCTGCCCTCGCTGCTGCGCGAGGGCGACCTGCTGGTCTTCAACGACACCCGCGTCGTCAAGGCGCGCCTGTTCGGCGAGAAGCCGACCGGCGGCAAGCTCGAGCTGCTGGTCGAGCGCGTGCTGCAGGGGCAGGAGGTGGTGGCCCACATGAAGGTCAGCAAGAAGCCGCCCGTGGGCACCACGCTGCAGATGGACGGCGGCTTCCGCGCCACCCTGCTCGGCCGCTGGCCCGAGGAGGACGGCGCCCTGTTCCGCTTCGCCTTCGAGAGCGACACGGGCGAGAACCCCTACCTGCTGATGGAGCGCTGCGGCCACGTGCCGCTGCCGCCCTACATCACGCACGACGACTCGGCCGAGGACGAGCGCCGCTACCAGACCGTGTTCGCGCGCGTGCCCGGCGCCGTGGCCGCGCCCACCGCCGCGCTGCACTTCGACGAGGGCCTGCTGGCCGCGCTCGAGGCGCGCGGCGTGCAGCGCGCCAACGTCACGCTGCACGTGGGCGCCGGCACCTTCCAGCCGGTGAAGACCGAGAACATCGCCGAGCACACCATGCACGCCGAGCGCTACGAGGTGCCCGAGGCCACGCAACGCGCCATCGCCGAATGCAAGGCGCGCGGCGGCCGCATCGTGGCCGTAGGCACGACCACCGTGCGCACGCTCGAGTCGTGGGCGAAGAGCGGCGAGGCCGCGGGCGACACCCGCATCTTCATCACGCCGGGCTTCGCCTTCGCGCACGTCGACCTGCTGGTCACCAACTTCCACCTGCCCAAGAGCACGCTGATGATGCTGGTCTCGGCCCTCGCGGGCTACGAGCGCGTGATGGCGCTCTATGCGCACGCCATCGCGCAGGGCTACCGCTTCTTCAGCTATGGCGACGCGATGCTGCTCGCGCGCGAACCGAGAACAGAGGACTGACCCCCATGCTGAACTTCGAACTCCTCAAGACCGACCCCGACAGCCACGCGCGCCGCGCCACGCTCACGCTCAACCACGGCGTGGTGCAGACGCCGATCTTCATGCCCGTGGGCACCTACGGCACCGTCAAGGGCGTGATGCCGCGCAGCCTCGAGGAGATGGGCGCGCAGATCATCCTGGGCAACACCTTCCACCTGTGGATGCGTCCGGGCCTGGACGTGATGCAGAGCTTCGGCGGGCTGCACCAGTTCGAGAAGTGGAACAAGCCGATCCTCACCGACTCGGGCGGCTTCCAGGTCTGGTCGCTGGGCGCGATGCGCAAGATCAGCGAGGAGGGCGTGAAGTTCGCCTCGCCGGTCAATGGCGACAAGCTGTTCCTCACGCCCGAGGTCTCGATGCAGATCCAGACCATCCTCAACAGCGACATCGTGATGCAGTTCGACGAGTGCACGCCCTACGACACCAAGGGCCACATCACGACCGAGGCCGAGGCGCGCATCTCGATGGAGCTGAGCCTGCGCTGGGCGAAACGCTGCCAGGCCGAGTTCGAGCGGTTGCAGAACCCGAACGCGCTGTTCGGCATCGTGCAGGGCGGCATGTTCGAGAACCTGCGCGAGGAATCGCTGGCGGCGCTGGTCGAGCTGGACTTCCCCGGCTACGCCATCGGCGGCGTGAGCGTGGGCGAGCCCAAGGAGGAGATGCTGCACATCATGGGCCACACGCCGCACCGGCTGCCCGCGAACAAGCCGCGCTACCTGATGGGCGTGGGCACGCCCGAGGACCTGGTGCAGGGCGTGGCCGACGGCGTCGACATGTTCGACTGCGTGATGCCCACGCGCAATGCGCGCAACGGCACGCTGTTCACGCGCTTCGGCGACCTCAAGATGCGCAACGCGCGCCACAAGAGCGATCCGCAGCCGATCGATCCGAGCTGCACCTGCCACGCCTGCGCGGGCAGCTCGGGCGTGAGCTGGAACGACGGCGGGCGCGAGGGCTTCAGCCGCGCCTACCTGCATCACCTCGACCGCTGCGGCGAGATGCTCGGGCCGATGCTCACGACCATCCACAACCTGCACTACTACCTGAACCTGATGCGCGAGATCCGCGAGGCGCTCGACGCGGGAACGTTCACGGAATTCCGCGCGCGCTTCAAGTCGGAGCGCGCGCGCGGGGTCTAGCCGGCGGCCTTGCCCGCGGCGGTGGCCTCGGGCACCTCCACCAGCCGGCCGCTGCGCACGTCGTAGATGTAGCCGTAGATCGGGATCGTCCTCGGCACCAGCGGGTGCTGGCGGATGCGCTCCACGTCCTCCTGCACGCTGCGCGCGTTGTGCGTGAAGGTGTGCCACTTGATGTAGCGCCCGGCCGACGAGCCCGGGCCGCGGCCGGTGTCGTGCCAGCCCGTGGCATCGACGCTCGCGGTCTCGAGGCTCTGCTCGAGCAGGCCCGAGATGACGTCGTCGGTGAACAGCTCCATGCCGCAGTCGCTGTGGTGCACCACGAAGAACTCGCGCGTGCCCAGCAGCTTGTACGAGATGACCAGCGAGCGGATGGCGTCGTCGGTGGCGCGGCCGCCGGCATTGCGGATCACGTGCGCGTCGCCCTCGGCAAGCCCCGCATAGCCCGCGGGGTCGAGGCGCGCATCCATGCAGGTGAGCACCGCGAAGCGGCGCGCGGGCGGCAGCGCCAGCTTCGATTTCTCGCCGAACCCGGCGGCATATCGCTCGTTGGCTTCGAGCACTTCTTGCAGGACGGACATCGGCGGACTCCATGGCTCACACGCACCCATCGGCGTCGGGCCATTCTGGGCAGCGCCGCGGCCAGCCACAACGACCGAGTTCGCATGTGCTTATCGCGAAACTGGCGCTGTCCGCGCGCGCCCGGCAATCCGCGCTAACCTTCCCGCCTCACCGCTGTCGTCTTCCTTTTTCATGACCACTGCATCCACCCCCTCGCCCTACACCGCGCGCTATCCCTCGCTCGCCGAGCGCACCGTCTTCATCTCGGGCGGTGCGAGCGGCATCGGCGAATCGCTGGTGCGAGCCTTCCATGCACAGGGCGCGAAGGTCGGCTTCTGCGACCTCGACACCGCCGCGGGCCAGGCGCTCGCGAGCCAGCTGCGCGGCGAGCATCCCGCGCTGTTCCTGCCCTGCGACGTGACCGACACGGCCGCGCTGGGCGCCACCATCGACGCGGTGCGCTCGCACTTCGGGCCGGTGGGCGTGCTGCTCAATAACGCGGCCAACGACCGCCGCCACGAGATGGCCGATGTCACCGACGAGGACTTCGACCGGCTGGTGGCCGTGAACCTCAAGCACCAGTTCTTCGCCGCGCAGGCGGTGGCGCCCGACATGCGCGCGCTGGGCGGCGGCTCGATCGTCAACTTCGGCTCGGTCAGCTGGATGATGAAGGGCCGCGGCTACCCGGTCTACCAGGCCTGCAAGGCGGCGGTGCGCGGCCTCACGCGCTCGCTGGCGCGCGACCTGGGCAAGCAGAACATCCGCGTCAACACGATCGTGCCGGGCTGGGTGATGACCGAGCGGCAGCTGCGGCTGTGGGTCAAGCCCGAGTCGGGCGCGGAGATCGACGCGGCCCAGTGCCTGCCGGGCCGCGTGATGGGCGAGGACATCGCGGCGATGGCGCTGTTCCTGGGTGCCGACGATTCGCGCATGTGCACGGCGCAGGACTACGTGGTGGACGCGGGCTGGACCTGAAGCCTTCTTCGCGCCTCCAAAGCAAACAGCCCGGCAATGCCGGGCTGTTTGCATGGTGGAAACAGCGCGGATCAGTCGCGCAGTTCCGCCGGCACCTTGCCGCCGTTGGCGGCCAGCTTGGTCATGACCTGGCGGTGCAGCCAGATGTTCATCTTGGCGCTGTCGCTGGTGTCGGCACCGTAGCTCAGTTCGGCCGCGAGCTGCTTGCGCGCGTCGAGGCTGCTGTCCAGGCCCAGCAGCTTCATCAGGTCGACGATGGAGGTGCGCCAGTTGAGCTGCTTCGCGCCCGGCATGCCGTCGAGCAGGGCCTCGACGTCGACCACCGTGATGGCCGGCGGCGGTGCCGCGGCGGCCGGTGCGCCCGCGGGGGCCGGCGCGGCGGGGGCAGCGGGTGCTGCGGCCGGCGGTTGCGCGGCCTGCGCGGACGGGAAGATCTTGGAAAGGATGCTGCCGAAGATGCTCATTGCGCGTACTCCTTCGAGGTGAGGCATGGAACGGACCGGGGCTGCGGCCGCGAACGCGGCGCAGCGGGCGGTTGTAGCACGAGCGCGTGACCGCCCTCCTCAGGTCGCGGGTTGCGGCGGGGTCCGGGGCGTGAAGGATTTCGCGTCCGCCTCCGACGATGTGGCCGAGGCACCGCAGGCATGGCAGAAGCGCGAGAAGGCACTCTTGCGCGTCTCGCAGACCTCGCAGTGGTCGTGCAGGCCGATGCCGCAGTGCGGGCAGAAGTCGATCGCCGTGTTCTTCAGGTCCACCGGCCGCTCGCAGCCGGGGCACACGCCCTTGTCGAGCCGCGCCAGCGCGGTGTCGTAGCTCAGCTCCTCGCGGCGCACCTGGTCGGGCTGCTGCTCGGCCAGCTTCTGGCGCGCGAGGTAGTTGTTGAGCGCGACGATCGCGTAGCGCCCCACCAGCACCGTGAGCACGATGCCCACCACGTAGCGCACGTAGCCGCCGTAGCTCGGCAGGTAGGGCACGAGCTCGACGAAGAAGGCGAACAGCGCGAACAGGATGAAACCCCAGACGAAGGGCCACCAGGTGCTCTTGCGCTTCTTCACGAACAGCCAGCCCGCGACCACCAGGAGCGGCAGCGTGAGCGCGAGCCGGTAGGCGAACACGCGCAGCTCGATGCGGCGGTACTCGGCGTCGAGCTTGACCTGCGCGTCGCGCTCCAGCTCGGCCAGCGTGGTGCGCGCGCGCTGCTCGGCCTGGCGCGCGTCGAGCATGCGCTGCTGCTGCGCGTTGACCTGGCGCTGCACCGCCTCCTCCTTCTGCTTGATGGCATCGAGCGCCTTGGTGCGCGCGATCAGCTCGGGGTCCTGGTCGGGCTGCGCGGTGGCGCGGCGCGTGGCGATCCAGTTGCCGAAGGTCTCGCGTGCATTGGCGCCGGCCTGCTGCGCGGCCTGCAGCTGCAGCCGGATCTGGTCGAGGTCGCGCGAGGCCTGCAGCTCGGCCGCCTCCGAGGCCTTGACGGTGGCGCGCAGCGGATCGGCCGCGCGGTGGTCGATGAAGTCCTCGATGGTGCGCACGCGCTCGACCTGCGGCAGATCGCCCACGATGGTGCTGCCCAGCCCGATCAGGAAGCCCGCGAACACCAGCGCCACCAGCCAGAGGCCGCGGCGGAACCATTTTTCGGAGAGGCGCAGGGATTTGCTCATGTCGTCGTTCCTTCCATCCTTGTCTTGCCGGCGGCGCTCACAGCTTGAACGTCACCGGCGCCGCGCCCAGGCCCGCGCGCTGCAGCCATTCGAACACCGAATCGACGGTCACGGTCTCGATGCGGTCCGAGAAGCGCTTGTCGTTGGGATGGTCGTCGAAGGCGATGTTGGCCGAGCCGATGCGCCCGCCCAGGCGGGTCAGCGGGCCGAGCTTCAGCGTGGTGGGCTCGTAGCCCTTGAACTGCAGCCAGGCCTGCGCCTGCGAGCGGTTGACGATGGTGGCGGGCTCCATCGCGGCGGCCAGCGTCTCGAGCGCCCACTGGTTCGACTGCTGGTACTTCTGGCCCCAGGCGTAGCTGACGATGCTGTAGGGCGCGGCATGCAGCCGCACCAGGCGCGGCGTCGGCTCCTTGAGCGCAGCCAGCAGCTGCGCCTGCACCTGCGGCGTGGGCACGACCCAGGCGGCCTCGTAGCGCCAGAGGTCGTCGAGGAAAAACTCGCCGAGCCCCTGGCGGTAGACGGCCGCCACCGCGGTGCCGCACTGGTTGAGCTTGTGCACCACGCGCCACGGGCCGGCGTCGGTCTTGTAGGCGAGGCCGAAGTGCGAGTAGCGCAGGCCGTACTTGCTGAGGTCCTGGCCGGCGCGCGCCAGCACGACGACGCGCGCGCCGCTGGCATCGAGCTGCTGCGAGGTGCGCTCGGCCAGCTCCATGCCCTTGGCGATCAGCGCGGCGCCGGGCTTGACCTGCTCGCACGAGCGGCCGGCCTGCGCCTGCAGCGGCAGGGCCGCCGCGGTCAGCAGGGCCAGCGCCATGACGACGGCGGCGCGTTTCACGACAGCCTCTCGTTGGCCAGCAGCGCACGGCCGATGGCGTTGGGCACGAAGGCCAGCACCTCGCCCGCGGCCGAGAGCACGACGCCGGTGCCGATCACGCTGACGACGATGGCGGTGCCGACCGCGGTCGAGGCGCCCTGCGCCACGCGGCCCGCCACCTTGATGCTGGCGCGCGCGCCGTCGGCGGCGCGTTCGAGCACGTAGACCGTGCCGTCGGCCGAGGCCTCGACGGCGACCACGGTCAGGATCGAGCCGCCGACCGAGAGCGCGGCCGGCACTTCGCTGGCCTTGGCGGCCGAGGCGCCGGCGGCACCGACCGCGGAGGCGCCGACCAGCACCGAGGCCACGGGCAGCATCGACAGCGCGATGGAGGCATCGCTCTGGGCGCGGGCCACGGGCGCCGCGAGCGCGGCGAAGGCGGTGCAGGCGGCCACGAGGACGGTGGCCAGGGACTTGCGGGCGAAAGCGGTGTTCATGATCGGGCTCCTTGCGTGGGGGGTGCGGGCGGTCATTCGGCGGCGGCCGGGGTCTGGGCGGCTTCGACGCGGGCGGCGTGGCGGCCTTGCAGGCGGGCTTCGGCGAGGTCGGCCTCGTGGCGGTCGCGCAGGGTCTTGGCCAGCGTGAAGGCCGAGCTGATCAGGAACAGCCAGCTCACGCCCAGGAAGGCCTTGTAGGTGTCGTTGACCTCCATGCGCAGCAGGCCCCAGCCGGTCAGCAGCATCGCGACGAAGAAGCTGCCCCAGACGACCAGCTTCCACATCGGCAGGTCGCGGCCGGCGGCATGCTGGTTGTCGCGCACGAACTTCGACAGCACGAAGGCGGTGCTCAGGCAGAACACATAGCCCATCACCATGAAGGCCCGGTCCAGTGCCTCGCCCGGCAGCCAGCTCAGGCCGGTCGCGCAAAGGAAGACGGCGATCCCGAAGGACGCCCAGACCTGGAACTGCCAGGCCCGCGTGTCGCGCTGGACCGGGGCGTTGGTGATGGTGTTGGCTATATGAGTTTGCATGAGTGCCTCGCGGCGTAGTGAAGGTGGGCGGATGATGGTCCGCCCCCGCGCCGCGGGACTCGAATGATTCGACCGGTTCAGCGTTTCGGCTCCGGCGGTATCTCTGACGGATACTTTTCGGGGGATCCCGCCCTCAAAGAAAAAGCCGCCCGAAGGCGGCCTGGTCCGTGCGTGCAGCCCAGCCTCAGGGATTGAGCAGCCCGCCCACGCGCTGCTGCAGCAGCTCGGGCCGCACCTCGGCCGGCGCCACCGGGGCGCCGACGTTGAGGCCCACGCGGCTGAAGAAGCCGCGGCGGAAGGGCTTGACCATCGCCACCGGTTCGCCGCCGCGCAGCTCGATGCGGCTGAAGAACGAGCCCCAGAGGTTGGTCAGCGCCATCGGGATCACGGGCGGCTCCAGGCCCTCGGCGCGCGCGCTGTCCACGATCTTCATCACGCCGCCCTTGAAGGGCTGCAGCGCGCCGTCGCGCGTGATCGCGCCCTCGGGGAAGATCGCCAGCAGGTCGCCCTCGCGCAGCACGCCGAGCGCCTTGGCGAAGGCCGCCTCGTAGGCCGCCGGGTCCTCCTTCTGCGGCGCGATCGGGATCGCCTTGGCGAGCTTGAACAGCCAGCCGAGCACCGGCACCTTGAAGATGCGGTGGTCCATGATGAAGCGGATCGGCCGCGGGCTCGCGGCCATCAGCAGCACCGCGTCGATGAAGCTCACGTGGTTGCACACCAGCACGGCCGGGCCCTCGACGGGGATGTGCTCGTCGCCCTTGATGTCGAAGCGGTAGACGAAGCGCGACAGCACCCAGGCCACGAAGCGCAGCAGGTACTCGGGCACCAGCATGAAGATGTAGAAGGCCACCACCGCGTTGGCGATGCCGGTGAACAGGAAGATCTGCGGGATGGTGAAGCCCGCGCCCAGCAGCGCGCCGGCGATGACCGAGCTGCCGATCATGAAGAGGGCGTTGAGGATGTTGTTGGCCGCGATGATGCGCGCGCGGTGCGTGGGCTGGCTGCGCAGCTGGATCAGCGCGTACATCGGCACGCTGTAGAGGCCCGCGAACAGCGACAGCAGCGCCAGATCGGCCATCACGCGCCAGTGCGCGCTCTGGCGCAGGAAGGCGCCGAGCCCCATCTCGGGCACCGCGGGCAGGCCGCGCGCGGCGAAGTACAGGTCGATCGCGAACACGCTCATGCCGATGGCGCCCAGCGGCACCAGCCCGATCTCGACCTGGCGCCGGCTCAGCGTCTCGCACAGCAGCGAGCCGACGCCGATGCCGATCGAGAACACCACCAGCAGCAGCGAGGCGACCTGCTCGTTGCCGTGCAGCACCTCCTTGGCGAAGCTCGGGAACTGGCTCAGGAACACGGCGCCGAAGAACCACATCCACGAGATGCCCAGCAGCGAGCGGAACACCACGATGTTCTCGTGCGCCAGCTTGAGGTTGCGCCAGGTCTCGCTGACCGGGTTCCAGTTGACGACCAGGCCCGGGTCGGTGGCCGGCGCCGGCGGGATCGCCTGCGCCACGGCGCGCCCGATCAGGGCCACCGCCACGCAGGCGATCGCCACGCTCAGGTGGCCGATCTGCGGCACCGCCACCAGCAGGCCGCCGGCCACCTGGCCCAGCAGGATCGCGACGAAGGTGCCCATCTCGACCATGCCGTTGCCGCCCGTGAGCTCGCGCGCGTCGAGGACCTGCGGCAGGTAGGCGAACTTGACCGGGCCGAACAGGGTGGAGTGCAGGCCCATGAGGAACACGCAGCCCAGCAGGATCACCGCGTCGGCGCGCACGAAGCCCCAGGCCGCGATCAGCATGATCGCGATCTCGAGGTTCTTGACGAAGCGGATCATCTTCGTCTTGTCGAACTTGTCGGTGAGCTGGCCCGCGGTGGCCGAGAACAGCAGGAAGGGCAGGATGAACAGCGCGCCGATCACCAGCCCCGCCATCGAGGGCTGCATCCAGCTCAGCTGCAGCTGGTAGGTCACCATCACGGTGAAGGCGAACTTGAACAGGTTGTCGTTCGCCGCGCCCGCGAACTGGGTCCAGAAGAAGGGCGCGAAACGCCGCTGGCCGAGCAGCGCGAACTGGTTGGCGTGCGCGTTCGCTTCGTGCGAGTCGGCGGGGGACGAGGGCGCGGCAGCGGCGGGCGTTGTCATTCGGAAGCTTCTCCTCTTGGCGGCTCCGCGCGGCCCCCGGCGGGGAACGCTCGCGGGGCCGGGGGCTGTCGTCAGGCCGTCAGGGCGGCCGCGCCGGGATTGTGCCGCAGGGCCGCGGCGCGCCAGCCGCGGTCGAGCCGCTGGAGCGCGGTGAGCACCGGCAGCGCGGCCAGGGCGGCGCACAGGTGCTTGAGCGTGTGGCCCGAGATCACGCCCTGCGTGGCCTCGTAGATCGGCTGGTCGGCGAGCTCGAAAACCTTGGCCAGCACGTAGGCCGCGATCACCCAGCCCAGGCGCAGGCCGACGGCGCCTGAGATCGGCCGCGACAGCGCCAGCGTGAGCACCAGCGCCATGCCGCCGAACTGCACCAGCGCCCAGGGCAGCACGTTGCCGGTCTCCTGCGCGATCTCGGCCGACAGCAGGCCGGTGGTGAGCACGAACCAGGCGGCCGGCCAGCCGGCGCGCTGGCTCACGCGCTCGCAGACCGCCATCCCGATCAGGCCGGCGAAGGCGACCGCCATGCCGGCGCGGTCGGCGGCCAGCCGCGGCGCGTCGGGTGCCAGGTGGTAGAAGGCCGAGCCGGCGGCGGTGGCGATCAGGCCGGCGAAGAACAGCCAGGCGCAATCGAGCGTGTTGTCGGGCGGATCGCTGGCCGGCGGCGCGAGCGGGAAGCCGGACAGCGCCTCGTGGTGCGCGCGGTCGATGCGGTTGAGCCAGTACAGGCCCCAGCAGCCCATGAGCAGGAAGGGCAGGTTGCTCAGCACGTCCATGGCGTTGGGCAGGCCGTGCCAGGCACGGGTGTCGGCGAAGACCAGGGCGATCGCGACCTCGGCGGCCGGCAGCACCGGGCCGACGATGCCGATCAGGAGCAGCAGGCCCAGGAAGAAGGCCAGGCCACGTTCGCGGCGTGTCAGGGAGTGGAGGAGCATGTCTGTTCTCGAAGTTGGGTGATGGCGGGATGGCCGATCGGTTGGCGGGCGGAATTTAGTTGCCAGCCTCTCCCCAGGCATCGAGAATCGATACGAGGCACTATTTCACACCCATCGGTATCTCCAACCGATACCCAACCGGAACCCTGCCACCTTCATGAGCACCACCGTCGATCTCGTCCAAGCCCTCAAGAACGAACTCAAGAGCGCCCGCATGACCTACGCCGACCTGGCGCGTTCGCTCGACATGGCCGAGTCCAGCGTCAAGCGGATGCTGGCCAAGAGCGACATGCCGCTGTCGCGCGTGGACGCCATCTGCCGCGCGCTGAAGATCGATTTCGCCGAGCTGGCGCGGCGCGTGGCCGACGCCCAGCCGCTGCTCAAGGAACTGACGCACGAGCAGGAGAAGGCCGTGGTCAAGGACAAGAAGCTGCTGCTGGTGGCGATCAGCGTGCTGAGCCAGTGGACGCTGGAGCAGATCGTGACGGCCTACCGGATCAGCGAGGCCGAGTGCATCGGCTTCCTGGCCCAGCTCGACCGGATCGGGATCATCGAGCTGCGGCCGCTGAACCGGTATCGCCTGAAGCTCGCCAAGACCTTCCGCTGGCGCCCGCACGGGCCGGTGATGGAGTTCTTCCGCGAGAACGTGGTGCTCGACTACTACCGCGGCGGCTTCGACGGCCCGGCCGAGGGCCTGCTGCTGGTGCACGGCTCGATCAGCCGTTCGCTGGCGCCGGCCTTCCTCGAGCGGCTGCAGCGCGTGGCGCAGGACTTCGCGCAGCAGCACCAGACCGACCAGAAGCTGTCGCCCAAGGACCGCGAGGGCTACACGCTGCTGCTGGGGATGCGCAACTGGGAGTTCGAGCTGTTCACGCGGCTGCGGCGGGCCTGAGCCCGGGCCGCCCGGGTCAGGCCTTGGCGGCTTCGAGCGTGTCGCGCGTGGTCCGCGCCGCGGCGCGCGCGGCCTCGGCGAAATCGTCGCCCGACGAGGCATAGATGATCGCGCGCGAGGAGTTCACGACGATCGGCGCGTCGGCGCGCCAGCCGGCGCGCACGGTGGCGACCGCGTCGCCGCCCTGGGCGCCGACGCCCGGGATCAGCAGCGGCACCGTCGGTGCCAGCGCGCGCACGCGCTCGATCTCGGCCGGGTAGGTGGCGCCGACCACGAGGCCGAGCTGGCCGTTGAGGTTCCACGGGCCCTGCGCCAGCCGCGCCACGTGCTCGTAGAGGAAGGGCTCGCCCTCGACGCTCGCCAGCCGCTGGCCCTGCAGGTCGGAACCGCCGGGGTTGCTGGTACGGCACAGCAGGAAGGCACCCTTGCCGTGGTGGCGCAGGTAGGGCTCGACCGAGTCGAAGCCCATGAAGGGCGAGAGCGTGACCGCGTCGGCGCCGTAGCGCTCGAAGGCCTCGATGGCGTACTGCTCGGCGGTGGAGCCGATGTCGCCGCGCTTGGCGTCGAGGATGGTGGGCACCTGGGGCGCGTTGCGGCGCATGTGCTCCATGAGCTGCTCGAGCTGGTCCTCGGCGCGGTGGGCCGCGAAGTAGGCGATCTGCGGCTTGAAGGCGATGGCGAGGTCGGCCGTGGCGTCGACGATGCGGGCGCAGAAGTCGTAGATGCGGCGCGCGTCGCCCTTGAACTGCCCCGGGAACTTCGCCGGCTCCGGATCGAGCCCCACGCAGAGCAACGAACCGTTTGTTTGCTGCGCGGCGGCAAGCTTGTCGAGGAAAGTCATGGGGGCGATTTTAAAGGGGGCCCCCGACGGCCCCGGCCCGGCCTCGCCCAGGTTCAGCCCGCCTCGGGCTGCTGCTGCGCGGCCGCCAGGCACAGGTCGGCCCAGGCGCGGCCCTTGTCGACCGGATTGCGCAGCAGGTAGGCCGGGTGGTAGGTGGCGACCACTGGCACGCCCGCCAGCTGCGCCGCCTGGCCGACCCGCCCGCGCAGCTTGCCCAGCGGCTCGCCGCTCTGCATCAGGCCCTGCGCGGCCAGCGGGCCCATGGCCAGCACCAGTCGGGGCGCGAGCGCCGCGGCGTGTTCGGCGAAGGCTTCGTCGAGCGGGCGCGGGCCGCCGGGCTGGCCCGAGGCCACGCCGCGGTGCAGGCGCATCAGGTGCACCGGCACGCCGCCCTCGTGCAGCTTGAGCGCGCGCAGCATGTTGTCGAGCAGCCGGCCGGCATCGCCCGCGAAAGGCTCGCCGTGGCGGCCGTCGACCTCGGGCGGCATGTCGGCCAGCACCAGCCAGCCGCCCTGCGGCGCAACGCCCTCGGCGGCGTCGGCATAGAGGCGGCGCGGGGCCTCGACCAGCACGGCCGCGCCGTGGCCGGCGGGAACCGGCGCCGGGCGCGGCGGCGGCGCGGCCACGGGCGCCCGCGCGGCGGCCGGGGCGCGCGGCGCGACCGGTTCGGGTTCGGGCGCGGCGTCGTCACGGGTGTCGTGGCCGGCGTCCGGCGGCGGCATGTCGACCGGTTCGGCCTCGTCCTCCACCACCGGCGCGGGCGCCACGGCCACCGGGACCTCGACCGCCTCGGGCACCGGCCACCAGACCTTCACGCCCATCTCGTCGAGCATCGCGCGCTGGCGCGCATCGAGCCGCAGGGTCTGCACGGCGGCGTTCATCGCAAGGCTCCCCAGGCACTGCCGGTTTCGTTGAGGCGCATGCTCATGACGATCGCATCCTCGCGGCCGCCCTCGGCGCCCGGGTAGTAGCCCTTGCGCACGCCGACCGTGCGATAGCCCTGGCGCAGGTAGATGTCGAGCGCGCGCCGGTTGCTCTGGCGCACCTCGAGCCACAGCCACTGGGCGCCCTGGGCGCGCGACCAGCCGGTCAGCGCCTCGAGCATCAGCGGTGCCCAGCCCTGGCGCTGGAAGGCCGGCGCCACGGTGATGTTGAGCAGGTGCACCTCGTCGACGCCCTTCATGGCCACGAAGTAGCCGATCAGCATCTCGCCGAGGCTGGTGACCGGAGAGAAGCGCGCCGCCTCGATGCCGGTGCCGGCGACCGGCGCCAGCAGGCACTGGCAGTGGTAGCCGACGGCGATCGAGTCGGTGAAGTTGGCGCGCGTCCAGGGATGGCTGTAGGCGGTCTGCTCGACGGCGCAGACGGCGTCGAGCCGCTCGATGGTGAGCGGCTCGAGGCGGGCTTCCACGGGTTGCGGGAGGGCGCTCATGCGGTCGCGGGCGGTGTGTTGTGGTGGGCGGCGGCCGCCTTGATGGCGGCACGCTCCTCTGTGGTTTGCGCCACTTTATCGCGAACGTAGAGCGGCCAGGCCTGCGCGGCGGGCACGGTGCGGCCTGCCGCCAACAGCGCGGGGGCCAGGCGCAGCAGGGCGGCGGCCGTGGGCAGCACCGCGTGGCGCGCGGCCGCGGCCGGCAGGCGTTCGCCGTAGGCGGCGAAGGCATTGCCGGCCAGCGCCCAGCCGGCGGGCACCGCGAGCGATTCGGGCGCCATCAGCAGCGGACCCTCGGCGCCGGCGGCGGGCTCGCCGAGCGGGCCATGGGCCTCGAAGTCGTAGCGCGCGGCGTAGATCTCCTCCATGCGCGCATCGAGCAGCGCCACCGTGCGCTGCGCGCCGAAGGCATGGCGCGCCTCCTCGGCCACGGCCAGCAGGGTGTCGACCGGCAGCAGCGGCACGCCCGAGCCCAGCGCCAGGCCCTGCGCCACCGCGCAGGCGGTGCGCAGCCCGGTGAACGAACCCGGGCCGCGGCCGAAGGCGATGGCATCGAGCTGCGCCAGCGCGAGGCCGGCCTCGGCCAGCAGCTGCTGGATCAGCGGGATCAGCGTGGCCGAGGACTGGGCGCCGCCCGCGCCCTCGTGCGTCCACACGCGCTCGCCGCGGCACACCGCGATCGACAGCTGCTCGGTGCTGGTGTCGAAGGCCAACACATCAGGCATCGCGACGCCCTCCCGCCACGGCGGCCACGGCCGGCACCAGGCCGGCGGCGCGCGCGGGCGCCGGCTTCTGCACGCCGAACAGGATGCCGGCGGTCACCAGCAGCAGGCCGGCGACCAGGTTCCAGTAGAGCGGCTCGTCGAGCCACAGCACCGCGCCCAGCGCCGACAGGCCGGGCACCAGCGCCGTGATCATGGTGGTGCGCACCGGGCCGAAGTGCTGGACCATCTTCGTGAAGGTGATGCCCGACACCACGACCGAGCCGATGCCCTGGAACAGCATCTGGAACGCCAGCTCGCCCCAGGGCGCGCTGCCGATGCGGCTCGCGACCCAGCCGCCGGCCACCAGCAGGCTGTAGACCGGCACGTAGCTCAGCAGCGCGAACACGGTGATGGCGATGGTGGCGCGCACGGCGTCGAGGCCGTGGCGGCGCACCACGATGCTGTAGCAGGCCCAGCAGAAGGCCGCGCTCATGAACAGCAGGTCGCCCTTCCAGACCTCGCCACCCTCGAAGGCATGCAGCAGGCTGCGCCCGCCCACCAGCAGGTCGCCCGCGACGATCAGCGCCAGCCCGAGCGCGCGCGCCGGCGTGATGCGGTCGCGCAGCACCAGCGCGGCCAGCAGCGTGGTCCACAGCGGCAGGCTGCCGGGCAGCAGCACCGAGGCATGGCTGGCCGGCGCGAAGAAGAAGCCGCAGTAGGCGCACACGGCATAGGCGACGCCGCCGAACACGCCGGCCATGGCCGTGACGCGCAGCGACAGCGGCGACAGGCCGAAGAAGGAGGCGGCCGCCTGCGCGCCGCCCGCGCGGGCGCGCAGCACCAGCCATGCGCCCCAGGGCACCAGCACCAGGCTGGCGCCGCAGATGCGCGCGAAGGCGATGTCGAACGGGGACAGCGAGCGGCCGGCCGAGGCGCGCGCGATGACGATGAAGGCGGTCCACACCAGCACGGTGATCACGGCCGCGCCGATGCCGACGGTGCGGGGGGAGAGACGGGCAGGGGGAGACATCGGGGGCGCGGCGGGCATCCCCGGGATTATCGAGGGGCCCCGCGGACCCCGCCCGGCAGGGGCGAATCGCGGCCCGTGGCGGGGTCAGCCGACCGCGGCATCGCTGCGCACGATCGCCAGCCCGGCCCGGCGCAGCGGCGCCAGCGCCTTCTCGGGCGCCTCGGGCGACACCAGCAGCCGCGCGGCCGCGCGCACCGGGTTCACGACCCAGGCCGAGGCCGCGCCCAGCTTCTCGGACGAGGCCAGCACCACGGTCTCGGCGGCCGCGGCCATCAACGCGCGCTTGATCTCGGCCTCCTCGCTGTCGCCGGTGGTCAGGCCGGCCTCGGCATGCACGCCGGTGACGCCCAGGAAGAAGAGGTCGGCATGCACGCGCGAGATGGCGTCCATGGCGGCCGCGCCCACCGCCACCATCGAATGCCGGAACAGCCGCCCGCCGATCAAGAGCAGCTCGAGCCGGTCATGGCCGGCCAGTTCGGCCGCCACCAGCGGGCTGTGGGTGACGACTGTGGCGCGCAGGTCCAGTGGCAGGTGGCGCGCGAGCTGCACGGCGGTGGTGCCGCCATCGACGAACACCACCTGGCCCGGCCGCACCATGCGCGCCGCGGCGCGGCCGATCGCCACCTTCTCCCCGGGCGCGATGCGCTGGCGGCCCGCGAGGTCGGCCTCGGCCGGCGCCAGCGGCAGCGCGCCGCCGTGCACCCGCTGCAGCCGGCCCTCGGCCGCGAGCTCGCGCAGGTCGCGCCGGATCGTGTCTTCCGACAGGCCCAGCGCCTCGCTGAGCGGCTTGGCGACCACCTGGCCGTCGCGCGCCAGGACCGAGAGGATGTGTTGCTTGCGCTGCCGGGTGAGCATGGACCGATGGTAGCGGCGGCTTCACGCGATTGCACGATTTTTCTTGTTATTGCACGAATTCGCACCTATGCTCGCCGCCATGACCCTGCAAGACCGCGTCCGGGTGCACGAAGTCACCCTTCTGTCCGACAACTGGTACACGCTGAAGACCACGGCCTTCGACTGGCGCCGCAGCGACGGCAGCTGGCAGCGCATGCACCGCGAGACCTACGACCGCGGCAACGGCGCCACCCTGCTGGCCTACAACCGCGCGCGGCGCACGGTGCTGCTGACGCGGCAGTTCCGCTACCCGGCCTTCGTCAACGGCTGGGACGACCTGCTGATCGAGGCCGCCGCCGGCCTGCTCGACAACGCGGCGCCCGAGGAACGCATCCGCGCAGAGGTCGAGGAGGAGCTCGGCTACCGGCTGGGCGCGGTGCACAAGGTCTTCGAATGCTTCATGAGCCCGGGCTCGGTGACCGAGAAGCTGCACTTCTTCGTCGCCGAGTACGAGCCCTCGATGCGCGTGGGCGCGGGCGGCGGGCTGGCCGAGGAAGGCGAGGACATCGAGGTGCTCGAGTTCGGCATCGACGAGGCGCTGGCCATGGTGGCCGACGGCCGCATCGCGGACGCGAAGACGATCCTGTTGCTGTACCACGCGCGGCTGCATCTTTTCGCGCCGGGATAATGGGCCGTATGCCCGCTGTCACCGTCGCACGCCTTCCCTTTCCCCGTCCTTCCCGCGCGCTCTGCGCCATCGCGCTGTGCCTGGCCGCCGGCGCCCACGCCCAGCAGCCGCAGCCGCTGCCGGCCGAGGTCGATGCCGCGCTGGCGCGCGCCAAGCTGCCGCGCGACGCCGTGACCATGCTGGTCGCCGATGCCGACGGCCTGCGCCCGCCGCGGCTGGCCTGGCGCACGCAGGTGCCGGTGAATCCCGCCTCGATCATGAAGCTGGTGACCACCTACGCCGCGCTCGACCTGCTGGGCGCGGCCTACACCTGGAACACGCCGGTCTACGTCGAGGGCAGCATCGCCAACGGCGTGCTCAACGGCAACCTCTACATCAAGGGCCAGGGCGATCCCAAGCTGGTGATCGAGCGCATGTGGCTGCTGCTGCGCCACGTGCAGGGCCTGGGCATCACGAGCGTGAGCGGCGACATCGTGATCGACCGCAGCGCCTTCGAGAACACGGTCGAGAACGACCCGGCCGCCTTCGACGGCGAGCCGCTGCGCCCGTACAACGCCTCGCCCGACGCGCTGCTGCTGAACTTCAAGTCGGTCAACATGAGCTTCGTGCCCGATCGCGGCGGCCAGTTCGCGCGCGTGAGCTACGAGCCGCCGCTCGCGGCCGTGGCGATGCCGCCGACGGTGCCGCTTTCGCCCGGCGAATGCGGCGACTGGCGCACGGCGCTGCGCGCCGACTACGGCGATCCGAACCGCATCCGCTTCAACGGCGGCTTTCCCGCCGCCTGCGGCGAGAAGAGCTGGGCCGTGGCCTATGCCGATCCGCGCAGCTACGCACTGCGCGCCATCGGCGGCCTGTGGGCCGAGATGGGCGGGCGCGTGGGCGGCCAGATGCGCGAGGGCCGCGTGCCCGCGGGGCTCAAGCCGGCGTTCGAGTTCGCCTCGCCGCCGCTGCCCGAAGTGATCCGCGACATCAACAAGTACAGCAACAACGTGATGGCACAGCAGGTGTTCCTGACCCTCGGCCTCACGCAGAAGAACCGCGGCACCTTCGAGGCCTCGCGCGGCGCGCTGGTCCAGTGGTGGCGCGAGCGCATCGGCACCGGCGAGGCGCCGCCGGTGTTCGAGAACGGCTCGGGCCTGTCGCGCGACGAGCGCATCAGCGCGGCCGCGCTCGGCAAGATGCTGCAGGTGGCCTGGCGCTCGCCGGTGATGCCCGAGCTCGTGGGCTCGCTGCCCGCGCTCGGCGTGGACGGCACCCTGCGCAAGCGCACGCTGCGCTCGGGCGGCGCCGCGCACCTGAAGACCGGCACCCTGCGCGACGCCTCGGGCATCGCCGGCTACGTGCATGGCGCGAGCGGCCGGCGCTACGTGCTGGTGGCGATCGCCAATGCCGAGAACGCGGGCGCGGCGCGCGCGGCCTTCGACGCGCTGGTCGACTGGACCGCGCAGGACAACTGAAGGCCAAAGGCCGAAGCGCGCGGCCTGTACTGAAAACGTTGTGTAGGCCGCCACCGCTTGCGCGCCGCCACGGCGCTGACAGAATCGAACGCCCGTTCGCCCGCCGAGCCGGGCCACGGTGCGCATCGCGCACCCCATCGATCCAGGAGACAAAGACGTGCAAAGACCCGTGCCGCCCGCAAGGCCATCCGCCTCTTCCCGCCACCTGTTCGCCGTCGCCCTCGCGGGCGCGGCGCTGCTGCTCTCGGCCTGCGGAGGCGGCGGCGGTGGGGGCGGCATCGGCATCTTTCCGCCGACCACGCCGCCCGAGGACACCGGCCGCGGCTCGGTGGTGACCAACCCGCCCGAGCGCGTGCTGAGCCTGTCGGCCGGCGACTTCCGCGCGCTGCTGCAGCTCGACGACAAGGGCAAGGCGCTGCTGCAGGTGTCGGGCCAGCCCAAGTGCGGCATCGACACGCGCTACCTCGAATACCGCACCGTCGGCGGCAAGGGCGAGGCCACCAACGCCACGGCCGCCATCATGGTGCCGCGCGGCGGCGACGCGGCCTGCAGCGGCCCGCGCCCGATCGTGCTGTACGCCCACGGCACCAATGCCGCGCGCGACTACAACATCGCCAAGTGGGCCGACCTGAACCAGGCCGCCGCCGGCGAAGGCGTGGTGGTCGCGGCCATGCTGGCGGCGCAGGGCTTCATCGTGGTGGCGCCCAACTACGCGGGCTACGACAAGTCGACGCTGCCCTACCACCCCTACCTCAACGGCGACCAGCAGGGCAAGGACATGGTCGATGCGCTGACCGCCGCGCGCAAGACCTTCGCCAGCATCGACGCCGCGGACGCGGGCTCGCTGTTCGTCACCGGCTATTCGCAGGGCGGCTACGTGGCGCTGGCCGCGCACCGCGAGCTGCAGGCCACGGGCAAGACGGTGACGGCCTCGGCGCCGCTGTCGGCGCCCTCGGCCATCAGCCTGCTGGTGGACTACAACTTCAAGGGCTGGCCGGCGCTCGGCAGCACGCTGTTCGTGCCGCTGCTGTCGACCAGCTGGCAGCAGCAGTTCGGCGACGTCTACGGCAGCACCAGCGACATCTACGAGGCGCAGTACGCAACCGGCATCGACACCCTGCTGCCGAGCCTCACGCCCACCAGCACGCTGATCGCGCAGGGCAAGCTGCCGCAGCTCGCGCTGTACCCGGCCGGCGCCACGCCCGGTCCGGTCGATCCCGCGCTGTCGATCTTCTACGGCGCCGGCAACCTGGTGCGCCAGAGCTACCTGACGCGCGCCTCCAACGACATCGACGGCAGCCGCTGCCCGGGCAACGCGCTGCCGGCCACGGCGAACTCGCTGAACTCGGCCACGCCGCTCGACTGCGCGCCCACGCTGGGCTTCCGCAAGGCGGCGCGCGCCAACGACCTGCGCAACTGGGTGCCGGCCAAGCCGGTGCTGATGTGCGGCGGCGCGCAGGACCCGACCGTCAACTTCCTGAGCACGCGCGCCACCGCCGGCTACTTCCGCGCCAAGGGCATGTCCGCGCAGCAGCTGACCGTGGTCGACCTCGAGGACAGCGCGACCACCGACGCCTACTCGGCCGCGCGCGCCGGCTTCGCGCAGGCCAAGGACGTGCTCAAGCAGGGCACCGAGGGCAGCGATGCCGACAAGGACCGCGCCGTGATGCTGGCCTACCACGGCACGCTGGCACCGCCGTTCTGCCTGGCAGCGGCACGCGGCTTCTTCCAGGGCGTGCTGGCGGCGGGGGGCTGAGGCCCGTCGAGGCGTCCACCCAAGAAGAAGGCCCGGTACTGCCGGGCCTTTTTTCATGGTGCGCGAATCTCAGGCCGCGGCGGCCCGCTGCAGGCGGTCGCGCACGCCCTCCCACTCGGGCGTGTCGGGCGGTGTCTCGACCCAGATGAGCTTGACGCCCTGGGCGTCGAACTCGCGCAGCACCGCGAACAGCTGCTGCGCGCTGGCGGCCGCGTCGTCGGGCATGCGCCGCTGCACGACGCGCTGCGAACGGCTGCGTACCGTGCTGCGGGTCCAGATCGCAATGTGGGCGGCATTGGCGCCGAGCACGTCGAGGCCGGTCTGGATCGCTTTGGCGTCCATCAGCCGCACCTTGGCGTCGGGCGCGTAGTGCGCCTCCAGCGTGCCCGAGGCGCGCGGGTCGGGCATGGCCATGAGTTCGCGGTCGCGCAGGCGTTCGCCGCAGGCGGCCTCGATCTGCGCGCGCGTGATCAGCCCCGGGCGCAGCAGCACCGGCGCGCCGCGGCTGCAGTCGACGATGGTCGACTCGATGCCGACCTCGCAGGCGCCGCCATCGATCACCGGCACGGCGTCGCCAAATTCGCCGAACACGTGCTGCGCGGTGGTCGGGCTCACGCGGCCGAAGCGGTTGGCGCTCGGGCCCGCTAGGCCGGGCACGCCCTGCTCGGCGCAGGCCTCGAGCAGCGCCTGTGCCACCGGATGCGAGGGGCAGCGCAGGCCGATGGTGTCCTGCCCGCCCGCGGCGGCGGCACCCACGCCGGGCTGGCGCGTGACGATCAGGGTCAGCGGTCCGGGCCAGAAGGCCTGCACCAGCTTCTGCGCGAACGGCGGCAGCGGCTGGGCGAAGCGCGACAGCGCCTCGGTGCCCTTGGTGCCGGCGGCCACGTGCACGATCAGCGGATGGTCGGCCGGCCGGCCCTTGGCCTGGAAGATGCCGGCCACGGCCGCGTCGTTGCTGGCGTCGGCGCCGAGGCCGTAGACGGTTTCGGTGGGAAAGGCCACCAGCCCGCCGGCGCGCAGGATGCGCGCCGCCTCGGCGATGGCTGCGGGCGATTGGCCGTCGAGGATCATGCGGCCTTCATGCCACCGGCGGCAGGCCGAGCAGCAGCGCGACCTGCGAGGCGATGGCGCGGACCTGGCCGGCGTCGGCGCCGGTGAAGGTCAGGTGGCCCATCTTGCGGCCGCGGCGCGGCTCGATCTTGCCGTACAGGTGCAGGTGGGCGCCGGGCAGCGCGAGCACCTCGCTCCAGCGCGGCGACACCGGCGTGTCGTCGCCGGCCGAGAACCACAGGTCGCCCAGCAGGTTCAGCATGACGGCCGGGCTGTGCTGGCGCGGCATGGCCAGCGGCAGGCCGGCCAGGGTGCGCACCTGCAGCTCGAACTGCGACACGTCGCAGGCTTCCATGGTGTAGTGGCCGCTGTTGTGCGGGCGCGGCGCCATCTCGTTGACCACCAGCGAGCCGTCGGCCAGCACGAAGAACTCGACGCACAGCACGCCGACGTAGCCGAGGCCGTTGGCGATGTTCTTCGCCCCGGTGATCGCGGCCTGGGCCACGGTCTTGGGCATGTTCTGCGGATGCACCTCGGTCACGGCCAGGATGCCGTCGCGGTGCAGGTTGCGCTGGGGCGGGAAGTGCACCACCTGGCCGTCGCGGCCGCGCGCCACGATCACCGAGCATTCGAAGTCCAGCGGCAGCAGTTGCTCGAGCACGCAGGGCACGCAGCCCGTGGCCTGCCAGGCATCGACCAGTTCGGCGCGCGTGCGCACGCGCTGCTGGCCCTTGCCGTCGTAGCCCAGGCGCGCGGTCTTCAGGATGCCGGGCAGGAGCCGGTCTTCCACCGCCGCGAGCTGGGCCGCGGTCTCGATCGCCGCGTAGGGCGCGCAGGCCACGCCGCAGCGGCCGAAATGGGCCTTCTCGGCGATCCGGTCCTGCGCGATCGCGATCGCCGGGGCGGCGGGCGCCACCGGCCGCGCCACCGCGAGGTGCTCGAGCGAGGGCGCCGGCACGTTCTCGAACTCGGTGGTCACGGCGTCGGCCAGGCCGGCCAGCCGCGCGAGGCCGTCGACGTCGCCGTAGTCGGTGTGGATGTGGTGGTGGCTGACCCGCCCGGCCGGGCTGTCGGCGTCGGGGTCGAGCACCGCGGTGAAGTAGCCCATGCGCTGGGCGGCATGCACGAACATGCGGCCGAGCTGGCCGCCGCCGAGAACGCCGAGCGTGGCGCCCGGAAGGATCGGCAGGTCGCCGTTGTTGCTGCTCACAGGGCACCTCCGCCTTGCGGCGAGAAAGGAGAAACCGGGGCCGGTTCCACGGGCGGCAGCGCCATTGCCTCGGCCGCGGCGGTCTGGGCCGCGCGGAAGGCGTCGAGCTTCGCGCGCAGGCCGGGATCGTTGACCGCCAGCATCGAGACCGCGAACAGCGCCGCGTTGGCCGCGCCGGCATTGCCGATGGCGAAGGTGGCGACCGGCACGCCCTTGGGCATCTGCACGATGCTGTAGAGGGAATCGACGCCCTGCAGGTGCCGGCTGGCGACCGGCACGCCGAGCACCGGCACCGTGGTCTTGGAGGCCAGCATGCCCGGCAGGTGGGCCGCGCCCCCCGCGCCGGCGATGATCGCCGCGAGGCCGCGCCCGGCGGCGCTTTCGGCGTACGCGAAGAGCGTATCGGGCATGCGGTGGGCGGAGACCACCTTCGCTTCGTGACGGATGCCGAATTGCTGGAGAATCTCGACCGCGTTGCGCATCGTCTCCCAATCGGAGTTGGAGCCCATCACCACACCGACCTGAATGGTTTCGTTCATGGTTTCAATTTTACGTTTCACCCCCAGTTGTTCCCGATGATCGACATCACTCTCGAAAATTTCCAGGACGAGCTGATCGAAGCCTCCCTCGCCCGGCCGGTGCTGCTGGACATCTGGGCCGAATGGTGCGGCCCCTGCAAACAGCTCGGGCCGGTGCTCGAAAAGCTCGAGGTGGAGTACGCCGGGCGCTTCACGCTGGCCAAGCTCGACGCCGACAAGGTGCCGCAGATCTCCTCGCAGCTGTCCGAGATGTTCGGCGTGCGCAGCATCCCGTTCTGCGTGATGTTCAAGGACGGCCAGCCGGTCGACGGCTTCGTCGGCGCCATCCCCGCCGAGAAGATCCGCGAGTTCCTCGACAAGCACGTGCCGGGCGCCGACGAGGCCGAGGCGGCCGCCGAGGAAGAAGCGGCGCAGGAAGCGCTGGCCGAGGGCGACACCGAGGGTGCGCTCGAGAAGCTGCAGCACGCGGTGGCCACCGATCCGGCCAACGACGATGCCCGCTTCGACTACGTGAAGCTGCTGCTGCAGCTCGGCCGCTCCGACGACGCCAAGGTGGCGTTCGCGCCGGTGATCGCCAAGGCCGCGGCGGTGCGCCGCTTCGAGGCGCTGCAGCGCTGGATGGACGCCATCGACTTCGCGGCCCCGCCCGCGGGTGCGACGCCGGCCGTGGCCGAGTTCGACGCGAAGATCGCCGCCAACAAGCGCGACTTCCAGGCCCGCTTCGACCGCGCCCGCCTGCTGGTCGCGGAGCAGCAGTGGACCGCCGCGATGGACGAGCTGCTCGAGATCCTGATGCGCGACAAGGCCTGGAGCGAGGAACTCGCGCGCAAGACCTACGTGGCGATCCTCGAGCTGATCGAGCCGCCCAAGGTGAAGGTGGCCGACGGCCAGATCCCGCCCGACGATCCGACCGTGGCGACCTACCGGCGCCGGCTCAGCAGCGTGGTGTTGAGCTGAGGCGATTTCCAAAAAAGCGCAGCCGAATGCGCAATTTCATCAAAAAGCGACTCACGAGTCGCTTTTTTATTTGCCGCTTCACGCCCGCATAGCTACCATCACTACTCTTTTTTCCTGAAAAGATCGCTCCAATGATCCATTTGATCCAGGAACTCGAACAGGCGCGCAAGGCCGCCGGCCTGAGCCAGGAGGCGCTGGCCACGCGCGCGGGCTTGTCGCGCATGACGGTGCAGCGCATCGAGAGCGGCCAGATCGACCCGCGGCTGTCGACCCTGCTCGAGATGGCGCGCGTGCTGGGGCTCGACCTGATGCCGGTGCCCGCGGCGCTGCGCCCCACGCTCGAGGACTTCGTGCGCGCGGGCGGCCGGCTGCTCGGCCAGCCGGCCGGCATCGAGGCACCGCCGTCGATCGCGCAGAGCCTGGAGACCGGGCGCGGCCCGCGCTGAGCGCCCCGCCACCGTGAGCGACGCCGCCTTCACCACCAGCATCCGCTACCTGCGGATGTACCTGCACGCCCCGGGCGGCGATGCCTCGCGGCGGCGCGCCATCGGCTGGCTCTCGCAGTACGGCGACATCCTGCGCGTGTCCTTCGATCCCGGCTATGTCGACGACCCGGCGCGCCCCACGCTGTCGCTGGCCTACCGCGGCGCCGACGAGGCCGCCACGCGCGCCATCCTGGGCTCGGCGCGCGACGCGCGGGTGTCGCGCGGCGACGGCCACTGGCCCGGCTATTTCCAGAACCTGCTGCCCGAGGGCCACAACCGCGAGCGCCTCGCGCAGCAGCGCGGCTGCCGCGCCGACGACGAGTTCGAACTGCTGGCCGCCGCCGGCCACGACCTGATGGGCGCGATCGAGGTCGAGCCGGTGCCCCGGGCCGAGGGCATTCCCGACACGGTGCGGCACTGGCACACCGCGCTCGGGCTCGACGTGCTCGAGCCCGGCTTCGTCGAGCTGCCGGTGGAGGACGCGGCCGCCATCCCCGGCGTGGTGACCAAGTTCTCGGCCGTGCAGGATGGCCGGCGCTACGTGGTGCGGCGCCATGGCGCGGCCGGCTCCTTCATCCTCAAGCTGCCGACCGTGCGCCATCCGGACCTGGTCGCCAACGAGATCGCCGGTTACCGCCTGTGCGGCGCGCTCGGCCTGGACTGCGCCGAGGCCAGCGTGATCGGCCGCGCCGACGCCGACCTGCCCGAGCAGCTGCCGTTCGAGCAGATCCTCGCGGTGCGCCGCTTCGACCGCACGCCCGATGGCGGGCGCATCCACATGGAGGAGTTCGCGCAGGTGCTGCAGTACGAGCCGCGCCAGAAGTACGGCCGCGGCCTCGCGATCGACGGGCCCGCGATGCTGCGCGTGCTCGACCGGCTGTCGCCGAACCCCGTGGCCGACGTGCGCGAGTGCGTGCGGCGCATCGTCGCCTTCATCCTGCTGGGCAACAGCGACGCGCACCTGAAGAACTGGGCGCTGCGCTATCCCGACGGCGTGGCGCCGGTGCTCGCGCCGCTCTACGACCCGGTCTGCGTGGCCGCCTTCTTCGAGCAGGTGCCCGGCGGCGACTACGCGGTCAACCGCGCCATCGACGCCAAGCTGCGCGCCTTCGGCTGGCCCGCGCTCGAGGCGCTGCTGCGCGACGCCGGGCTGCTGCGTCCCGCGCGACTGCTGGCGATCGCGCGCGACACGGTGCGCCAGGCGCGCGCCGAGTGGCCGGCGCTGCTGGCCGACGACGCCACCCCGCCGGCCGTGCGGCGCTGCGTGCAGGCGCGGCTCGACGGCGGCGTGGCGCTCGCGGCCGACCTGCTGCGCTGAGCGCGCGGGGCCCAAACACCCACTGGCCCCCGGCGTTGGCGAGCCACGCCGGCTCGCATACGATGACGCCGATTTCACCTTGTTGCAGATTCGTCAAAAGGACAGACTGGCCATGCGCTCCTCCGCCCGCCCTGCCGCCCTCCGCGTGCTTCCCGCCCTCGCCGCCACCGCGCTCGCGGCACTGCTGACCGCCTGCGGCAGCGGCATCAACCTCGACGAGCCGATCGAAGGCCCGGTGTGGCGCCTGGCGCAGCTGGGCGAGGAGGCGATCGCGCCGGGCAGCGACGCGCAGCTGCAGTTCGACCGCGCCAACGCCCGCGTCACCGGTTCGGGCGGCTGCAACCGCATCACGGGCTCGTACACGCGCACCGGCAGCGCCTTGCGCATCGGCCAGATCGCTGCCACCCGCATGGCCTGCGCCGACCCGGTGCGCGGCGCGACCGAGGCGCAGTTCCTCGCGGTGCTGCAGGGCACGACCAGCTACCGGCTGGCGCCCGGACGGCTGACCTTGCTCGACGCGGGCGGGCGCACGGTGGCGACGCTGAGTTCGGGTCGCTGAAAAGGAAAAGGGCCGGAGAACCGGCCCTGTCGAGAGAAATCCAGCCTGCTCAGGCCGTCAGCCGCTCCAGCGCCTCGCGGTACTTGGCGGCGGTCTTCTCGATCACCTCGGCCGGCAGGCGCGGCGCCGGCGGCGTCTTGTCCCAGGGCTTGCCGTTGATCTTGGTGGCCTCGAGCCAGTCGCGCACGAACTGCTTGTCGTAGCTCGGCGGGTTGGTGCCGGCGGCCAGCGCGGCCTCGTAGCCCTCGACCGGCCAGTAGCGCGAGCTGTCGGGCGTGAGCACCTCGTCCATCAGCACCAGCGTGCCGGCCTCGTCGAGGCCGAACTCGAACTTGGTGTCGGCAATGATCATGCCCTTGGTCAGCGCGATCTGGGCCGCGGTCTCGTAGATCGCGATGCTGGTCTCGCGGATCTGCTGCGCGAGCTTGGGACCGACGATCTCGACCACGCGCTCGTAGCTGATGTTCTCGTCGTGCTCGCCGGCGGCGGCCTTGGCCGCGGGCGTGAAGATCGGGCGCGGCAGCTTGCTCGCGTTGGTCAGGCCCTCGGGCAGCGGCACGCCGCAGACCGCGCGGGATTCCTGGTATTCCTTCCAGCCGCTGCCGGCCAGGTAGCCGCGCACCACGGCCTCGACCGGGATCGGCTTCAGGCGCTTGACCAGCATCGAGCGGCCCGTGACCTGGGCGACTTCCTCGGGCTTGACCACGCTCTCGGGGGCGTCGCCGGTCAGGTGGTTGGGGCAGAGCTGGCCGAGCCGCTCGAACCACCACAGCGCCATCTGCGTGAGGATCTCGCCCTTGCCGGGGATCGGCTCGCCCATGATCACGTCGAAGGCGCTGAGCCGGTCGCTCGCGACCATCAGGATGCGGTCCTCGCCGACCGCGTAGTTGTCGCGCACCTTCCCGCGCGCAAGCAGGGGCAGGCTCTGGATGGAGGAGGTGTGGACGGTGGTCATGGGCAGGGACAACGAACGGTGAAAAACGGGGGACGGTGAAGCGGATTGTGCGCGCAGAAAAAAGCCACCGCGAGCGGTGGCCGGGTATTCACGGCAAGCGGCTCAGACCACTTCTTGCGCGAGCTCGCCCTTGGTGTACTTGGCGGCGACGACCTGCAGCGATTCGCCCTTGATCTTGGGCGCCTGGCCTTCGCAGCCGAACTCGATGTAGCGCTGCTTGCAGATCTGCTTGGCGGCTTCGCGCGCGGGCTTGAGCCACTCGCGGGCATCGAACTTCTCGGGATTCTCGGCCAGGAACTTGCGCACCGCGCCGGTCATCGCGAGGCGGATGTCGGTGTCGATGTTGATCTTGCGCACGCCGTACTTGATGGCTTCCTGGATTTCCTCGACCGGCACGCCGTAGGTTTCCTTCATGTTGCCGCCGTACTGGCGAATGATCTCGAGCAGGTCCTGCGGCACCGACGACGAACCGTGCATCACCAGGTGGGTGTTGGGCAGGCGAGCGTGGATTTCCTTCACGCGCGAGATCGACAGGATGTCGCCGGTGGGCTTGCGGGTGAACTTGTAGGCGCCGTGGCTGGTGCCGATGGCGATGGCCAGCGCGTCGAGCTGCGTGGCCTTGACGAACTGGGCGGCTTCCTCGGGGTCGGTCAGCAGGGCCGAGTGGTCGAGCACGCCCTCGGCGCCGATGCCGTCTTCCTCGCCGGCCATGCCGGTCTCGAGCGAGCCCAGGCAGCCCAGTTCGCCCTCGACGGTGACGCCGACCTTGTGGGCCAGCTGCACCACCTTGCGGGTCACGTCGACGTTGTAGTCGAACGAAGCCGGCGTCTTGCCGTCTTCATGCAGCGAGCCGTCCATCATCACGGACGAGAAACCGAGGTCGATGGCGCCCTGGCAGATGGCCGGGCTCTGGCCGTGGTCCTGGTGCATCACCAGCGGGATCTGCGGATAGGCCTCGATGGCGGCCTGGATCAGGTGCTTGATGAAGGCTTCGCCGGCGTACTTGCGGGCGCCCGCGCTGGCCTGGAGGATCACGGGCGCGCCGACTTCCTTGGCGGCTTCCATCACGGCCTGGACCTGTTCGAGGTTGTTGACGTTGAAGGCCGGAATGCCGTAGCCGTTGGCGGCTGCATGGTCCAGCAGTTCGCGCATCGAGACGAGTGCCATGGGGAAATACCTCGCGGGAAATAGGGTGAGAAGACGGGGAGAAGACGAGAGAAAACTGCCGCGATTCTACCGAGGGCCCTTGTGGGACGGGACTGACGGCAACCCGAGGAAATCGACCACGGGCGGCAGCACCGGTCCGCCCAGCCACTGGATGGGCTTGCCGAAGGCGCCCATCAGCGTGACGTGGCTCAGGTTGTCGAACACCCGCACCTCGACCGGCACGCCCGCGGCGCGCAGCGCGGCCGCCATCGGCAGGGTGTTGCGCTCGGGGTAGACCAGGTTGTCCTTGGCCGCGGCCATCAGCAAGGTGCGCGGCGCGCCCGGCGTGACGTGGGCGAGCGGCTGCGAATCGGCCGGCGTGCGCGGCCAGTCGAAGGCGACGCGGGTCTGCGGATCGCCGATGGGCAGGAAGTCGTAGGGCCCGGCCAGCCCGATCCAGCCCGCGAGCTGGCGCGGACTGGCGCCGAGCTCGCCGAGCCAGCGGCCGTCGAGCGCGACCATGGCCGCGTTGTAGCCGCCCGAGCTGTGGCCCATCACGTAGACCTGCTTCGGGTCGGCGCCGAGCTGGGCCGCGTTGTCGAGCGCCCATTTCACCGCCAGCGCGCTGTCGCGCACGAACACCGGATAGGTATGGCGCGGCGAGAGGCCGTAGTCGGGCACCACCACCACCGCGCCGCGCGCGGCCAGCGCCTCGCCGAGGAAGCGGTAGCTCGCGCGGTCGCCGCTGCTCCAGGTGCCGCCGAAGAAGAACACCACCAGCGGCCGCCGGCCGCGCGCGGGCGCGGTGTCGGGCAATGGCTGGTAGACGTCGAGCTGCTGGCGCGGCGCGGGTCCGTAGGCGATGTCGCCCTGGAACTGGTAGGTGTCGGTGGGCACCAGGCCGTTGAGCAGCTTGATCGGCGAGCAGGCCGCGAGCGCGGTGGCCGCGGCGACGCCCAGGGCGGTGGACAGGGCACGGCGGCGCCGGCGAAGCGACGCAAGGACGGGAAAGGTCATCGAAGGGGTACGCGCGGGAAGGGACGCCGGTTTCGCGGCGCGACGAAGCGCCGATTGCAGCGCATGGCGCGCGCGCCGCGTGTCAGAGAGGCAGCTGTGTGGTCGACAGCACCTGCTTGAGCACCACGAAGGTCCGGATCTGCCGCACGCCCGGCAGGTAGAGCAGCTGCTCGGCATGCAGCCGGTTGAAGCTGTCGTTGTCGCGCGTGCGCACCAGCATGAAGTAGTCGAACTCGCCCGTGACCACGTGGCACTCGAGGCAGCCCGAGACCTTCTGCGCGGCCTTCTCGAAGTCGGCGAAGGAGTCGGGCGTGGAGCGGTCGAGCACCACGCCGATCATCACCAGCATGCCCATGTCGAGCGCCTGCGCATCGAGTAGCGCGACCACGCCCTTGATCAGGCCCGAGGCCTTGAGCCGTTCGACGCGGCGCAGGCAGGCCGGCGCGCTGAGGCTGACCTTGGCGGCCAGCGCGACGTTGGACATCGAGGCGTCGCGCTGCAGCGCGCGCAGGATCGCGCGGTCGGTACGGTCGAGCGCGGCGGCCGCCGAAACGGCGGGCGTGGGGGCCTGCTGCGGCTTGGCGGAACGCGCAGGCGAGGAACGCAATTTTGTTGTGCTCATGGCGGCTTTGGCGCATCAAATGGCTTCGATCCCCGCATCTTGATTTCTTTTGGTTTGCTAGGCCACCGAATTTTGCAACCCTGTTGCTCGGCCTTCTTCCTACCATCGGCTTCATCGCCCTTCCCCTGTGCTTCACCCTGGAGTCTTGCCGATGAACCTGAAGAAATTCCCCCGCCACGTGCTGACCTTCGGCCCGACGCCGATCCATCCGCTCCCGCGCCTGAGCGCCCACCTCGGCGGCAAGGTCGAGCTCTATGCGAAGCGCGAGGACTGCAACAGCGGCCTCGCCTTCGGCGGCAACAAGACGCGCAAGCTCGAGTACCTGATCCCCGAGGCGCTCGAGGGCGGCTACGACACGCTGGTGTCGATCGGCGGCATCCAGTCGAACCAGACCCGGCAGGTGGCCGCGGTGGCCGCGCACCTGGGCCTGAAGTGCGTGCTGGTGCAGGAGAACTGGGTCAACTACTCCGACGCGGTGTACGACCGCGTGGGCAACATCGAGATGTCGCGCATCCTCGGCGCCGACGTGCGGCTCGACGCGGCCGGCTTCGACATCGGCATCCGCAAGAGCTGGGAGGACGCGATGGACAGCGTGCGCCAGGCCGGCGGCAAGCCGTTCCCGATTCCCGCGGGCTGCTCCGAGCATCCGCTGGGCGGGCTGGGCTTCGTGGGCTTCGCCGAGGAGGTGCGCCAGCAGGAGGCCGAGCTCGGCTTCAAGTTCGACTACATCGTGGTCTGCTCGGTCACGGGCAGCACGCAGGCCGGCATGGTGGCGGGCTTCGCGGCCGACGGCCGGGCCGATCGCGTGATCGGCATCGACGCCTCGGCCAAGCCGCAGCAGACCTTCGAGCAGATCCTGCGCATCGCGCGCAACACGGCCGAGCTGATCGAGCTGGGCCGCGACATCACCGAGAAGGACGTGGTGCTCGATCGCCGTTTCGGTGGCCCCGAGTACGGCCTGCCGAACGAGGGCACGCTGGAGGCGATCCGCCTGAGCGCGCGCTTCGAGGGCATGCTGACCGACCCGGTGTACGAGGGCAAGTCGATGCACGGGATGATCGAGAAGGTGCGCCTGGGCGAATTCCCGGCCGGCTCGAAGGTGCTGTATGCGCACCTGGGCGGCGTGCCGGCGCTCAACGCCTACAGCTTCCTGTTCCGCAACGGCTGACCGGAGGCCGGCGCCAGGAACAAAGGCCGGCATGCGCCGGCCTTTGTCTTTTCGAGCGCGCGCGGATCAGCTCGCGCGGCAGATCTTCAGCATGTTGGTGCCGCCCGGCGCGCCCATCGGCTCGCCGCAGGTGATCGCGTAGACGTCGCCGCTCTGCACGATGCCGCGCTTCTTCAGATGCGCCTCGGCCTGCTCGAGCGCGGTGTCGCGGTCGCTTTCCGAATCCATCAGCAGCGGGCGCACGTTGCGGTAGAGCGCCATCTTGCGCTGCGTGGCCAGGCGCGAGGTCAGCGCGTACATCGGGATGTGGGCGCGGTGGCGGCTCATCCACAGCGGGGTCGAGCCCGACTCGGTCAGCGCCACGATGGCCTTGGCGCCCAGGTGATGCGCGGTGAACAGCGCGCCCATGGCGATCGACTGGTCGATGCGCGCATAGGACTGGCCGCTGAAGTCGGCGTCGAGCTGCTTGTCTTCCGCGGCCTCGGCGGCCTCGCAGATGCGGCTCATCTCCTGCACGGTCTCGAGCGGGTAGCGGCCCGAGGCGGTCTCGGCCGAGAGCATCACGGCGTCGGTGCCGTCGAGCACCGCGTTCGCCACGTCGCTGACCTCGGCGCGCGTGGGCACGGGGTTGGTGATCATCGACTCCATCATCTGGGTCGCGGTGATCGCCACCTTGTCCATCTCGCGCGCCATGCGGATCATCCTCTTCTGCAGTGCCGGCACCGCGGCATTGCCGACCTCGACCGCGAGGTCGCCGCGCGCGACCATGATGCCGTCGCTGGCGCGCAGGATTTCCTCGAGCCGGGGAATCGCCTCGGCGCGCTCGATCTTCGCGATCAGACCGGGCTTGTGGCCGTACTCGGCGGCCGCCACGTTGCACAGCTGGCGCGCCATTTCCATGTCGGTCGCGTTCTTCGGGAAGCTCACGGCCACGTAGTCGGCCTGGAAGCTCATCGCGGTCTTGATGTCCTCCATGTCCTTGGCCGTGAGCGCGGGTGCCGTGAGGCCGCCGCCCTGCTTGTTGATGCCCTTGTTGTTCGAGAGCTCGCCGCCGAGCTTGACGGTGGTGTGCACCGCCTCGCCGCGCACGGCGTCGACCACCAGCACGATCAGGCCGTCGTTGAGCAGCAGCCGGTCGCCGGCGCGCACGTCGCGCGGCAGGTCCTTGTAGTCGAGGCCCACGGCATCGATGTCGCCGGGCTCGGTGCGCGAGGCGTCGAGCACGAACTTCGCACCCGGCTCGAGCCAGATCTTGCCCTGCGCGAACTTGCCCACGCGGATCTTCGGGCCCTGCAGGTCGGCCATGATCGCGACCTCGCGGCCGGCCTTGCGCGCCGCCTCGCGGACCATGGTGGCGCGGTCGATGTGGTCCTGCGCCGTCCCGTGGCTGAAGTTGAGCCGGACCACGCTCACCTTGTGGATGATCATCTGCTCGAGCAGCTCGGGCGTGCTCGACGCGGGGCCGAGCGTGGCGACGATCTTGGTGGCGTGGCGGGGAAGGCGGTCGGTGCTCATGGATCTATCTCCGTTTTTGTATCCGCTACTGTATACAATTTATGTGTCGCGTGGAAGACACCACGCGGATCGATGGAATCCGCGCGATCCCTCCGCGCTCTCAGCCCGCGGCGCGCCTGGCCAGGATCTCGAAGGCCGGCAGGGTCTTGCCCTCCAGCACCTCGAGGAAGGCGCCGCCGCCGGTCGAGATGTAGCCCACGTCCTTCTCGATGCCGTACTTGGCGATCGCCGCGAGGGTGTCGCCGCCGCCGGCGATCGAGAACGCGCTGCTCTCGGCGATCGCCTGGGCGATGGCCTTGGTGCCGCCCGCGAAGGCGTCGAACTCGAACACGCCCACCGGGCCGTTCCAGACGATGGTGCCGGCCTCGCGCAGCTGCGCGGCCAGTTGCGCGGCCGTCTTCGGGCCGATGTCGAGGATCAGGTCGTCGTCGGCCACCTCGCTGGCAGCCTTGACGGTGGCCGGCGCGTCGGCCGCGAAGGTCTTGGCCGTGACCACGTCGACCGGGATCGGCACGTCGGCGCCGCGCGCGCGCATCGATTCGATCACCGACTTCGCCTGATCGACCAGGTCGGGCTCGGCCAGCGACTTGCCGATCTTCAGGCCGGCCGCGAGCAGGAAGGTGTTGGCGATGCCGCCGCCGACGATCAGCTGGTCGACGTTGGCCGACAGGCTCTGCAGGATGGTGAGCTTGGTGCTGACCTTGGAACCCGCGACGATCGCCACCAGCGGGCGCTTGGGCTGGGCCAGGGCCTTGGTGATGGCGTCGATCTCGGCCGCCAGCAGCGGGCCGGCGCTCGCCACCTTGGCGAACTGCGCGATGCCGTAGGTGGTGGCCTCGGCGCGGTGCGCGGTGCCGAAGGCGTCGTTGACGTAGATGTCGGTCAGCGCGGCGAGCTTGCGCGCGAGCGTCTCGTCGTTCTTCTTCTCGCCCTTGTTGAGGCGGCAGTTCTCGAGCAGCACCACCTGGCCCGGCTTCACGTCGACGCCGTCGACCCAGTTCGCGACCAGCGGCACCTCGCGGCCCAGCAGCTCGCCCAGGCGCTGGGCGACCGGCGCCAGCGAATCCTCGGGCTTGAACTCGCCCTCGGTCGGGCGGCCCAGGTGCGAGGTGACCATCACCGCGGCACCGGCATCGAGCGCCAGCTGGATGCAGGGCACCGAGGCGCGGATGCGGGTGTCCTCGGTGATGCGGCCGGCATCGTCCTGCGGCACGTTGAGGTCGGCACGGATGAAGACGCGCTGGCCGGCGGCTTTGCCCTGGGCGCAGAGGTCGGTGAATCGAAGAACGTTCATGGTCTGGATGGGATGGATACGGGTCGCCCCGCATTGTAGGTAGGGCCTCACTGCGCGACTGTGCGTCTCGTGACGCCGGCCGATGCTTTTCAGGCGTCGCTTCGCTCGCTCGCGAAGCGCTCCAGAATCTGCACGAAGCTGGCCGCCGCGGGCGACAGCGAACGCCGCGCCGCGCCGTAGACGCAGACCTCGCGGTGGAAGTCGGGTGCCTCCAGCCGCACCATGCGCAGCCCGTGCGCCTGCACCAGCGGCGCCGAGTAGGTCGGGCACACGGTCAGCCCGAGCCCCGAGGCCACCATGCCGAGCGCGGTCGTCATGTACGACACCTCCTGGGTGCCGGGGCGCTGCATCCAGGCGCGCTCGGCGCTCGCGAGCTCGGGCAGCACGCGCTGGCGGAAGTCGCGCGTGGGCGCGATGAAGGTGTAGGGCGCGAGCTCGGCCCAGCGCACCTTGCGCCGCCCCTCGAAGGCGTGGCCGGGCGGGCAGATCAGCCAGTGGCGGTCGCGCAGCAGCGTGCGGCGCTCGATCAGCGCCGGGTCGACCTCGAGGTCCTGCCCCACGGCCAGTTCGACCTCGCCCGCGAGGATGCCGTCGAGCAGGTGCTCGGGCAGGGTGTCGGCCAGTCGCACCTCCACGTCGGGGTATTGCGCGCGGTACACGGCGATCACGCGCGGCATCAGCGTGCAGGCCATGAGCTGCGGCGCGGCCAGCCGCAGCAGGCCCTTCTTCTTGTCGCGCAGCTCGGTCACGCCGACCACCGCGCCCGCGAGGTCGCCGAGCAGCCGGTGCACCGAGGGCAGGAACTCGCGCCCGGCCTCCGATAGCAGCACGCGCCGCGTGTGGCGGTCGAGCAGTTGCACGCCCATCTCGCGCTCGAGCTCGCGCACCAGCACGCTGAGCGCCGACTGGGTCAGGTGCAACTGCTGGGCCGCGGCGGTGAAGCTGCCGGTCTCGGCGACGGCGGCGAAGGCGCGCAACTGGCGCAAGGTCAGATTCATATGGCTATTTCATCAATCGATGAATTAATTTCGATTGCATCATAGGTCCAGCCATCGCCCAATAGCGGCTCGGACGGCCCCGATGGCCGTCCCCGGAGACAAGCCCGATGCCGACCCCAACCGCCGCGCCCCCGATCCGGGGCCTGCACCATTTCGCCTGGCGCTGCCGCGACAGCGAGGAAACCCGCCGCTTCTACGAGGACCTGCTCGGCCTGCCGCTGGTGCACGTGATCAAGAGCGACCACGTGCCGAGCACCGGCGAGTACTGCCCCTACGTCCACATCTTCTTCCGGATGCGCGACGGCTCCTTCATCGCCTTCTTCGACCTCGGCGACGACATCGCCGCGCTGCCCTCGCCCAACACGCCCTCGTGGGTCAACCACATCGCGCTGCGCGTGGACGGCGTGCCCGACCTGCTGGCCGCCAAGGCCCGGCTCGAGGCCGCGGGCGTCGAGGTGCTGGGCATCACCGACCACCACATCATCGAGTCGATCTACTTCTTCGACCCCAACGGCATCCGCGTGGAACTGACCACGCCCACCGTGCCGCAGGCCGAGATGGACGCGCACGCGCTGCGCGCCCATGCCGACCTCGACGCCTGGACCGCGCGCAAGACGCAGCTGCTGGCCGCGAAAGGCACGGCCGATGCCTGAACTGCAACTCGCCGTCATCGACGTCAAGCCGGGCGCGGCGCTCGAGAGCCAGTCGGGCCTGCAGATGCTGCGCCCGCGCATCTACGGCGCCTACCGCGCGCCCGCGGGGCCGAGGCGCATCGCGGCGATCGTGATGCATCCCACCAGCAACTTCATGGGCCACTACCTGATCGCGCCGCTGGCCGAGCGCGGCATCTGCTGCATGGGGCTCAATTCGCGCTACGTCGGCAACGACACGGTGCTGCTGATGGAACGCGCGATCCAGGACCTGGGCGCCGGCGTGCAGTACCTGCGCGCGGCCGGCTACGAGAAGGTGTTCCTGGTCGGCAACTCGGGCGGCGCCGCGCTCGCGGCCTTCTACCAGGCGCAGGCCGAGCGGCTCACGGCCACGCACTTCCCCGACGGCGACCCCACCCACCTGCATCCCGGCGACCTGCCGCCGGTGGACGGCATCGCGCTGTGCGCCGCGCACCTGGGCCGCACGCGGCTGATGCGCGACTGGATCGATCCCTCGGTCACCGACGAGCACGACCCGCTGTCGGTGGACCCCGGACTCGACATGTACGACGCGCGCCACCGCGTGCCCTACGACGCCGACTTCCTCGCGCGCTTCTCCACCGCGCAGCAGGCGCGGCTCGCGCGCATCGAGCAGTGGTGCCTCGACCGCCTCGCGCGGCTGCGCGGCACCAAGGGCGCGCCGCGCGACCAGACCTTCATCGTCTACCGCACCCACGCCGATCCGCGCTGCGTCGACCTCTCGCTCGATCCCAACGACCGCCTGCCCGGCAGCGTCTGGGGCGATGCGCGCCAGGTCAACTACTCGGCCAACGCGATGGGCCGCACCACCTCGCTCACGGCCTTCCTCTCGCAGTGGTCCTCGCGCTCGCAGGCCGACGGGCCGACCAACCTCGCGCGCACCACGGTGCCCAAGCTGCTGCTGACCTACACCGGCGACCAGTCGACCTTCCCGAGCACGCGCGATGCCTGGCTGGCCGCGGGCGGCGCGCGCATCCGCAACGTCGACATCGTCGGCGGCAACCACTACCTCGCGGGCCAGCCGGCGCTGGTACCGCAGGCCGCCGACGCGATCGCCGAATTCGCGCATTCGCTCTAGTCACGCAGGCAAGCCATGGAAGAACAATTCGCTTTCGCGCCAGCCTACGAACTGCCGAGCTGGCCCTTCGTGCCGCCGCCCGAGCTGGCCGGCGGCCAGGTGGTGCGCCACCCGCTCGTGATCGTCGGCGCCGGCCCCTCGGGCCTCACGCTGGCCTGCGACCTCGCGCAGCGCGGCGTGCGCGCCATGCTGCTCGACGAGGACGACACCGTCGGCGTGCGCGGCGCCTCCTCGCGCGGCATCTGCTATGCGCAGAAGAGCCTGGAGATCTTCGAGCGCCTGGGCATCTTCGAGCGCATCGCGGCCAAGGGCATCACCTGGTCCTTCGGGCGCACCTTCTCGGGCGAGCAGGAGGTCTACAACTTCAACCTGCAGGCGGCCAGCGTCTCGCGGCAGCCGCCCTTCATCAACCTGCAGCAGTTCTACATCGAGTGGTTCCTGGTCGAGCGCATCCTCGAGCTCGGCCTGACCGACCTGCGCTGGAAGAGCCGCGTGACGCGCGTCGAGCCCCTCGCCGACGGCGTGCGCCTCGAGGTCGAGACGCCCGCGGGCCGCTACACGATCGAGGCCGACCGGCTGATCGACGCCACCGGCGCCAACAGCGCGATCCGCACCGGGCTCGGCATCGAGGCCCATGCCTCGCGCAGCACCGACCGCTGGTGCATCAGCGACGTGCGCTTTCGCAAGCCGCTGCCGACCGAGCGCTGGACCTGGGTCGACGCGCCCTTCAACGAGGGCCGCGGCGTCTGGCAGCACCTGATGGCCGACGGCGTCTGGCGCATCGACTACCAGATGCCCGAGGACTGCGACACCGCCTACATCAGCCGGCCCGAGGTGGCGGGCGCGCGGCTGCGCGAACAGCTCGGGCCGGGCGTGGAGTTCGAGTTCGTCTGGATCGGCCCCTACGGCTACCGCGACCACCTGCTCGAGCGCTTCCGCCATGGCCGCGTGTTCTTCATCGGCGATGCCGCGCACGTGGTGAGCCCCTTCGGCGCGCGCGGCGGCAACAGCGGCATCCAGGACGCGGCCAACCTCGGCTGGAAACTCGCGCTGGTGGCGCGGGGCCAGGCCGGCGACGCGCTGCTCGACAGCTACGACGCCGAGCGCCAGCCGGCCGCGCGCGAGAACCTGCAGGTCACGAGCCGCTCGGCGCGCTTCCTCGCGCCGCGCTCGCCGGCCGAGCACACGCTGCGCCGCGCCGTGGTCGCACTGGCCGCGCGCTTTCCGTTCGCGCGCGCCCTGGTGAACACCGGGCGCATGTCGGTCGCCAACGACTACCCCGCCGCGCCGCAACTGCCCGCGGGCGGCCGCACGGTGCAGAACCTGCCGCTGCGCCGGGCCGATGGCCGCGAGACCACGCTGATGCAGCTGCTGGCCGAGGACACGCGCTGCATCGGCCTGTGGTTCGCGCCGACGGCGGATGCGGCACGGGCCGCGCTCGATGCGACGGCAGGACTGCCGCTGCGCCTGCTCGCGGTCGGCGGCACGGACCACGGCCTGCCCACGCTGCAGCCCGACGACCGGCTCGCGGCCCATGTCGGCGCGGGCGAGCCCGGCAGCTTCGTGCTGGTGCGCCCCGATGCCTACCGCGCCCGCGTGCTCGCGCAGGCCACGCCCGAGGCCATCGCCGACGCCGTCCGCACCGCCCTCGCCCTTGCCCTCGATCCCGCGCCATGAACACCGAACTCCGCATCCCCGATCCCGACGGCTTCTATGCCGCGCTGCTGGCCGCGCACGAAGGACGCAGCGAAGCGCAGAGCGCCGACCTCAACGCCCGCCTCGTGCTGCTGCTGGCCAACCAGTGCGCCGACCAGGCGATGCTGCTGGCCTGCATCCGCGCGGCCGCCGAAGAAGAACATTCCACGAGCCCCCACCCCGCATGACCGCCAACGTTTCCTTCGCCTCCGCTTCCGACACCTGCGAACAGAAGCCGCAACTGCGCGAGCTCGCGCCCGGCGCCTTCGGCTACATCAGCGACTTCGATCCCAACTGCGGCTTCGTGGTCGGCGACGAGCAGGTGGTGCTGATCGACACCCGCCCCACGCCGCGCATGGCGCGCGACTTCCTCGCGGCGATCCGCACGGTGACCGACAAGCCGATCCGGACCATCGTGCTGACCCACTACCACGCGGTGCGCGTGATGGGCGCGAGCGCCTTCGACGAGGTCGAGCAGATCGTCGCGAGCGCGGGTACGCTCGACTGGATCCGCACGCGCGGCCAGGCCGACTTCGATTCGGAAGTGGGCCGCTTCCCGCGCCTGTTCGCGGGCCTCGAGGAGATCCCGGGCCTGACCTGGCCGACGCTGAGCTTCCAGAACGAGATGAGCCTGTGGCTCGGCCCGCGCCCGGGCACTGGCCGCGAGCTGCGGCTGATGGCGCTGGGCCGCGGCCATTCGAGCGGCGACACGGTCGCCTGGCTGCCCGATTGCGGCCTGCTGTTCTCGGGCGACGTGGTCGAGAACCACTGCGGCGTGTACGCGGGCGACGCCTACATCGGCGACTGGGCCGGCACGCTCGACGCGGTGCGCGCGCTGCGCCCGCGCGTGCTGGTGCCGGGCCGCGGCGCGGTGCTGCAGGATGAGGCCGCCTGCGCCGAGGCGATCGACCTGACGAAGGCCTTCCTCTCGACCCTGCTCGACAGCGTGCGCGCCGGCATCGCCGCGGGCGAGGCGCTCAAGGGCTGCTTCGCGCGCGCCGAGGCCGCGATGAAGCCGCGCTTCGGCCAGTGGCCGGTGTTCCAGCACGTGCTGCCCTTCGATGTCTCGCGCGCCTACGACGAGCTGCGCGGCATCGAGCACCCGGTGGTGTGGACCGCGGAGCGCGACCGCGAACTCTGGCAGACGCTGCACGCGTAGGCCGCCACGACGATTCCCCCTGAAGAAAAACCACCCCGGAGACAAACCGATGAAGCGCTTCCTGCCCCTGATCGCCCCCGTGCTCGCCGCCTTCGCGCTGGCCGGCGCCAGCCTCGCGTCGGCCCAGAGCGGGCCCTATCCGAACCAGCCGATCAAGTGGCTGGTGCCCTATGCCGCGGGCGGCGGCACCGACAACATCGCGCGCCAGCTCGCCGATGCGATGCAGCCCTCGCTGGGCCAGCCGGTGGTGATCGACAACCGGCCGGGTGCCTCGACCAACATCGCGGTCGGCCTGCTGATGCAGTCGAAGCCCGACGGCTACACGATCATGCAGGCCGAGAACGCGGCGCTGCTGTTCAACGAGCACATGTTCGCCAAGCTGCCCTACAAGCCCGCGAGCGACTTCACCTACATCGGCGCCATCGGCCGCATTCCGCTGGCGCTGGTGGTGCGGCCCGACTTCCAGGCCAAGACCCTCAAGGACTTCGTCGCCTACGTGAAGGCCAACGGCGACAAGACCAACTACGCCTCGCCGGGCATCGGCACGCCGCACCACATGGCGATGGAGCTGTTCAAGCAGAAGGCCGGCCTGTCGATCACGCACGTGGCCTACAAGGGCGGCGCGCCGGCGCTGCAGGACATCATGGGCGGCCAGGTGCCGATGATGATGCTCGACCTCACGGCCGCGCTGCCCTACCTCAAGACCGGCAAGCTGCGCGCGCTCGCGATCGCGCTGCCGCAGCGCGCCAAGGGCCTGCCCGAGGTGCCGACCTTCGCCGAGCTCGGCTATCCGGAGGTCAACGCCTTCGCTTTCCACGGCCTGATCGGCCCGGCCGGCATGCCGCCCGAGGTGGTGAACCGGCTCAACGCCGAGCTGCACAAGGCGCTGCAGACGCCGCGCATCCAGCAGGTGTTCAGCGAGTTCGGCTTCGAGGCACTGCCGGGCACGCCGAAGGAGTTCCAGGAGATGGCGCGTTCGCAGAGCGCGTACTGGGGCCAGGTCATCAAGACCTCGGGCGTGCAGCTCGACTGAGCACCCTTTCATCCGACCGCTTCCGCTTTCACTCATGTCCAACGAACCATCCTCCGCTTCGACCGCGCGCGAGCGCGTCGGCTTCATCGGCCTCGGCGTCATGGGCGCGCCCATGGCCGGCCACCTCGCGCGCGCCGGCCACGCGGTCTCGGTCTACGACCTCGCGCCCGACGCGGCGCAGCGGCTCGCCGAATCGCAGCTCGGCATCACGGCGCGCGCCAGCCTGCGCGAGGTGGCCGCGCACAGCGACCTCATCGTGACCATGCTGCCCAACGGCCGCGTGGTGCGCGAGGTGGTGTTCGCCGACGACGGCCTGCTCGCGGGCTGGGCGCGCGGCGGCCTGCTGCTCGACACCTCCTCGGCCGAACCGTGGATCACGCGCGAGACCGCGGCGCGGCTGGCCGAGCACGGCATCGCGATGGTCGACGCGCCGGTCTCGGGCGCGGCCTGGGGCGCGCAGGCGGCCGAGCTGGTGTTCATGGTCGGCGGCGCACAAGCCGACGTGGCGCGGGCGCGCCCGCTGCTCGATGCGATGGGCCGCGCGGTGTTCCACCTGGGCGCGCTCGGCGCCGGCCACACCATGAAGTGCCTCAACAACCTGATCACCGCCGTCACGCTCACGGCCACGGCCGAGGGGCTGGCGATCGGCACCCGCGCCGGACTCGATCCGGCCGTGATGACCGACGTGCTCAACGAGGCCACCGGCGGCTCGTGGATCACGCGCACGCACATCCACCAGCGCGTGATCAGCCGCAGCTTCGACGATCCGTTCAAGCTCGAGCTGATGCTCAAGGACATGGGCATCGCGGTCGACCTGGCGCGCGAGCTCGGCATGCCGGCGCCGATCAGCGAGGAGGGCCGCCGGCTGTGGCAGCAGGCCGATGCGGCGCGCGGTCCCGGCGTGAGCGTGAGCGAGCTGGTGCGCTGGGTCGAGACCGAGGCCGGCACCGAGATCCGCTCGGCTACCAGCCCCAGATGAGGTGCAGCGGCAGGTACACCGCCATGCCGGCCAGCATGGTGCCGAGCACGCCGCGGCGCCAGTAGTAGTAGGCCGCGCCGACCACGGTGGCGTAGATGCGCGCATCGTGCAGCGAGGTGATCAGGTGGCCCTGCGTCATCACGATCTCGGGCGCGATCACGCCGGCCAGCGCGGCGGCCGGCGCGTAGTGCAGCGCGCGGTGCGCCCACTCGGGCAGGCCCCAGGGCCGGTCGAGGATGAAGAAGAAGCAGCGCGTGAGCACGGTGACGCCGGCCAGGCCGACGATCACGGCGAGCGTCCAGAAGTCGGTCTCGCCCTTCACTTGTCGTCCTCCGCCTCGGGGTCGAGGCCGAACTGCTTCTCGAGCCAGAAGCACAGCAGCACCGCCACGCCGATGGCGACCACGATGTTGAGCTTGAGCGGCAGCGCATAGGCCGCGACCGCCGTGGCGCCCGCGATCAGCGCCGCGAGGATGCGCAGCCGCGTCGTGGCCATCGAGCAGACGATCGCCACCAGGCTCAGCACGCCCGCGAAGCCCAGGCCCCAGCTCTGCGGGATCAGGTTGGCCAGCGCGATGCCCAAGAGGCTCATGCCCATCCAGGCGCACCAGGTCACGGCGTAGTTGCCCGTGAGGTAGGCCTCCTGCGCGAGCCGTTCCTCGTCGGTGACCGGCGGCGCCGGATACTGCTTCGTGAACAGCGCATAGCTCATGTCGGCCGTGAGGTAGCCGTGCAGCATGCGGCGCCAGCGCGGCATGTGCATCAGGTAGGGCCGCAGGTGCAGGCTGAAGACCACGAAGCGCAGGTTGACGCAGAAGCCGGTCGCCAGGATCACCCAGGCCGGCGCGCCCGCGAACAGCAGCGGAATGGCCGCGAGCTGCGAGCTGCCCGCGTAGACCAGCAGGGTCATCGCCACGGCCTCGAGCACGCTCATGTTCGACTTGACCATGGCCACGCCGGTCATCAGGCCCCAGGCGCCGATGCCCAGCGCCACGGGGGTCATGTCGCGCACGCCCACGCGGAACTGCGGGCGGCGCCGGATGGCGGCCGACAGGAACATCAGGCGCTCACCCGAACACCTGGCCGGTCTTCAGGTCGAAGCCGCGCAGGAAGTCGGCGACGCCCAGGCGCTTGCCGCCCGGACGCTGGAGCTCGGTGACGGTCACGACCGCATCGGCCGCCGCCACCGCAATGCCGTCGCCGGTCACCGCGAGGATGGTGCCGGGCGCGTCCGAGACCGTGCCGGCCACGGCATGCGCGGCCCAGAGCTTGATGGTCTCGTTCTCGAGCGGGCTGTTGGCGCCGGGGAAGGGATCGAAGGCGCGGATGCGGCGCACGATCTCGGCGGCGGGCCGCTGCCAGTCGATCAGCGCTTCCTGCTTCTCGACCTTGTTGGCGTAGGTCACGCCCTCGGCCGGCTGCGGCGTGCGCACCAGCCGGCCCTCGGCGGCGCCGGCCAGCGCCTCGACGATCATGCGGCCGCCGAGCGCGGCCAGCCGGTCGTGCAGGCGGGCGGTGTTGTCCTCGCCGATCTCGAGCGCCTCGACCGACAGCATGTCGCCGGTGTCGAGGCCGGCGTCCATCTGCATGATCGTGATGCCGGTGCGCGCGTCGCCGGCCTCGATGGCGCGGTGGATCGGCGCGGCGCCGCGCCAGCGCGGCAGCAGGCTGGCGTGGATGTTGAGGCAGCCCAGGCGCGGCAGGTCGAGCACCCACTGCGGCAGGATCAGGCCGTAGGCCGCGACCACCATCACGTCGGCACGCGCCGCGAGCAGGGCCTCGCGCGCGGCGGCGGCCTCGTCGGGGTACTTGCCGTCCAGCCGCAGGCTGCGCGGCTGCGCCACGGACCAGCCCTTGGCCAGCGCGCACTGCTTGACCGGCGAGGCCTGCAGCTTCATGCCGCGGCCGGCCGGGCGATCGGGCTGGGTCAGCACCAGCACCACGTCGTGGCCGGCGGCCGCGATGGCCTCCAGCGCGACGCGCGCGAACTCGGGCGTGCCCGCAAAAACAACGCGCAACGGGCTCACCGGCGCAGCCGATCGAAGTCGAGGTCGTCGCCCGTGTGGTAGCGCCGCACCACGCCGGCGGGGTCGATGTAGATGTGGAGCAGGCGGCGCTCGTTCACCGACTTGTAGCGCCAGGTCCAGACATTGCCGTCGAAGGAGGTCACGCGGCGGATCTCATAGGGGCGGCCGTAGAAGGCCATGACGTCGTTCTGGCGCCACTTGTCGACCTGGATGTCGTGGTCGAAGCGGCGCTCGTCGAGCACCTGGGTCACCGAGACCACCTTGCCGGCGGCATCGAGGTCGATGTCGGTGACCTCGAAACCGGCCGGCGTGCGCGAGTACTGCAGCCGCTCGCCGCCGCCGTTCAGCGGATAGCGGCCCGTGGGCTCGCCCAGGCGCTGCAGGGTTTCGGCGGCCGAGGTGCCGGGGACGATGCGGGTGGGTTCGCTGGCGCAGCCGGCGAGCACCAGCAGGGCGGCGGCGCAAAGAAGGGGCAGGCGGGTCAAGGCACCAACGGCCATCGGTCAGGCCCTGCCTTCGCGCACGTCCTCGCGCTGCTGCTTGAGCAGCTTGTTCTTGATGCGGTTGCGCTTGAGCGGCGACAGGTATTCGACGAAGACCTTGCCCAGCAGGTGATCGAGCTCGTGCTGGATGCACACGGCCAGCAGGCCGTCGGCCTCGATGCTGCGCAGTTCGCCGTCGAGGTCGAGCGCCTGCACCTTGACCGCGGTCGAACGCTCGACGCCGTCGTAGATGCCGGGCACCGAGAGGCAACCTTCCTCGTTGATGACCTTCTCGTCGCTGGCCCAGGTGATCTCGGGGTTGATCAGCACCAGCGGCTGGTCGCGCTCTTCGGAGACGTCGATGACCACGATCCGTTCGTGCACGTTGACCTGGGTCGCGGCCAGACCGATGCCATTGGCGTCGTACATGGTCTCGAGCATGTCGGCGACCAGGGTCTTGATGCGCGCGTCCACGCCCTGCACGGGCTTGGCCACCGTGTGCAGGCGCTTGTCCGGGTAACTCAGAATGATTCGTTTGGCCATGAAATCGGGGGGAAGTTGTGGCTATTTTCGCCAATTCGGCGGCCGCGGGCCGCGCGTTTGCCGGATAAACGTTGCCCTTCCGGGGGCTTGGCGCCAGAATTCGTAGCAAATTGTGAGATTCGTATGCGCCACGATACGTCGTGCGCTCACCCATCCAGACATGAAAAAGCTCCCAACCCCGGCCCGCCGCACGAACCTCTCCGCCTCCCTGGCAGTCCTCGCGGTCGTTGCGGCAGGTGGCGTCGGCACCACGGCGGCCTGGGCGCAGAATTATCCGATCACCGCCCAGCAGCGCGCCACGGCCCAGCAGACCGCCCAGGCCGGCGTGCCGCTGAGCGAGCTGGCACCCAACGCGCCCGACGAGTACACGGTCAAGCCCGGCGACACCCTCTGGGCCATCTCGCGCCTGTACCTGCTGCGGCCCTGGCGCTGGCCCGAGCTCTGGGGCATGAACATCAACGAGATCGCGAACCCGCACCGCATCTACCCGGGCCAGGTGCTCTACCTCGACAAGAGCGGCGGCCGCGCCCGCCTCACCACGCGCCGCGGCGCCGGCGGCGAGGGCGGCACCATCAAGCTGACGCCGCGCACCCGTTTCGACTCGCTGTCCGGCATGGCGCTGCCCACGCTCAACCCGAGCCTGATCGAGCCCTTCCTCAGCGAGCCGATCGTGGTCGACGAGAACACGCTGCAGGCCGCGCCGCGCATCGTGGCCGGCAACGACAGCCGCGTGCTGCTGTCGCGCGGCGACCGCGCCTATGCGCGCGGCGAGAAGGATTCCCCCCTGGTCGAGGTGCCGGGCCCGCTGCAGCACTACCGCGTGTTCCGCAATGCCACGCCGCTGAAGGACCCCGGCACCGGCGAGATCCTCGGCTACGAAGCCCAGTACCTGGGCAAGGTCCGGCTGCAGCGCGGCGAATCGACCACGGTCGAGACCAAGGACGACAAGGACTACATCACGGTCGTGCCCGCCACCGTCGACGTGATCGCGGCGCGTGAGGAAATCCGCGCCGGCGACCGCCTGCTGCCCGAGCCGCCGCGCCAGCTGCTGAGCTACGCGCCGCGCGCGCCCTCCACGCAGGTCGGGGGCCGCATCGTGTCGGTCTACGGCAACGCGGTGCAGTTCGCGGCGCAGAACCAGGTGGTGGCCATCAACAAGGGCACGCGCGACGGCATCGACAGCGGCCACGTGCTGGCGATCCTCAAGAACGGCGAGACCATCCTCGACCGCACCGGCGAGAAGAAGGAAACCATCAAGCTGCCGAACGAACGCATCGGCCTGCTGATGGTGTTCCGCCCCTTCGAGAAGGTCTCGTACGCGCTGGTGCTCGAAATCAACGACACCCCGCGCGCCGGCGACTTCATCGTCAACCCCTGACCCACCCGGTTCCCGCGTGGACCGCGCAGAACTCGCGGGCTGGCTGCGGCTGTCGATGACGCCGGGCATCGGCGACGGCGCCGCCCGTCGTCTGCTGGCCACGTTCGGCCTGCCCGCAGACATATTCGCCCAGACCGAGGCCGCGCTGCAGCAGGTCGTGAGCGAGGCCCAGGCCGCGGCGCTGCGCCAGATGCCGCCCAACCTGCAGGCGCTGATCGACCAGACCCAGCTATGGCTGCGCCAGCGCGAGGACGGCGAGGGCGCGGTGGTGCGCCGCATCGTCACGCTCGGCGATGCCGGCTATCCGCGTTCGCTGCTCGAGACCGCCGACCCGCCGCTGATGCTGCACGTGCTGGGCGCCGAAGCCTTCGACCTGACCCAGCTCGACCACAGCCTCGCCGTGGTCGGCAGCCGCAACCCCACGCCGCAGGGCGCCTCGAATGCGCGCGCCTTCGGGCGCGCGCTCGGCGAGGCCGGCCTGCCCGTGATCTCGGGCCTGGCGCTCGGCGTGGACGGCGCCGCGCACCAGGGCGCGCTCGATGCGGCCGATGCCGCGGGCACCGGGCCGCGGCTCGCCACGGTGGCGGTGGTCGGCACCGGGCTCGACCGCGTCTATCCGGCGCGGCACCGCGAGCTCGCGCAGCGCATCACGCAGCAGGGCCTGATCGTGAGCGAGTTCCTGCTCGGCACGCCGCCGCTCACGCAGAACTTTCCGAAGCGCAACCGGCTGATCGCGGGACTCGCGCGCGGCACGCTGGTGGTCGAGGCGGCGCTCGCCTCGGGCTCGCTGATCACGGCGCGACTCACCTCCGAGCAGGGCAAGGACGTGTTCGCGATCCCCGGCTCGATCCACTCGCCGCAGTCGCGCGGCTGCCATGCGCTGATCCGCCAGGGCGCGAAGCTGGTCGAGTCGGTGGCCGACATCCTCGAGGAATTGCAGCCGCTCGCGCAGCAGCCATCGCCGGACGCCTTCAGGCCGTGGTCCGGCGGCACGGACCACGGAGATCCGTTGCTCGAGGCGCTGGGTTTCGATCCGGTGAGTCTCGATGCACTCGGTGCGCGCACCGGCTGGGGCGCCGCGGCGCTGCAGGCCCGCATGCTCGAGCTCGAACTCGAGGGCCAGGTCGCGCGCCTGCCGGGCGGGTTGTTCCAGCGCATGGGCGCGGCCTGAGCGCACCACCGCGCAGGGTGCGCACCACCCGCCACCGTCGCGCACGGCCTCACGAGCGGCCATCGGTATTTACGCCGATCCTTGCATTTGCACCACGCGTCGCGCCGCATCCATCGTCGTGGGCTATATTGGGCCCATGTTCGAAGTGCTCGTGTTTGTCTACGAAAACTACTGGCGCAGCGATGCCTGCCCTGAACCCGAACAATTGAGCCGCAAGCTCAGCGCCCACGGCTTCGAGGCCGAGGAGATACGCGATGCCTTGCAATGGCTCGATGGCCTGAGTCTCGCCACGCAAGGCGTGCAGCTCACGCGCAACGACGAGGAGGGCCGCAGCGTCACGGTCGCGTTGCGCAGCAGCGCCGAGGCCACGCGGCCGCAGTCGCCCGATTCGATGCGCGTGTATTCGCAGGCCGAGCAGGAGCACCTGGGCGCCGAATGCCTGGGCTTCATTCAGTTCCTCGAAGGCTCGAACGTGCTGCCCTGCGACATGCGCGAGATCGTCGTCGAACGCGCGATGGCTGCGCCGGGCGCGCCGGTGGCGCTCGACGAGCTCAAGATCATCGTGCTGATGGTGCACTGGAGCACCGGCATCGAGCCCGATGCGCTGGTGCTCGACGAGCTCTGCGAGAACCACGAAGGCCGGCTCGCGCACTGAGCCCTTCGCGAGACGGCCTCTCGCTAGTTCAACAGCCGCTCGGGATTCGCATCGAGCTTCGCGAGCGCCTCGCGCGTGGCGCGCACCGTCAGCGTCTCTTCCTCGGCCGGCACCAGCAGGCCCGCCTGCAGGTAGGACGCGAGCCGCCCGGCCTGGATCAGGAAGCTGCGCCCGTCGGCCGAGGCGAACAGGTGCAGCTGCTTGCGGTCGCTGCGCCAGACGAACTGGACCTGGCTCACGCGGTCGTTGTGGTCGAGCATGAACCAGGTGCCCACCTGCAGCTCGTTGGCCCAGGCCAGCATGTCCTCGGTCGCGCGCGCGCCCGCCGTGTCGGCCACGACCTCGATGGTGCTCGCGTCCACGCCCAGCAGCAGCTCGATGTTGGTGGCGTCGAGCGGCAGGTCGGCGTCGCCGCCGCTGTCGCTCACGAAGTCCTCGAGGTGCGCCAGCCGCTCGGCCATGGCCTCGATCTTGGCCTGCGGGATGGCCTCGGTCTTGAGCATGAAGGCATCGGAGAGCGTCGCGCCGATGGTCTTGATGTAGGCCTCCTGCGGCTCGCCGACGATGCCCAGCAGCGCCATGCCCTGGCGCAGGCGCTGCAGCAGCTGCGGCAGGTCCTGGATCACGCGCGCGCGGTCGGTGCGGCTGGGCTTGGCGCTCGCGGCCCACACCAGTTCGGAGGCGGCGCGCTTGAGCGTCACGGTCTGCTCATCCTGGCCACCGTAGCGCAGCGCGGCGATCGCCAGCACCTCGGCCCAGACCTTGAACAGGAACTCGCGGATCTCGTCGCGCACCGGCATGTCGTTGAGCATCTTGCGCAACTCGATGGTGTACTGGATCGCCATCGTCTCCTTCTGCTCGACCTGCTGCGCCACGCTCATCACGCGCTGCGCGGTGTCGCTCTGCGTGAGGTAGCGGTTGAGGAAGGCGACGAATTCGTCGAACACCAGCTTGAAGACGCGCTGCCCGGTCTCGGGGTACTGCTCGATCACCTGCACCACGCGCTTGATCTCGTTCTCGAGCGCGCTGCCCGAGATCGCGGCCGCGTCGAAGCCCATCACGCACGAGCCCATGCGGTCGATCAGCATGCGCGCGGGATGCTGCAGCGTGCCGAAGAACTCGGGCTCGGCGATGGCCACGCGCAGCACCGGCATCTGCAGCCGCGCGAACCACACGCGCGCCGAGAACGGAATGCGCTCCTCGGCCAGGATGGCCTGGAACATCAGCGCGACGATCTCGACCGTGGCCTTGTCGGCGGTGGTCGGCGCGCGCTTCTTGAGCTCGGTGCTGCGGCGGCGCAGGTCGACCGCGCTCTGCTGGATCATCGTGGCCTGCTCGCCCGCAGCTTCCAGGTACTGGGTGGCGGCCGCGCGGTAGGCGGCCTCGGCGTCGGCGATGGCGCCCGCGAAGGTGCGCGAGAAGGGCCGCGGCGCGCCGAAGTCGACGCCGCCGGCGCTGCCGCGGCCGTCGACGCCGATCGACGAGGCCGGCTGCGTGCTGTTGCCGGTGTCGCCGCCGATGCGGCCGGTGACGAAGCGCTTGAGGTTCAGCAGCGCGGTCTGGGCGCGCTGGCGTGCCGTGGCCAGCGGCGAACCGCCGGCGGGCGCAACGCCGCCGCCGCGCTGGAACGTACCGGGCACGGAAGCCGCCGCGCCGGCTGGCGCCGCATGGCCGCCGGGCTGCGCGGCGCCCGGCGCGCCCGGGCCGGTCGCACCGCCCGAGGCCGCGCCGCCGGTGCGTCGCACGAAGCTCTTGAGGTCGATCTCGGGCATCACGCCGTGGGCGACCAGGTGAGTATTGGCGTCCTCGTAGGCCTTGGCGACCACGTCGACCAGCTGCGCCTGCACCGTGTCCTGCACGCGGGTCCAGAGCTGGCGGCTCAGGCCGGCGGCCAGCCACTGCTCGACCAGCAGCTTGGCCAGGGTCTCGGGCTTGAGCACGTCCTTGCCGTCGAGCTCGCTCGTGCCCTCGAGGTGCTGGATGCGCAGCCGCAGGTCGCTGAGCTCGAAGCTCGCGCGGTCGTGGATCATCTGCGCCAGGCGCGAGGAGAGGATGTTGCTTTCCACCACCTCGTCGCCGATCAGCTCGAGCCGCAGCATCTGCGTGTGCGAGGTCGAGGTGTGGAAGCCGCTGGCGCCGCTCTCGCCGAGCGCCTTGCGCCAGCCGGTCTGAGCGAGCGACACCCATTGCGAGGCATTGCCCTGGAACGCCACGAAGTCGTCGCGGTGCTCCTGCATGGCGCGCGCGCTGCCGACCTCGGAGGCCAGCTGGGTCAGGCGGTCGCGGATGGCACGGGCCAGCGGAACGATGGCGCCTTCCGTCGCCAGCACGAAACGCTCACGCGTCTCGCGCGCGAGCTGCAGGGACGAGGCTGATCGCGCAATGCTCATTGAGGAAGATCAGGGGGCAGGTACCGGTTTCACCCGACAGACGCGAGCTTGCATCGGGAAGCGCATCCGCACAAGGGTGCGCTTCCTGTCGCGTTGCATGGGCGCCTCGCGGCGAGGGACGGGCCCGACTTTACCTTGCCCAGCGGATGCCGCAGGGGCGCCGCTTCAGACCACCGCGCCGGCGTTCGGATCGTCCGGATCGCCGTCGCGCTTGACCGGGCCCTTGATCAGGTCCTCGCGCTTGATGCCGAGCCACATGGCGATCGCCGCCGCCACGAAGCACGACGAATAGATGCCGAAGCAGATGCCGATGGTGAGCGCCAGCGCGAAGTAGTGCAGCGTCGGGCCGCCGAAGAAGAACATCGACAGCACCACCAGCTGCGTGGAGCCGTGGGTGATGATGGTCCGGCTGATGGTCGAGGTGATCGCGTTGTCGATGATCTCGGTGGTCGTCATCTTCCGGTAGCGCCGGAAGTTCTCGCGAATCCGGTCGAAGATCACGACCGATTCGTTCACCGAGTAGCCCAGCACCGCCAGCACCGCCGCCAGCACCGCGAGCGAGAACTCCCACTGGAAGAAGGCGAAGAAGCCCAGGATGATCACCACGTCGTGCAGGTTGGCCAGCACGGTGGCGAGCGCGAACTTCCACTCGAAGCGGAACGCCAGGTAGATCATGATCCCGACCACCACCATGCCCAGCGCCTTCAGGCCGTTGGTGGTGAGCTCCTCGCCCACCTGCGGGCCGACGAACTCGATGCCGCGCTGCGTGGCGGAAGGGTCGATGGCCTTGAGCGCGGCCATCACCGGCACGCTCTGCTGCTCGGCGCTCATGCCCTGGCGCGCCGGCAGGCGAATCTGCACGTCACGCGAGCTGCCGTAGTTCTGCACCAGCACTTCCTGGTAGCCGAGCTTGCTCACGGCGTCGCGGATCTTGCCGACGTCGGCGGGCTGCGAATAGGCCACCTCCATCACGGTGCCGCCGGTGAACTCGACCGACAGGTGCAGGCCGCGGTGCATCAGGAAGAACACCGCCAGCGCGAAGGTCGCGAAGGAGATGATGTTCAGCACCAGGGCATGGCGCATGAACGGAATGGTGCGGTGGATGCGGAAGAACTCCATGGCCTTCTTTCCTTACTTGGCTTCGGCCACGGACGTACCGTCGGCGGTATCGGTCTTGGGGCGCCAGACGGTGCCGATCGACACGCTCTTGAGCTTCTTCTTGCCGCCGTACCAGAAGTTCACAACGCCGCGCGAGAAGAACACGGCCGAGAACATCGAGGTCACGATGCCCAGGCAGTGCACCACCGCGAAGCCGCGCACCGGGCCGGAGCCGAAGGCCAGCAGCGCGATGCCCGCGATCAGCGTGGTCACGTTGGAGTCGAGGATGGTGCCCCACGCGCGGTCGTAGCCGGCGTGGATGGCCGCCTGCGGCGAGGCGCCGTTGCGCAGTTCCTCGCGCACGCGCTCGTTGATCAGCACGTTGGAGTCGATCGCCACGCCGATCGCGAGCGCCATGGCCGCGATGCCGGGCAGCGTGAGCGTGGCCTGGATCATCGACAGCAGCGCCACCAGCAGCAGCAGGTTGACCGCCAGCGCGATCGACGAGAACAGGCCGAACAGCGCGTAGTACACGCACATGAAGACCATGATCGCCAGGAAGCCGTACATCACGGACTTGATGCCCTTGTCGATGTTGTCGGCGCCCAGCGTCGGGCCGATGGTGCGTTCCTGGATGATTTCCATCGGCGCGGCCAGCGAGCCGGCGCGCAGCAGCAGCGCGAGGTCGTTGGCCTCGGTCACGCTCATCGAGCCCGAGACCTGGAAGCGGTTGCCGAGCTCGCCGTTGATCGAGGGAGCCGTGAGCACTTCGCCCTTGCCCTTCTCGAAGATCATCATCGCCATGCGCTTCTTGTAGTTCTCGCGGCTGACGTCGCGCATGATGTTGCCGCCCTTGGCGTCCATCGTCAGGTCGACCTTGGGCTGGTTGCTCTGCTGGTCGAAGCCGGGCTGCGCGTCGGTGAGGTTCTCGCCGGTGACCAGCACCTGCTTCTTGACGATCACCGGGCGGCCCGCGCGGTCGAAGAACTTCTCCGAACCGAAGGGCACCGGCCCGCCGCTGAGCTCGGCCGCGCGGCCTTCGGACGATTCGTCGACCAGGCGCATCTCGAGAGTGGCGGTGCGGCCGAGGATTTCCTTGGCCTTGGCCGTGTCCTGCACGCCCGGCAGCTGCACGACGATGCGGTCGATGCCCTGCTGCTGGATCACGGGTTCGGCCACGCCGAGTTCGTTGATCCGGTTGTGCAGCGTGGTGATGTTCTGCTTGAGCGCGGCGTCCTGCAGGCGGCGCGCGGCCTCGGGCTTGATGGTGGCGACGAGGCGCCAGTTGCTGCCGTCCGGACCGTCGGTGGTCGTGAGGTCGGGGAACTGGTCCTGGATCAGCTGCTTGGCCTTTTCCAGCGCCGCGGCGTCGCGGAAGGTCACCTCGACGGTCTGGCCGTTGCGGCTCACCTGGGTGCCGCGGATGTCCTTCGAGCGGAAGTTGGTGCGCAGGTCGCTCGCGAAGGATTCGGCCTTCTTGTCGATGGCGCCCTTCATGTCGACCTGCAGCAGGAAGTCGACGCCGCCACGCAGGTCGAGCCCCAGGTACATCGGGAAGGCGTGCAGCGCCGTGAGCCACTTGGGCGAGCGCGACACCAGGTTCAACGCCACCGTGTAGGGCGGGTCGGCGGCGTCGGGCACCAGCGCATGCTGGATCAGGTCGCGCGCCTTGAGCTGCTCGTCGGGGCTGCCGAAGCGAGCGCGCAGCGAACCGCCATCGAGCGTGATCAGATCGGGCACGAGGTCGCCCGCCTTCAGGGCCTCCTCGACGCGGGTCTGGGTGGCGCTGTCGACCTTGACGGTCGACTTGGCCGACGAGACCTGCACCGCAGGTGCCTCGCCGAAGAAATTGGGCAGGGCATAGATCAGCCCCACGAGCAGCACGATCACGATGATCGCGTACTTCCAGACCGGGTAACGGTTCATGAGATCGCGCTTTTCAGAGACGGCAGGAACGGGACACGGCGTGACTTGAGGTCCGGGGCAACGAAGCGCAAGACCGGGCCACGCTTTTCTTTCTTATTTGACGGCGCCCTTGGGCAGCACCTGCACCACCGCGCTGCGCTGCACCTTGATCTCGACGCCGTTGGCGATCTCGAGGCCCAGGTACTGGTCGCCGACCGAGGTGATCTTGCCGAGCACGCCGCCGGCGGTGGCGACTTCATCGCCCTTGACCAGCGCCTCGATCATCGCGCGGGCTTCCTTCTGGCGCTTCATCTGCGGGCGGATCATGACGAAATACAGCACCACGAACATGAGCACCAGGGGGAGCATGCTGCCCAGCGAGGACAACATGTCGCCACCTCCGGCAGCGGGAGCGGCGGTCTGGGCGAAAGCGGTAGAAATGAACAAGGAAGTCTCCAACAGAGGGAAGAGGTAATGACTCCGGCGCGAGCCGCGCTCGGGGTTCGGCGGCACAGGGCCTTCGCACCAGAGCCTTCGCACCAGGGCTTTCAAACGGGCCAAGGGTCAACGGGCACGGGCCGCGAATCGAAGCCAGGCGGGGCTTGGCCGCCGCACAGCACCGGGCATTGTATTCGTGGCGAAGCGCCGCTCCGCGCGCTTATCCGGCGCGGGGCGGTGGGCATTCGGTGTTTGGGAGGCGCTCCTGGATTGCTATGTTTTGAATAGCATCGATCCTAAGCGGTGCCTGTGACAGCACGGTTTCGGCGCCAGGCCCGCGGGCCCGGCGCCAGCGCGGCCGGGCCAGCGCTCAGGCTGCCGCGCGTTCGGCGCGGGGCTGGCGCCACTTGGCCAGCAGCTCGTTCCAGCGCAGGCGCGCGGCCTCGAGGTTGCGTTCCTTCACGTGGCCATAGCCGCGGATCTGCTCGGGCAGCGCGGCGATCTCGAGCGCCAGCGCATGGTTGTCGGCGCGCAGCGCGCCGATCACCTCGTCGATGCTCGCGCGGTACTCGCCGATCAGCGCGCGCTCGGTCTTGCGCTCCTCGGTGCGGCCGAACAGGTCGAAGGCGGTGCCGCGCAAGCCCTTGAGCCTGGCCAGCAGCCTGAAGCCCGTCAGCATCGAGGGGCCGAACTTCTGCTTCAGCAGCTGGCCCTTGGCGTTCTTCTTCGCGATCAGCGGCGGCGCGAGGTGGTAGTTGAGCTTGAAGTCGCCCTCGAACATGCCCTCGATGCGCTCGAGGAAGGCGCGGTCGATGTGCAGCCGCGCGACCTCGTACTCGTCCTTGTAGGCCATGAGCTTGAACAGGTAGCGCGCCACCGTCTCGGTCAGCGCGGTCTTGCCGGTCAGGCTGCTCTCGGCCTGCTGCACCTTGGCGACGAAGCGGCGGTACTCGTCGGCATAGGCCGCGTTCTGGTAGCCGGTCAGGAACTCGACGCGGCGTGCCACCAGGCTGTCGACGCTCTCGCGCTTCTTGAACTCGATCACCTGGCCGGGACGCACGCGCTTTTGCAGCTCGTCGGGCCGCACGGCGGCCTGGCGGCCCCATTCGAAGGCGGCCTTGTTGTTCTCGATCGCCACGGCATTGAGCTCGATCGCGCGCATCAGCGACTCGTGCGCCAGCGGGATCCAGCCCTTCTGCCAGGCGTAGCCCAGGATCATCGGGTTGACGTAGATGGTGTCGCCCATCAGCGCGGTCGCGGCCGCGTCGGCATCGAAGGCGCCCACGCCCTCGGCGCCCACGGCGCGCGCGATCTCGGCGGCACAGGCGTCCTCGGGGTTCTGCCAGTTGGCGTTGCGCACGAAGGCGGCCGTGGGCGCGCTGTGCGTGTTGAGCGCCACGTGGGTGCGGCCCTCGCGCATGCGCGCCATGGTCTCGCCGTTCACCGACACCAGCGGGTCGCAGGCCAGGATCAGGTCGGCCGCCGCCGTGCCCACGCGGGTGGTGCGGATGTCGCCCTGGGTGTCGCCGATCAGCACGTGGCTCCAGGTGGCACCGCCCTTCTGCGCCAGGCCGGCCGCGTCCTGCGTCACGATGCCCTTGGCCTCGATGTGCGCGGCCATGCCCAGCAGCTGGCCGATGGTGATCACGCCGGTGCCGCCGACGCCGGCCACCACCACGCCCCAGACCTTGCCGCCGGCCAGCGACGGGATCGCGGGCTCGGGCAGCAGGCCGAACTCGGCCGGCGTGGCCGCCTTGTTTTTCGCCTTCTTCTTGAGCTGGCCGCCCTCGACGCTGACGAAGCTCGGGCAGAAGCCCTTCAGGCAGCTCATGTCCTTGTTGCAGGTGCTCTGGTTGATCGTGCGCTTGCGACCGAACTCGGTCTCCAGCGGCTCCACGCTCAGGCAATTACTCTGCACGCCGCAGTCGCCGCAGCCTTCGCAGACCAGCTCGTTGATGACCACGCGCTTGGCCGGGTCGACGGCCGTGCCCCGCTTGCGGCGGCGGCGCTTCTCGGTGGCGCAGGTCTGGTCGTAGATGATGGCCGTGGTGCCGGGCATCGCGCGGAACTCGCGCTGGATCTCGTCGAGCAGGTCGCGGTGCTTGACCTGCACGTGGTCGCCCGGGATGCTGACGCCCTCGTACTTCTCGGGCTCGTCGGTCACGATCACGACCTTCTTGGCGCCCTCGGCATGCAGGCTCTCGGCGATCTGCAGCACCGAATGGCCCTCGGGGCGCTCGCCCACGGTCTGGCCGCCGGTCATCGCGACCGCGTCGTTGTAGAGGATCTTGTAGGTGATGTTCACGCCGGCCGCGATGCTCTGGCGGATCGCCAGCAGGCCGCTGTGGAAGTAGGTGCCGTCGCCGAGGTTGGCGAAGATGTGCTGGTCGGTCGTGAACGGCTGCTGGCCCACCCATGGCACGCCCTCGCCGCCCATCTGCGTGAAGCCGATGGTGGAGCGGTCCATCCAGGTCGCCATGAAGTGGCAGCCGATGCCGCCCATGGCGCGCGAGCCCTCGGGCACCACGGTGCTGGTGTTGTGCGGGCAGCCCGAGCAGAACCAGGGCTGGCGCGCGTCCTTCACGCCCTCGGCCTGGATCACCTGCATCGAGCGTTCCTTGGCCTCGAGGATCGCGAGCTGCGCGTCGATGCGCGCCGCCATGTCGGAGCCGGCGGGCAGCAGGCCCGTCTTCTTGAGACGCCCGGCGATGGCCTTGGCGATCAGTGCCGGGTTCAGGTCGGCATTGGCGCGCAGCAGCGTGTGGGCGGTCGGATTGGGCATCGACCATTCGCCGCCCGAGTAGCCCTCGGCCGCGTGCACCTCGCCCTCGTCGAACTTGCCGACCACGTTGGGCCGCACGTCGGAGCGCCAGTTGTAGAGCTCTTCCTTGAGCTGGTATTCGATGACCTGGCGCTTCTCCTCGACCACCAGGATCTCCTGCAGGCCGGTGGCGAACTCGCGCGTGAGCTGCGCCTCGAGCGGCCACACCACGCCCACCTTGTGCAGCCGGATGCCGAGCTGGCGGCAGGCCGCGTCGTCCAGGCCCAGGTCGATCAGGGCCTGGCGGGTGTCGTTGTAGGCCTTGCCGCTGGCCATGATGCCGAAGCGGTCGTTCGGGCCCTCGATCACGTTGTGGTTGAGGCGGTTGGCGCGGATGTAGGCCAGCGCGGCATACCACTTGTAGTGCATGAGCCGGGCTTCCTGCTCCAGCGCATGGTCGGGCCAGCGGATGTGCAGGCCGCCGGGCGGCATCTCGAAGTCGGTCGGGATCACGATGTCGACGCGCTCGGGGTCGATCATGGCCGTGGCGCTCGACTCGACGATCTCCTGGATCGTCTTCATGCCCGACCACACGCCCGAGAAGCGGCTCAGCGCGAAGGCGTGGATGCCGAGGTCGAGGATTTCCTGCACGTTGGCCGGGAAGAACACCGGCGTGCCGCAGGCCTTGAAGATGTGGTCGCTCTGGTGCGCCGCGGTCGAGCTCTTGGAGATGTGGTCGTCGCCGGCCACCGCGATCACGCCGCCCCAGGCGGTGGTGCCCGCCATGTTGGCGTGCTTGAAGACGTCGGAGCAGCGGTCCACGCCCGGGCCCTTGCCGTACCAGATGCCGAAGACGCCGTCGAACTTGTTGGTGCCCTGCGGCGAGAAGCCCAGCTGCTGGGTGCCCCACAGCGCGGTGGCCGCGAGCTCTTCGTTCACGCCGGGCTGGAAGACGATGTTCTGTTCCTTGAGGAACTTGCTGGCCTTCCACAGCGCCTGGTCGTAGCCGCCGAGCGGCGAGCCGCGGTAGCCGCTGATGAAGCCGGCCGTGTTCTTGCCGACCTGCTTGTCGCGCAGGCGCTGCAGCATCGGCAGCTTGACCAGGGCCTGGACCCCGCTCATGAATGCGCGCCCGTAGTCGAGGCTGTATTTGTCGTCGAGCGTGACGGTTTCTAGCGCGCGGCGGATGTGCTCGGGCAGCGGGGCGTTCATACGGTACTCCCTTCGCAAACATGCTCGCCGCCAAATCCAGTGCGTCCGGCTACGCCGTCCGCGCCGTACTTGTGCCTTCGGCGCAACCCGCGTTGCGGGTTGTCGTCGAGCGTGACGGTCTCTAGCGCGCGGCGGATGTGCTCGGGCAGCGGGGCATTCATGTCTGTCGTCTCCGTGGTGGCAGGGCCTTGTGGGCCTGGCTGATAGGTGCGGGTCTGTGCCCGGTCGGGCGCGAGCCCATGATCACGCAAAGTGTATGCCGGGGTCCGCGACAGGTGTTTGCTTTCCATGCCCCCAAAAAGCCACTTCCAGAAAGAAGATTGCTTAATATAGAGGCTTATGGAAAGCATTGACAAGTTCGACCTTGCCATCCTGCAAGAACTGCAGACCGATGGCCGCCTCACCAACGCCGAGCTTGCGCAGCGCGTGGGCCTGTCGGCCGCGCCCTGCTGGCGCCGCGTGCGCGCGCTGGAAGAGGCCGGCTTCATCAAGGGCTACCGCGCCGAGATCGACCGGCACAAGATCGGGCTGGGCGTGCTCGCTTTCGTGCGCGTCGACACCGAGCGCGTCACCAACGAAGCGACCCGCAAGCTCGAGGACGCCATCCGCAAGATGCCCGAGGTCGTGGCCTGCCACTACATCAGCGGCACCGGCACCTTCGAGCTGCAGGTGGTGGCGCGCGACCTCGACGGTTTCTCCGCCTTCGCGCGGCAGCACCTGATGAACCTGCCGAACGTGAAGGACCTGCACACCAGCTTCTCGCTCGGCGAGGTGAAGGCGAGCAGCGCGCTGCCGCTGGGGCACCTGGCGAAGTAGCGGCCGCGAGGGCCCGACGGAACCCGCCGCCCGCCAGCCTAAAATCCTCGCCCACCCCAACCGCCACCCGGCGCACCCGAGGACTCCGCATGACCCCCACCCGCCGCGCCCTGGCGCTTGGCTTTGCCGCCGCCGTGCTGGCTTTCGGCGCCCTGGCGCCCGCCCAGGCGCAGAACCGCGAACTGACCGTGGCCTCCAGTGCCACCTATGCGCCGTTCGCGTTCGAGAACAAGGACAAGCAGATCGTCGGCCTCGACATCGACATCATCAACGCCATCGCCAAGCAGCAGGGCCTGAAGATCAAGATCGTGAACACGCCGTTCACCGGCATCTTCGGCGCGCTCAACAACGGCGACGTCGACCTCGTGATCTCGGGCGTGACGATCAACGAGAAGCGCAAGCAGAGCTACGACTTCACGCCGCCCTACTTCGCGGCGCGCCAGCTGATCGCGCTGCCGAAGAACAGCACCGTCGCCTCGCTCAAGGACCTCACGGGCAAGAAGATCGCGGTGGTGAGCGCCTCGACGGCCGACGACATCGCATCGCGCGAGTTCGGCAAGACCAGCCCGAACATCCGCCGCTTCGAGAGCACGCCGCTGATCATCTCCGAGCTGGCCGGCGGTGGCGTCGACGCGGCGATGGGCGACAACGGCGTGATCGCCTACCGCGTGTCGCAGAACCCCGAGCTGAAGACCGTCGACGACAAGTCCTTCCCCGAGGAAGGCTTCGGCATCGTGGTGAAGAAGGGCGACAAGGCGCTGCTCGACAAGCTCTCGGCCGGCCTGGCGGCGATCCGCGCCGACGGCAGCTACGTGACGATCTACAAGAAGTGGTTCAACAAGGACCCGAACGTGCGCTGAGCCGCACGGCCCCCGTTTTGCTCCCACGGCCGCGCTTCGCGGCCGTTTCGTTTTTCTTTTCGTTCGTTTCTCTGCATTGAAGGAAGCCGCCATGGAACAACCGGTGTTGCTGTTCGGATGGTTCCGCTGGGACATCCTGGTCGAATACAAGGACCTGTTCTGGCAGGGCGCCTGGATGACCTTGCGCATGACGGTGGTCTGCGTGCTGCTGGGCGCGAGCTGGGGCCTGTGCCTGGCGCTGGCGCGACTGGCGCAGCCGCGGCATGCGCCCTGGACCTGGGTGGCGCGCTTCTTCCTGCGCTGGCCGGCCACGGTGTACGTGAGCTTCTTCCGCGGCACGCCGCTGTTCGTGCAGATCCTCTTGATCCACTTCGCGGTGATGCCGGTGTTCATCCATCCCACCTCCGGCCTGCTGATCGATGGCGAGCTCGCGCGCACGCTCAAGCAGGAGCACGGCGCGCTGATCTCGGGCGTGGTGGCGCTCACGCTCAATTCCGCGGCCTACATCTCCGAGGTGTTCCGCGCGGGCATCCAGTCGATCTCGCGCGGCCAGTTCGACGCCGGCCGCTCGCTGGGCTTCAACCCGGCGCAGGTGATGCGCTACGTGGTGCTGCCGCAGGCCTTCCGCCGCATGCTGCCGCCGCTGGGCAACAACGCGATCGCGCTGCTGAAGGACACCTCCCTGGTCTCCGCCATCGGCCTGGCCGAGCTGGCCTACGCGGCGCGCACGGTGGCCGGTGCCTACGCGCGCTACTGGGAGCCCTACCTCGCGATCTCGGTGATCTACTGGGTGATGACGCTGGTGCTGACCACGCTGCTGCGCCGGCTCGAGCACCGGCTCGCGCGCAGCGACCGCGGCTGACCACTGGCTGACCAGCCGGGGCCTCGCGGCGACAATAGCCCCACATGCCCCCGATATCGCCCGAAGAGACGCCCATCCCGCCCGCGCGGCCGAAGCCGCCCAAGCTCGCCGCGCTCGAGCCGCTGAAGCTGCCGGTGTTCCGCATGCTGTGGAGCACCTGGCTGATCGCCAACATCTGCATGTGGATGAACGACGTGGCGGCGGCGTGGATGATGACCTCGCTGACCACCTCGCCGATCTGGGTCGCGCTGGTGCAGTCGGCCTCCACGCTGCCGGTGTTCCTGCTCGGCCTGCCCAGCGGCGCGCTGGCCGACATCCTCGACCGCCGGCGCTGGCTGATGGCCACGCAGTTCTGGCTCGCGGGCACGGCGATCGTGCTGTGCGCCGCGATCGCGCTCGACATGATGACCGCGCCGCTGCTGCTGGCGCTGACCTTCGCCAACGGCATCGGGCTGGCGCTGCGCTGGCCGGTGTTCTCGGCCATCGTGCCCGAGCTGGTGCCGCGCCCGCAATTGCCGGCCGCGCTCGGGCTCAACGGCATCGCAATGAATGCCTCGCGCATCATCGGCCCGCTCACGGCCGGCATGCTGATCGCGAGCGCGGGCAGCGTCTGGGTGTTCGCGCTCAACGCGGTGCTGTCGGTGGCCTCGGGCTTCGTGGTGCTGCGCTGGCGCCGCGAGCACACGCCCAATCCGCTGGGCCGCGAGCGGCTGATCAGCGCGATGCGCGTGGGCGTGCAGTTCGTCTGGCAGTCGCAGCGCATGCGCGCGGTGCTCAGCCGCATCACGATCTTCTTCTTCCATTCGACGGCGCTGCTGGCGTTGCTGCCGCTGCTGGCACGCAACCTCCAGGGCGGCGGCGCCGGCACCTTCACCCTGCTGCTGGCGGCCATGGGCTCGGGCGCGATCGTGGCGGTGCTGTTCCTGCCGCGGCTGCGCCAGGCGCTGGGACGCGACCAGCTGGTGCTGCGCGGCACCGCGCTGCAGTCGGCCGCCACGGCGGTGATGGCCTTCGCGCCCAACGCCTGGGTCGCGGTGCCGGCGATGTTCTTCGGCGGCATGGCCTGGATCACGGTGGCCAATTCGCTCTCGGTGTCGGCCCAGCTCGCGCTGCCCGACTGGGTGCGCGCGCGCGGCATGTCGACCTACCAGATGGCGATCATGGGCGCGAGCGCGATCGGTGCCGCGCTGTGGGGCCAGGTCGCCACGGTCACCGACCTGCAGGTGAGCCTGGTCGTGGCCTCGGTCACCGGCACGCTGCTGATGCTGGCCGCGCTGCGCTGGGTCACCGATGTCTCGGGCGAGGACGACACCACGCCCGCCAAGGCCGGCTGGGCCTCGGGGCCGCCGTCCGAGGCGCCACAGGAGAACGGCCGCGTGGTGATCAACGTCGAATTCATCATCGACCCGGCGCGCGCCGCGGCCTTCCACCTGGTGATGCAGCAGACGCGCCGCGCGCGGCTGAGCCAGGGCGCGATCGGCTGGGAGCTGCTGCACGACATCGGCGAGCCGGGCCGCTACGTCGAGCAGATTGTCGACGAGAGCTGGACCGAGCACCTGCGCCGCTTCAACCGCGCGACCGCCGCCGACATGGCGCTGCGCGAGCGCCGGCTGGCCTTCCACCTCGGCGAATCGCCGCCGGTGGTCACGCGCTACGTCGTGCGCCGCTGATCCACGGAGCTCCCAAGCCATGAAGACGACCCAGGTCGCCACGCTGTTCTGCTGCCTGTTCCTCATCGGCTCGGCCGAGGTGGTGGCGGGCCCGATGATGGGCGCGATGAGCGCCGACCTCGGCGTGCGCTCGAGCGCCATCGCCTACCTGCCGGCCGCCTACGGGCTCGCCTACGGCGCCTTCGCGCTGATCGCCGGGCCGCTGTCGGACCGCTGGGGCCGCCGGCGGCCGCTGCAGGCCGGGCTGCTGGGCTTCGCGCTGCTGAGCGCGGCACTGCCGAGCGCGCCGAGCCTGGCGGTGGCGATCGTGCTGTCGGCGCTGGCCGGACTGTGCGCGGGTCTGATCCAGCCCAATGCGCTGTCGCTGGTGGCCGACGAGTCGCCGCCCGAGCAGATCGGCCGCCGACTGAGCCACGTGTTCGTCGGCCTGATGCTGGCCTTCGTGCTCACGCCGGTGGTGGCCGGCTGGCTGAGCGACACCGCGGGCTGGCGCTCGGCCTACTACACGCTGGCGGCGATGGCCGCGCTGGCCTTTCTCGCGGTGACGCGCACCTTCGTGCAGCGCGTGCCCGCGGCCGCGTCGCACGCGGGCTTCCTCGCCACGCACACGCAGGCGCTGCGCACGCCCGGCGTGCGGCGGCGGCTCGCGGTCAGCTACCTCTGGCTCGGCTGGGTGGCGGGCTTCGGCGCGGTGGTGGCCGAGGTGGCGGCGCGCAAGCTGGTGCTGTCGTCGACCGACACCGGCCTGATCGCCGGCCTGTTCGGCCTGGCCGTGATCGCCGGCAACCTGGCCAGCGGTCGGCTGCAGCGCGCGCTCGGCGAGGCCGCGCTGCCGCTGGCGGCGCTGGCCGCGGCGGCGGGCCTGCTGGGCCTGGCGCTGCCGGTGGGCTCGACCACGCAGCTGGTGCTGCTCGGCCTGCCCTGGGCCTTCGGCTACGGCTGCGCGGGGCCGCTGCACCATGCGCGGCTCAGCGCGCTGTCGGAGCGCTACCGCGGCACCATCAACTCGTACCACGCGAGCCTGCTCAACCTCGGCATCTTCTCGGTCTCGTTCCTGCTCGGCAGCGTGGTGCCGCGCTTTCCGGTCGAGGTGTTCTGCGCGCTGGCCGGCGGCGTGACGCTGGTCGGCGCCTGCCTGCTGCTGCCCTGGCCGTGGCGCAAGGCCGGGGTCGCGACGACCTGAGCGCGGCGACCTGAGCGCGGGGCGGCAGGCCGTGGAAAACCCTGACGCGACTTTTTTTGACCATTCGGATAATTTAGGTCATCATCCGCGCCGTCGCCACGAACGAGGACCACCCCGATGAACCCGGTCACCCTGCGCAGCCGCTTCTGGTCGGACCTGACCAGCGAAGAGTTCTCCCGCCTCGACCGCGAACGGCTGATCGCCGTGCTGCCGGTGGGCGCCACCGAGCAGCACGGTCCGCACCTGCCGATGTCGACCGACACCGCCACCATCGACGGCATGGTGCGCGCCACGCTCCCCCACCTGCCCGACAACCTGCCGGTGCTGTTCCTGCCCACGGTGCCCTACGGCAAGAGCAACGAGCACTCGCGCTACCCGGGCACGCTCACGGTCTCGGCCAGCACGCTGATCGCGATGTGGACCGACATCGGCGCCTGCGTGGCGCGCGCCGGCGTGCGCAAGCTGGTGCTCTACAACAGCCACGGCGGCCAGATGAGCGTGATGGACATCGTGGCGCGCGACCTGCGCGAGGCGCACGGGATGATGGTGGTGGCCGCCAACTGGTACACGCTGGGCCTGCCCGAGGGCCTGTTCACCGCGCACGAGGGCAAGCACGGCATCCACGCCGGCGACCTCGAGAGCTCGGTGATGCTGCACCTCACGCCCGACTACGTGCGCGCCGACCAGTTCCGCAACTTCCACTCGATGACCGAGGACCTCGCGGCCGAGAACAAGTACCTCTCGATCACGCCCAGCGGCAAGCTCGGCTGGCAGATGCACGACATCAACCCGATGGGCGCGGCCGGCGACGCCACCCGCGCCACGGCCGAGAAGGGCGCCGCGGTGCTCGACCACGTGGGCCGGCGCTTCGTCGACCTGCTGCGCGAGGTCGACCGCTTCCCGCTGTCGCGCCTGGCCAACGAGCCCGCCTGGCGCTAGGCTCGCGCCCCGCCACGCCCTCCGGAACACCCCATGGAAAGCACCACGCCATCCACCCCCGATGCCGAAGCGCCGCTGGTCCGGCTGCGCAACGTCGGCAAGCGCTTCGCCAACGGCACGCTCGCGCTGCAGGGCATGTCGCTCGACATCGGCGCGCACGACTTCATCAGCTTCCTCGGCCCCTCGGGCTGCGGCAAGAGCACGGCGCTGCGGCTGATCGCCGGCCTCACGCGCGCCAGCAGCGGCGAGATGGCCTGGACCGGCGGCGCCGCGGCGCGCACCGACCGCGACCTGGGCTTCGTGTTCCAGGAACCGACGCTGATGCCCTGGGCCAAGGTGTTCGACAACGTCTGGCTGCCGCTCAAGCTCGCGGGCATGAAGCGCGATGCCGCCGCGCCCGTGGTGCAGCAGGTGCTCGAGATGGTCGGGCTCTCGCGCTTCGCCGACGTCTATCCGCGCGAGCTCTCGGGCGGCATGAAGATGCGGGTGTCGATCGCGCGCGCGCTGGTCACGCACCCGCGCCTCTTGCTGATGGACGAGCCCTTCGCCGCGCTCGACGAGATGACGCGCATCAAGCTCAACAACGACCTGCTCGCGATCTGGCGCGAGCACCGCTTCTCGGTGGTGTTCGTCACGCACAGCGTCTACGAGTCGGTCTACCTCTCGAACCGCATCGTGGTGATGGCCGCGCGCCCGGGCCGCGTGATCGACGAGATCCGCATCGACGAACCCTACCCGCGCGGCGAGGCCTTCCGCACCTCGAGCCGCTACAACGCGCACTGCACCGCGGTGTCCCAATCCCTGCATGGAGCCCTGCATGGCGTCGACATCGATCACTGAGCCCGCGGTCACCGTTGCTCCCGCCCTGCACGAGGACGACACCGCCACGCCCTCGGCCGACGCCCAGCGCGCGCACGAGGACCGGCAGCGCCGGCGCGAATCGCTGCTGCGCATCGTGGTGCCCGCGGTGGTGGTCGGCGCGCTGCTGCTGCTGTGGGAATGGACCGTGCGCGCCAACAACATCCCGCACTACATCCTGCCCGCGCCCTCGCTGATCCTGAAGACGCTGTTCGACAACTGGGACACGCTGTCGAGCGCGCTGTGGTTCACCGTGCGGCTCACGCTGCTCGCGCTGGCCGCGGCCATCGTCGGCGGCGTGCTGCTGGCGATCGCCTTCGCGCTGTTCAAGTGGGTGGAGATCGGGCTGTTCCCGATCGCCGTGATCCTGCAGGTCACGCCGATCATCGCGATCGCGCCGCTGATCCTGATCTACGTCTCGAGCACCACCGCGGCACTGCTGCTGTGCGCCTGGATCGTGGCCTTCTTCCCGATCCTGTCGAACACGGTGGTGGGCCTCAAGAGCGCCGACAGCAATCTGCGCGACCTGTTCCAGCTCTACAAGGCCTCGCCCTGGCAGACCTTCCGCTACCTGCTCGCGCCCAGCGCGCTGCCCTACTTCATGGCGGGCCTGAAGATCGCGGGCGGCCTGAGCCTGATCGGCGCGGTGGTGGCCGAGTTCACCGCGGGCACGGCCGGCAAGGAAACCGGGCTGGCCTCGCGCATCCTCGAGTCGAGCTTCCGCACCGAGATCCCGATGATGTTCGCGGCGCTGCTCTTGGTGTCGCTGCTCGGGATCGTGATCTTCATCGTCTTCGCCGCGCTCTCGCGCCTGGTGCTGGGCCACTGGCATGAAAGCGAAATGCGCCGTGAACGCTAGGACCTCGCTCGCCCCGGCCATCGACTGGGACGCGGTGCATCGCGACCTCGCGGGCCTGAACCTGGTCACCGCGCCGGGCCAGCGCAAGCAGCTGTCGAAGGACTTCTTCTGGTACAGCCCGATCCTCACGGCGCAGCTCTCGGGCTGCGTGGCCGAGCTGGTCGTGAAGGTCGGCACCGAGGACGACGTGCGCCAGGTCTGCGCCACCGCCGCCAGGTGGAAGCTGCCGCTCACGGTGCGCGCGGGCGGCACCGGCAACTACGGCCAGTGCGTGCCGCTCGAGGGCGGCCTGGTGATGGACGTGACCCAGCTGTGCCGCGTGCTCGACATCGGCGACGGCCGCATGCGCGTGGAGGCCGGCGCGCGCATGCACGACATCGACCTGGCCGCGCGCGAGACCGGCCAGGCGCTGCGCATGTGGCCCTCGACCTGGCACGTGGCCAGCATCGGCGGCTTCATCGCGGGCGGCTTCGGCGGCATCGGCTCGTTCCGCCACGGCATCCTGCGCGACCCCGGCAACCTGCTGCGCGCGCGCGTGATGACGGTGGAGCGCGAGCCGCGCGTGATCGAGCTCGCGGACGACGAGATCCAGCAGGTGCACCATGCCTACGGCACCAACGGCGTGATCCTCGACGTGGAGGTGGCGCTGAGCCCGGCCGTCGACTGGGTGCACTGCACGGTGCTGTTCGAGCGCTACCGCGCGGCGCTCGATTTCGGCATCGCGGCCAGCACGCCCGATCTCGACCTGTTCCTGCTGTCGACCGTGGAGGCGCGCTTCTCGCCCTACTACACGGCGATGGGCGAGCACTTTCCCGCCGACCGGCATGCGGTCTTCACGATGGTGGCGCCCGCGTCGATGGAAGACTTCCGCGCGCTCGCGGCCGCGCACGGCGGCCACATCGCGCTGGCCGGCACCGAGGCCGAGCTGCTCGCGGCCGGCCTGCCGCCGGCCTACGAATGCGCGTTCAACCACACGACGCTGCAGGCGCTCAAGATGGACCGCGGCTGGACCTACCTGCAGGTGGCCTATGCGCAGCCCTTCGATCCCGCGGTGGTCGAGCGCCACCTCGAGATCTTCGGCGACGAGGTGCTGCAGCACCAGGACTTCGCGCGCGCGGGCGGCGAGGCCGGCACCTTCGGCATCCTGCTGGTGCGCTGGACCGGCGAGGCGCGCCAGTACGAGCTGATCCGCGAGATCGAGTCGCAGGGCGGCTGCAAGATCTTCAACCCGCACGTGGTGACCATCGAGGACGGCGGCATGAAGACCATCGACACGCAGCAGATCGAGTTCAAGAAGCGCAGCGACCCGATGGGGCTGATGAACCCCGGCAAGACGCGCGGCTGGACGCCCGACATGGCCACCGAGGGCTGAAAAGATTTAGGCTTCGCGTCCCGTCCTTTTTCCAAGAAACCTCCACAGGAGCACGTCCTCATGCGCATCCCCGCTTTCCGCATCCGCCCGCTCGGCAGCCTGGCCCTCGGCCTGGCGCTGACCGCCGCCGCCTTCGCCGCGCAGGCGCAGGAGAAGGTCGTGTTCGCCACCAACTGGAAGGCGCAGGCCGGCCATGGCGGCTTCTACCAGGCGCTGGTGGACGGCACCTACAAGAAGTACGGCCTCGACGTCGAGATCCAGCAGGGCGGCCCGATGGTCAACAACCGGCCGATGCTGCCGGCCGGCAAGATCGACTTCCTGATGACCGGCAACCTGCTGCAGTCCTTCGACAACGTGAAGAACGGCGTGCCCACGGTGGTGGTCGCGGCCTTCTTCCAGAAGGACCCGCAGGCCATGTTCGCGCATCCGGGCCAGGGCTTCGACAGCTTCAAGGACATGACCAAGGCGCCCGTCGCCTTCATCGGCAAAGACGGCCAGTTCAGCTTCTGGCAGTGGATGAAGTCGGAGCACGGCTTCAAGGATTCGCAGCTCAAGCCCTACACCTTCAACGTGGGCCCGTTCCTGGCCGACAAGAAGTCGATCCAGCAGGGCTACGCGATCTCCGAGCCGCTGTCGATCAAGGCTCAGGCTGGCTTCGACCCGGTGGTGCAGCTGCTGGCCGACAATGGCTTCTCGACTTACTCGACCACCATCGAGACGCGCGCCGACCTCGTGAAGACCAAGCCCGAGACGGTGCGCAAGTTCGTCGAGGCCTCGATCATCGGCTGGAACAACTACCTCTACGGCGACAACAAGGCCGCCAACGAGCTGATCGCCAAGACCAACCCCGACTCGCCCGTGGCCGCGCTGCAGGGCTCGATCGAGCTGATGAAGAAGATGGGCATCGTCGACAGCGGCGAGTCGCTGACCAAGGGCATCGGCGCGATGGACGAGGCGCGCGTGAAGGACTTCTACGACAAGATGGTCAAGGCCGGCCTCTACAAGCCCGGCGAGGTCGACCTGTCGAAGGTGGTCACGACCCAGTTCGTCAACAAGGGCGTGGGCCTGGACGTGCGCAAGAAGCTCACGGGCAAGTAAGCCGCGACCAAGGATCCGATCCACGACCACACCGATTTCTCCGCGGGCCGCGCGGTGCTTGCGCCGGGGTCAGATGCCGGCGCCTGGGATGCCATAAGGCACCGTGCGGCTCTTCATTCCTGGGCTCTGACCCCGTATCGCCGCTGCGTCGGCGAACCGGCCCTTCCATGAAAACGCTCGTCGTTCATTGCCATCCGAACCCTGACAGCTTCAACCACGCGCTCTACCGCACGGCGCTCGCCGCCCTCGAACCCCGCCACCAGGTCCGGGCCATCGACCTGTACGCCGAGGGCTTCGACCCGACGCTGACCCGCGAGGAACGCATCGCGTACCTCGACAACACCCAATTGATCCGCGAACGCGTGCAACCCCACGTCGAAGCGCTGCTGTGGGCCGAGCACCTGGTGTTCGTCTATCCCACCTGGTTCCACGGACCGCCCTCGATGCTCAAGGGCTGGCTGGAGCGGGTGTGGCTGCCCGGCGTGGCTTTCCTGCCGGCCGAGCGCAAGGGCCAGGCCGCGCGCTCGGGCATGCGCCACATCCAGCGCCTCACGGTGGTCACCACGGGCGGCTCGCCGCGCTGGTTCGTGATGGCCATCGGCGACCCCGGGCGGCGGCTGTTCACGCGCGCGCTGCGCGCCCTGTTCGCCTGGCGCTGCAAGGTGACCTGGCTGCAGTTGCACGACATGAACGCCGTGACCGCGCTCGACCGCACGCGCTTCATCGAGCGCGTGGCGCGCAAGCTGCAAACGCTGTGACCACGACCCCAACGATCCGGGAGAAAACACCATGAGCCTCGAACGCACGCTCACCGTCCGCGTGACGCGCATCGCGCGCCAGACGCCCGAAATCCTGGCCTTCGAGCTGGCCCATCCCTGGGGCCGCGCGCTGCCCGGCTACGAAGCCGGCGCACACATCGACGTGCACATGCCCGGCGGCTTCTCGCGCCAGTACTCGCTGGCGCGCGCGCCCTCGGCGGGCACCGTCTCGTCCTACCTGATCGGCGTGAAGCGCGAGGCCGCGAGCCGCGGCGGCTCGGCCTCGATGCACGAGCGCGTGCGCGAGGGCGACCTGCTGCCGATCAGCACGCCGCGCAACACCTTCCCGCTGCAGGCGCAGGCGCGCCACCACCTGCTGCTGGCCGGCGGCATCGGCATGACGCCGCTGCTGGCGATGGCGCAGGCACTGGCCGCGCGCGGCGAGGGCTTCACGCTGTGCGTGTTCGCGCGCGCCGAGGAGCACCTGGCCTTCGCCGAGGCGTTGCGCGATCCGGCGCTGGCGCCGCACGTGCGGCTGCACCTCGACCAGGGCGATGCCTCGCAGCGCATCGACCTGCGCACGCTGCTGGCCGCGCATGCCGGCGCCGCGCATCTCTATGTCTGCGGCCCCGGCGGCTTCATGCAGGCGGTGCGCGACGCGGCGGCCGCCGCGCAGTGGCCCGAGGACGCGATCCACGCCGAGTACTTCGCCGCGCCCACCGATGCCGCCGCCACCGCGGGCCAGCCCTTCGTGCTGCGGCTCGCGCAGCGTGGCATCGTGGTGCCGGTGGCGGCCGACCAGACCGCGGTCGACGCGCTGCACGAGGTCGGCATCGACATCCCGGTGTCGTGCGAGCAGGGCCTGTGCGGCACGTGCGTGGTCGGCGCCGAAGGCGAGGGCGCCGAGCACCGCGACTTCTGCCTCACGGGCAGCGAGCGGCGCCACAAGGTGGCGCTGTGCTGCTCGCGCGCCAAGGGGGCCGAGCTGGTGGTGCAGCTCTGAGACCGCGCATGGCCAGGACCACCGCCGTCGACACCGCCGAGGACGCCGAGGGCCCCGCCACGCGCGGGCGCTCGCGCAAGTACGCGCAGGTGCTCGGCGTGATCAACCAGGCCGCGATCGAGGTGTTCGCGAGCGAGGGCCTGGCCGGCGCCTCGACGCAGGCAATCGCCGACAAGGCCGGGCTCTCGAAGGCGCAGCTGCACTACTACATCGACAGCAAGGAAGCGCTGTACCGGCAGATCCTGCAGGACATCCTCACCGACTGGATCGTGGTCTTCGGCTTCGACGACGAGGCCCTGGGCCCGCGCAAGGTGCTCGGCGACCTGATCCGCCGCAAGATGGCGTTCTCGTTCGAGCACCCGCTGCGCTCGCGCATCTTCACGGCCGAGATGCTGCGCGGCGCGCCGGTGCTCAACAGCCTGATGGACACGAGCAAGCAGCGCACCGACCAGGCGGCCGCCGTGATCCGCAACTGGATGGACCAGGGGCTGATGGACGAGGCCGACCCGATGCTGGTGCTGTTCCACATCTGGGCCGTGACGCAGTTCTATGCCGACCACGCCACGCAGGCCGCGTACTTCCGCAACACCGCGCAGCACGGCGACGCGCAGGACCGCGATTACCTGGTCGAACAGGTGACGGCGTTCCTGTTCAAGGGCGCGGGCGTCAGGTAGCGCGCACCGGCAGGTACATGGTGGCCTCGACCTCCACCAGCACCTCGTCGCCCGGCAGGAAGCGCGACACCTCGACCACCGTGCTGACCGGCGGCTCGCCCGGGTAGAACAGGCCGCGCACGCGGTTGTAGAAGGCGTAGTGCGGCAGGTGGCGGAAGTACTGCACCAGCTTCACCACGTCCTCCATGGTGCCGCCGTGCTCGGCCGCGATCTGGCGGATGCGCTCGAGCACGAACCAGCTCTGCGCCACGATCGGCGCCTCGAACACGTCGACCGACATCTGGCCGGTGGCGTAGCCCAGGCCCTGCAGCGCGCTGCGCCCGGCCTCGGGAATGGCGTCGTAGCCGGCGACCGCGCGGCGCGTGGCCGGGTCGACGGCGACCACGCCGCTCATGTAGACGAAATCGCCGACGCGCTTGGCGGCGGCATAGTTGGCCATCGGCTTGCCCATGCTCATGCGGTGTGCTCCAGGATCCGGCCCGCGCGGATGACGCTGCGGCGGCGGCCGCGCGGGTCGATGAGTTCGTGTTCGTCGGTGGCGGCCAGCACCACCAGGTCGGCCGGACAACCCGCGGCGATGCGACCGTCCCAGGCCAGCCCGAGCGCCTGCGCCGGCGCGAGCGTGATGCTGTCGATCCAGTCGAGCGCCGGCGCGAGGTGCGCCACCTGCACGCCGAGGCCGAAGGTCTCGACGAGGTCGTAGCTGCCGTAGGGATAGAAGGCGTCCTGCACGTTGTCCGTGGCCAGGCTCGCACGCAAGCCGCGTGCCGCCGCCTCGCGGATGCGCGTGATGCCGCGCGGCACCGGCGTGCGGTCCCAGGCGCCCTGCAGGTAGAGGTTGGTGGTGGGCAGCGCGACCAGGTGCAGGCCCGCGCCCGCGCACAGTGCCAGGGTTTCGTGCGCCACGGCATCGTCCTGCACCGAGAGCGAGCAGGCATGGCCGCAGACCACGCGGCCCGCGAAGCCGCGCGCGCGCACCAGCTGCGCGATGGCACGCAGGCCGCTGGCGTCGGCATCGAGGCCCTCGTCGACATGGAAGTCGAGCGACAGCCCGTGCTTGTGCGCGAGCTCGAACACGCGATCGAGCTTGGGCAGCAGGGCCTCGTTGCGGTAGACGAAGGCGCCGAGCGAACCGCCCGCGCGCGCCACCTCGCGCGCGATGCGCTCGCCGGCCTCGGCATCGGCGAACAGGTCGAGCGGGGTGAGCGAGACGAACTGCAGCTCGACGCGGCCGCGCCAGGCTTCGCGCAGCGATTCGAACACCGCGAGCGAGACTGGCGCCTCGGGCTGCACCCAGTCGAGGTGGGTGCGCAGCGCGCGCGTGCCGCTGCGCCAGGCGTCCTCGAGCGCGCGTTCCATGCGCGGGCGCAGCGATTCGGCGGTCCAGCCGGCACGGTGGCCGTTCATGCGCTCGATGGCCGCGAACAGGTTGCCCTGCGCCGCGCCCACGTCCTGCACGGTGTAGTTCTTGTCGATGTGCGCATGCGCGTCGACGCAGGCGCTCAGCACGATGCCGCGCGCCGAATCCTGCCGCGCGCTCGGCGCGACCGAGGCCACGCGGTCGCCGTCCAGCACCAGGTCGAACAGCTCGGCCTCCGACGCGAAGCCGCGCAGCAGCTTCGGGATGCGCAGCGCCTCGAGCTTCACTGCGCCTCGCGCCACGCGCGCAGCCAGCCCAGGCCGGCCGAGGTGCCGCCGGGTTCGCTGCCGCGCCGCGGCCGGTATTCGCAGCCGACCCAGCCCTGCCAGCCGGATTGCGCCGACACCTCGTCGATCACCTGGAACAGGTAGGGATAGTTCTGCTCGCCGATGTCGGGCTCGTGGCGCTCGGGCACGCCGGCGATCTGGATGTGGCCGACGCGGCCGGTGGGCAGGTACTGGCGCAGCTTCATCGCGACGTCGCCTTCGACGATCTGGCAGTGGTAGAGGTCCATCTGCACCTTGAGGTTGGGCGCGCCGATGCTCTCGACGATGGCGTGCGCATGGTCCTGGCGGTTGAGGAAGAAGCGCGGGATGTCGCGCGTGTTGATCGGCTCGATCAGCACGTCGCGCCCGGCCTTCGCGGCCTCCTCGGCGGCCCAGCGCAGGTTGTCGACGTATACCTGCTGCACGGCATCGGCCGTGAGGCCCTCGGGCACCAGCCCGGCCATGACGTGGATGCGCGGGCAGTCGAGCGCGACCGCGTAGTCGATGGCCTTGGCAATGCCTTCACGGAACTCGGCATCGCGCCCCGGCAGGCAGGCCAGGCCGCGTTCTCCGCCCTCCCAGTTGCCGGGCGGGCCGTTGAAGAGCACCTGTTGCAGGCCGTTGTGCCGGAGGCGCGCGACGATGTCCTCCTTGGAGAAGGCATAGGGAAACAGGTACTCGACGGCCTCGAAGCCGTCCTTCGCGGCGGCATCGAAGCGATCGAGGAAGTCCAGCTCGGGATAGAGCATCGAGAGGTTGGCGGCGAAGCGTGGCATGGCGTTGTCTCTTGTAGGTTCTGGCGATTGTGGTCTCGAACGGATTCACCAGCGCGCGCCGAAGGTGACGCGCAGTTCGGCGATCTGTTCGGGCGACAGCGGTGCGGGTGGCGTGGCATGGTCGCGCGTCATGAGGTGGAGCCTGGCGGTCTCCTCGAGTTCCTCGAGCACGGCCATCGCGGCGGCGGGGGTGTCGTGCCACACGTTGGGGCCGAGGCGGTCGAGCATCACGGCGCGGATCGGCACGCCGGCCGCGCCGCGCTGCGCGATGACCTGCGCGACCTCGGCCGCCGCTTCGGGCGCGCCCGGGCGGTGGTAGTGGATGCGCGGCACGTGGCCGACCTTCATCACGAAGTAAGGCGTGAGGGCGGGCAGCAGTTCGTCGCTGGCTCCGCTCAAGGTGAGTGCGACGCAATGGCTGCTGTGGGTGTGGATCACGCAGGCGGTATCGGCATCGAAAGCTCTCGCTGCTTCGTAGATGCGCATGTGCAGCGCGATGGTCTTGCTGGCACGGTCACCACTGATCTGCTGACCTTGCGCGTCGAGCCTCGCGAGCCGCGCGGGGTCGAGGAAACCCAGGCAGGCATCGGTCGGGGTGATGAGGAAGCCACCGTCTTCCAGGCGCACGCTGATGTTGCCGGCCGTGGCGTGGACGTAGCCTCGGTCGAACAGGCTTTTTGCCGTGCGGCAGATTTCTTCTCTTGCTTCTGTTTCGGTCATGGTTTTTGCTGTTTGTTCGGGGCGCGTGCACAGGACAGCGGGTACTTCCCTCCGCGAATGTCCCCCGGCCTTCGGCCTCCTCCTTTATTTCGCTGCGGGAAGCACCCACTGCCCTGTGCACGGAGGCGCTCGGGTTGTGCCGGCCGATCAGACGCTGCGCGTCTGGCGTGCGTCGATGGGGTACTCCCCGCAGCGAAATTAAGGAGGAGCCGAAGGCGGGGGACATTCGCGGAGGGGAGTACCCCATCGGCGCACGCCCGCTCCGACCTTTCAACCCTCTAGGCATCACCCCAACACCGCAAACGCCTTGGTAAAGAAATCATCCCCCCCAAAGTTCCCCGACTTCAAGGCGATATGCACCCCAGTGTCCGGCGCCAACGAGGAACGCGCATGACACCACGGCACCCCCGGATCGATCTGCGGCCCGATCTGCAATTGCGCGATGCCGAGCGCCTGCACACAGGCCCCGGAGGTTTCGCCGCCCGCCACCACGAGCTGGCGCACACCACGCTCGACCAGCCCGCGCGCGATCGCCGCGATGGTGCGCTCGACCATCGCGCCGGCCTCTTCCACGCCCAGTTGGCCTTGTACCGACTTCACGGCACCGGCTTCAGCCGTGGAGTAGACGAGCACCGGTCCCTTGTCGATCAGCGGCGTGGCCCAGGCCAGCGTCTCGGCCGCGACGTCGACACCGGCCGCGATGCGCAGCGGATCGATGGCCAATGCCGCGCCGCCACGCCCGATGAAGTCGAGCACCTGCCGGTTGGTGGCGAGCGAGCAACTGCCCGACACCACTGCCGTGCGGCCGCCGGCCTTCGGCAACGCGCTGGCCTGCGATGAGGGTGCGAGCCCGAAGTTGGCCGGCAGGCCGATGGCGACGCCCGAGCCCGCGGTGACCAGCGGCAGCTTCGCGAGCGCCGGGCCCATGCGCAGCAGGTCGTCGTTCGACACCGCGTCGACGATCGCGATCGACACGCCCTCGGCCTTCAGCTGCGCGATGCGCGCTTCGATGGCTTGCGCGCCGCGCGCCACCACCGCGTGATCGATCAGCCCCACCTTGCGCCGGCACTGCGCCTGCAGCACCCGCACCAGGTTCGGGTCGGTCATCGGCGTCAGCGGATGGTTCTGCATGCCGCTCTCGTTGAGCAGCACCTCGCCCGCGAACAGGTAGCCCTTGAACACCGTGCGCTTGTTGTCGGGAAAGGCCGGCGTGGCGATGGTGAAGTCGCAGCCCAGCGCCTCCATCAGCGCCTCGGTCACCGGGCCGATGTTGCCCTGCGGCGTGCTGTCGAAGGTCGAGCAGTACTTGAAGTAGATTTGTTGCGCGCCCTGCGCCTGCAGCCAGCGCAGCGCCTCGAGCGACTGCGCGCTGGCCTCGGCCGGCGCGATGGTGCGCGACTTGAGCGCGACCACCACCGCATCCACCTCGGCCGCGAGCGGGCCCTCGGGCACGCCGATCGTCTGCACCACGCGCATGCCCGCGCGCACCAGGTTGTTGGCGAGGTCGGTGGCGCCGGTGAAATCGTCGGCGATGCAGCCGAGCAGCAGCTTCGCCATCGCTCAGCCCTTCACCGCGAGCTTGACCGCCTGCGGGTTCTCGCGCACGTAGTCGCGCAGGATCGCATCGAAGCTGGCGTCGGCCTTCAGGCCCAGCGCCTCGGCACGCGCCGCATGCACGCGGCTGGGCCAGCTCGTGACGATCTTCGCGATCGCCGCGTCGGGTTCCCAGTCGATCAGGCTCGTTGCCTCGGTGCCCGCGATGCGCTCGAGCGCCTGCGCCATCTCGCGCACGGTGGTGGTCAGCGCGGGCAGGTTGACCGCTGTGCGTGCACCCCACTCGGTGCCGCTGGCCGTGGCCGCGCGCACGATGCCCGCGATGGTGTTGCCGGGCGAGGCCAGCGCCACCGGCGTGTCGGGCGCGACCGGGCAGCGCGCGCGCTCGCCGGCCAGCGGTTCGCGCAGCATGCCGCTGAGGAAGCTCGAGGCCGCACCGTTGGGCCGGCCGGGACGCACCGACACCGTCATCAGCCGCACGTTGCGGCCCTGCACGAAGCCCTTGCGCGTGAAGTCGGCCACCAGTTGCTCGCCGACGAACTTCTGGATGCCGTAGCTGTTCTGCGGCGTGGGCAGCGTCGTGTCCTCGATCAGCGCCGGCAGCCGCTGCTCGGGCGAATCGCCGAACACCGCGACCGAGCTCGAGAACACGAACACCGGCGCATGGCCCGCGCGGCGCGCGGCCTCGAGCAGCGCGCGCGTGGTGTCGAGGTTGCTGCGCATGCCGAGGTCGAAGTCGGCCTCGCATTCGCCGCTGACGGCGGCCGCCAGGTGGAACACGAGCTGGCTGCCCGCGATCGGCAGCGTGCCGCTCTGCGCCTGCTCGAGCAGGTCGCCCTGCAGGAACTGCACGCGCGCGTCGGCCGCGAGGTCGGCCGGCGGCGCCACGCGGTCGGCCAGCACGATGCGTTCGATGGGTTGCGGCGCGGCGCCGGCCAGTGCCAGCGGTCCCTGGGCGAGCAGCGTGCGCGCGAGGCGCGCGCCGAGGAAGCCGCAGCCGCCGGTGATGAGGATGTTCATGGTCGTCTTGTCTCGGTGGTCGTTCGCAAGTGGGTCAGAGGGCCGGCAGGAAGCGCAGCAGCGCATCGGCCACCGCCTCGGGCGCCTCGCGCTGCGGGAAGTGGCCCACGCCGTCCAGCAGCTCGCGGCGGTAGGGGCCGCTGAAGAAGCGCTCCTTGCCCGCCGAGCTGTCCGGATGATTGCACGCATCGGCCGCGCCGTGCAGCACCAGCGTGGGCACCGACAGCACGGGCGCGGGATCGAGCGCCGCGTCGTCGGCCGCGTAGTGCGGATCGCCGGGCGCGTAGCCCCAGCGATGGCGGTACGAATGCACCACCACGCGGGCCCAGTCCTCGCCCTCGAAGGCAGCGGCCGTGATGTCGAACTCGGCCTCGTCGTACCAGCCGGGCGGGCCCCAGGTGCGCCACATCATGCGCGTGAAGGCGAGACGGTCGTCGTGCACCGTGCGCTCGCCGCGCGGCGTGGCCATGTACCAGTGGTACCAGTAGTTGCGCGCCTGCTCGAGCGGCATCGGCTGGCCCGGCGCGTTGGTGCCGTAGCCCACCGACAGCAGCGCCAGCGCGCTCGCCACGCCGGGGCGCAGCCCGCAGGCATTGGCCACCGCGCGGGCGCCCCAGTCGTGGCCGACCAGCGCGGGGCGCTCGAGCCCCAGCGCATCGATGAAGTCGAGCAGGTCGCGGCCCAGCGCCGAGAGCTGGCCGCTGCGCGGCGTGTCCGCATGCAGGAAGCGCGTGGGCGCGAAGCCGCGCAGCGCGGGCAGCAGCACGCGCCAGCCGGCGGCGGCCAGGCGCGCGGCCACGCCATGCCAGCCGCGCGGGCTGTCGGGCCAGCCGTGCACCAGCACCACGGTGGCGGCGCCGGCGGCGTTCCATTCCTCGTAGCCGATGCGCAGCAGCGGCGTGTCGACGGTCCTGTGTTCGCTCACGAGGCATTTCCTTTCGCGGCCGGCAGTTCGATGCCCGGGAAGATCTTGATCACCGCGCTGTCGTCCTCGCGCGCATGACCCGCGGTCGAGGCCTGCATGAACATCTGGTGCGCGGTCGACGACAGCGGCAGCGGAAACTTGCTCGCGCGCGCCACGTCGAGCACCAGGCCCAGGTCCTTCACGAAGATGTCGACCGCCGACAGCGGCGTGTAGTCGCCCGCGAGCACGTGCGCCATGCGGTTCTCGAACATCCAGCTGTTGCCCGCGCTGTGGGTGATGACCTCGTAGAGCGCGGCCGGGTCCACGCCCTCGCGCAGGCCCAGCGCCATGGCCTCGGCCGCGGCCGCGATGTGCACGCCGGCCAGCAGCTGGTTGATGACCTTCACCTTGCTGCCCGCGCCCGCGCTGTCGCCGAGCCGGTAGACCTTGGCGGCCATCGCGTCGAGCACGCCGCCGGCCCTGGCGTAGGCCGCGGGCGTGCCGGCGGTCATCATCGTCATCTGGCCGCTCGCGGCCTTGGCGGCGCCACCCGAGATCGGCGCGTCGAGGTAGAGCAGGCCGAGCTTCGCGAGCCGCGCCTCGAGCGCCACCGACCAGTTCGGGTCGACCGTCGAGCACATCACGAACAGGCTGCCGGGCTTCATCGAAGCCGCGCAGCCCGGCGTGCCGGCGTCGCCGAACAGCACCGCCTCGGTCTGCTGCGCGTTCACGACGACCGAGATCACGATGTCGCTGGCGGCACCGAGCGCGGCCAGCGTGTCGCAGGCGGTGCCGCCGTCGCGCGCGAAGGCCTGCGCGGCCTCGCGGCGCAGGTCGAACACGTGCGGCGCATGGCCCGCGCGGCGCAGCGATTGCGCCATGCCGGCGCCCATGGCGCCCAGGCCCACGAGGCCGACGACGGGAGGGGAGGAAGTGGTCATGGAAGGAAGGAGCTGGATGATTTGTCAGGTCATCATACAAATTTGAGATGACTTTGTCTCGCACCGAATTCCGGCCCGCCCCTCAGGAGGCCTTCTTGCGCCGCCCCTTGCCGGCCGCGCCGCTCTCCTGCAGCCCCTCGACCAGCGGCCGCGCGAGCTGCGCGCCCTCCTGCTGCCAGAAGGCCGGGTCGGCCTGCTCGATGCGGCGGATCGCGTTGTCCATGTGGGTCTTGGCGGCCTCGCGCGCGCGCAGCGCATCGCCGGCCTCGATCGCCTCGACGATGCGCGCATGCTCCTGCGCCACCTCGCGCGCGAAGTCGGCGCGGCGCGCCTCGTTGGCACGCGTGACGCGGGTGGCGCCGTGCAGGAACTGCCGCAGGTACTGCAGGGTGCCGATCAGGAACGGGTTGCGCGCCGCCTCGGCGATGGCGCGGTGGAAGCGCACGTCCTCCTCGGCGCCGTTGCCGCCCACGGCCACGGCCGCATGCAGCGCCGCGATCGCGTCGCGGATGCGCCGCACGTCCTCGGCCGTGCGGCGCTCGGCCGCCAGCGCCGCCACCTCGGCCTCGAGCGCGCGGCGCAGCTCGACTATCTGGATCACCGCCTCGCGCGAGGCCACGTGCGGCATCTCGAAGCGCAACGGCTCGACCCCGGCCGCGCGCACATACACGCCGCTGCCCTGGCGCGAGTCGACCAGCCCGAGCGACTTGAGCCGCGACACCGCCTCGCGCACCACCGTGCGGCTGACACCGAACTGCTCGGCCAGCGCGGACTCGGTCGGCAGCCGGTCGCCCTCGGACAAGCGCCCGCTGCGCACCTCGGCCGCCAGCGCATCGGCCACCTGGTCGGCCAGGCGGACGGCGGGGGCGAGCGATTGGAAGCGGGCGGTCATGAATGGGCTGCGACTCTAACGCAGGCCCCCATGCCGTTCCTCCTAGGCGCGTTCGACCACCGGCCGCGCGTTGAGCCACAACAGCGTCAACGCAAACGCCAGCAGCGGCAGCATCGCGAGGTTGATCGCGGTCCAGCCCACGCCCGCGAGCAGCGCGCCCGAGCCGAAGGACATCAGCACGGCCGTGGTGCCGTTGCTGAGTTCCATCAGCGCCTGTGCGGGTCCGCGCTCGTGCTCGGCATGGGCCTCGGCCAGCAGCGTGGTGCCGGCGATCAGCATCAGGTTCCAGCCCAGGCCCAGCAGCAGCGAGCTCGCGAGGAAGTGCGCGAAGTCCTGGCCCGAGAGCGCGACCGCGGCGCTGGTCGCGAGGATCGCCGAGCCCAGCATCGCGACGCGGCGGCTGCCCCAGCGGTCGACCAGCGCGCCGGCGAAGAAGGCCGGCGCGAACATGCCGAGCACGTGCCACTGGATCACCTGCGCGGCCGCGGCGGCGGAGAAGCCGCAGAAGTCCATCGCGAGCGGGGTCGCGTTCATCGCCAGCACCATGAGGCCGTGGCCGATGGCGGTCATGAGGATGGCGGCGCGCAGCATCGGCCGCGCGAGCAGCGCGCGCATCTGGGCCCAGCCGCGCGCCACGGCCGGCGGCGCGGCGCCTTCGCGCAGCCTCGACATGGCGACCACGCCGCACAGCGCGAGCACCGCGATCGCGAGGTAGGCGCCCGCGAAGGGCACGGGCAGTGCATTGCGCGTCCAGACCGCGATGGCGGGCGCGAACACCGCCGCGCAGACGCCGCCGCCGACCACCAGCGCGGCGGCGCGGCCCTTGTGGCGCGGCTCGACGGCCTCGAGCGCGGCATAGCGGTAGAAGCCGGCCGAGGCCTGGTAGCCGCCGATGCAGGCGGCGCCGAGGCAGAACACCGCGAAGCTGCCGAGCCCCAGGCCCGTCGCGCAGACCAGCCCGCCCACCACGCCGAGCAGCGCGCCGCCCATCAGGCCGCGGCGGCGGCCGCGCCGCTGCATGAACATCGACAGCGGCGACACGGCCGCGAGGTTGCCGAGCACCAGCAGCGCGAGCGGCAGGGTGGCCAGCGCGGGCCAGGGCGCGAGCCGCAGGCCCGCGACCGAGGTCAGCGTGATGCCGATGATCGAGCACGACCAGTAGAGCGCCTGGCCGAGGAACAGCAGCCGGATCGCGGGGTTGCGCAGCAGCTGCATCGTTCAGCCCCCGGCGCGCGGCGCGCCCGCGCCGAAGCGCTCGGCGAAGGCCTGCGGACTCACGGCCAGGTGCTTGTGGAAGCTGCGCCGCAGTGTCTCGGGATGGCCGAAGCCGCACAGCCGCGCCACGGTCGACACCGAGGTCTGCGCATGGGCCAGCAAGGCCGAGGCGGCCTCGACGCGCACGCGCTCGACGTAGTGGCCGGGCGTCATGCCGAGCTCGCGCCGGAACACGCGGCTCAGGGTGCGCGGCGGCATGCAGGCGCGCTCGGCCAGCACCTCGAGCGAGAGGTCGCCCGCGAGCTGGCCCGGGATCCATTCGAGCAGCGACGACAGCCGCGGCGCATGCGTGGCCTCGGGCGCGAGGAAGCGGCTGAACTGCGCCTGCCCGCCGGGCCGGCGCAGGAACATCACGAGCCGGCGCGCCACCGCCAGCGCGATCGCGCGGCCGAGGTCGTGCTCGACCAGCGCCAGCGCGAGATCGATGCCGGTAGTGACGCCGGCCGAGGTAAAGACATGGCCGTCGCCCTCGCGGCCGCTCGGGTCGTAGGTGTGGAGCCGGTCGGCCGCCACCTCGACCGCGGGATGGCGCGTGCGCAGCGCCTCGACGCTGTCCCAGTGGGTGGTGGCGAGGCGGCCATCGAGCAGGCCGGCCTGCGCGAGGATCAGCGCGCCCGAGCAGACCGAGCCGAGCCGGCGCACGCGCGGCTCGGCGCGCTGCAGCCAGGCCAGCAGCGGCGCGTTGCGCAACTGGGCTTCGGCGCCCCAGCCGCCGGGCACGAGCACGGTGTCGAAGCGCGCCGGGTCCTGGTCCTCGCGCGCGGCCTCGGCCAGCAGCGAGAAGCCGGCCGAGCAGGCCACCGGCCCCACCGCGTCGGCCAGCAGGTGCAGCGAATAGCCGGCCGGTCGGCCCTGGCGCTGCAGCTCGACGTTGGCCGAGGCGAACACCTGCAGCGGACCGGTGACGTCCAGCACCTGGACATCGGGGTAGATCGTGCAGGCGATGGCGCGCGGTGTTTGCATGCGGGCAGTGTCATGCGCGCCGCGCTTGGCCGCAACGACAACGACCCCACGGATCCGGCCACTTCCGGCGTGGCCGGCCGGTGTGGCGGGATCAGCCCAGCGCGTGCCGCGCGGCCTTCGCGATGCTCTGCGCGTCGACGCCGAAGAAGCCGCGCAGCGCGGCGCGCGTGTCGCTGCGGCCGAAGCCATCGGTGCCCAGCGTGAGGTAGCGGCGGCCCATGGGCAGGAAGGCGCGGATGCTCTCGGGCACGGCGCGCACGTAGTCGGTGGCGGCGACGATCGGCGCCTTGCCCTGGCCGAGCTGGCGTGCGACGAAGGATTCGCCCGCCTGCTCGCCCGCGTCCTCGCCAGCGATGGCGCGCTGCTCGCAGGCCAGGCCGTCGCGCGCGAGCTCGCTCCAGCTCGTGACGCTGAACACCTCGGCCTCGATGCCCTCGTCGGCCAGCAGCTGCGCGGCCTTCACGACCTCGGTGAGGATCGCGCCCGAACCCATCAGCGTGACCTTCTTCTTCGCCTTGCCCGAGGCCGGCGCGTAAGTGCCGAAGCGGTAGCAGCCGCGCAGGATGTCGGCCTCGGCGCCCGCGGGCACGTCGGGCTGCGCGTAGTTCTCGTTCATCAGCGTGACGTAATAGAACACGTCCTGCTGCTCGACCATCATCTCGCGGATGCCCGCGTCGACGATCACCGCCATCTCGCCCGCGTAGGCCGGGTCGTAGGCCTTGCAGTTGGGAATGGTGGCGGCCACGAGGTGGCTGCTGCCGTCCTGGTGCTGCAGGCCCTCGCCGCCGAGCGTGGTGCGCCCCGAGGTGGCGCCGAGCAGGAAGCCGCGCGCGCGCTGGTCGGCTGCGGCCCAGATCGCGTCGCCCACGCGCTGGAAGCCGAACATCGAGTAGTAGATGTAGAACGGCAGCATCGCCAGGCCGTGCACGCTGTAGCTGGTGGCCGCGGCGGTCCAGCTCGCGATGGCGCCGGCCTCGCTGATGCCTTCCTCGAGGATCTGGCCGTCGGTGGCCTCGCGGTAGCTCAGCACCGAGCCGATGTCCTCGGGCGCGTAGCGCTGGCCCACGCTCGAATAGATGCCGACCTGCTTGAACAGGTTCGCCATGCCGAAGGTGCGCGCCTCGTCGGCCACGATCGGCACGATGCGCGGGCCCAGCGCCTTGTCCTTGAGCAGGTTGCCCAGCAGGCGCACGAAGGCCATGGTGGTGCTCATCTCCTTGCCGGCGGCCGCGACCGCGAACTGCGCGTAGTTCGCGAGGTCGGGCTTGGCCACGGGCTCGCAGGCGGTTTCGCGGCGCGGCATGGCGCCGCCGAGCGCCTCGCGGTGCTGGCGCAGGTAGCGCATCTCGGCGCTGTCCTCGGCCGGGCGGTAGAAGTCCATGGCGGCCGCCTGCGCGTCGCTCAGCGGCAGGTCGAAGCGGTCGCGGAACTCGATCAGGTCGACCTCGCCCATCTTCTTGTGCGAGTGCGTGGTCATCTTGCCCTGGGCCGCGCTGCCCATGCCGTAGCCCTTCTTGGTGTGGGCCAGGATCACGGTGGGCCGGCCCTTGTGGGCGGCCGCCGCGGCATAGGCGGCATGGATCTTCACGAGGTCGTGGCCGCCACGCTTGAGGCGGTCGATCTGCTCGTCGGTCATGCCCTCGGCCAGGCGCGCGAGCTCGGGGTTCTGGCCGAAGAAGTTGTCGCGGTTGAAGCGGCCGTCCTTGGCCGCGAAGGTCTGCATCTGGCCGTCGACGGTGGCGGCGAAGGCGCGCGCCAGCGCACCGCTGGTGTCGCGCGCGAACAGGCCGTCCCAGTCGCTGCCCCAGACCAGCTTGATCACGTTCCAGCCGGCGCCCGCGAACAGCTTCTCGAGCTCGTCGATGATGCGGCCGTTGCCGCGCACCGGGCCGTCGAGGCGCTGCAGGTTGCAGTTGACCACCCACACGAGGTTGTCGAGCTTCTCGCGCGCGGCCAGGGTCAGCGCGCTCATCGATTCGGGCTCGTCCATCTCGCCGTCGCCGAACACGCCCCAGACCTTGCGACCCTCGCAGTTCAGCAGGTTGCGGTGCGAGAGATAGCGCATGAAGCGCGCGTGGTAGATCGAGCTGATCGGGCCGATGCCCATCGAGCCGGTGGGGAACTGCCAGAAGTCCGGCATCAGGTAGGGATGCGGGTAGCTGCACAGGCCGCGCGCGCCGCTGCCGTCGACGAAGGCGGGCGCCGTGAGTTCCTGGCGGTAGTGCGCAAGGTCGCCTTCGCTCAGGCGCCCCTCGAGGTAGGCGCGTGCATAGACGCCCGGCGCGCTGTGCGGCTGGAAGAACACGAGGTCGCCGCCATGGGCCGCGCTGCGCGCATGGAAGAAATGGTTGAAGCCGGTCTCGAACAGGTCGGCCGCGCTCGCATAGCTCGCGATGTGGCCGCCGAGCTCGCCGTAGGCCTGGTTGGCCTTGGCCACCATCGCGAGCGCGTTCCAGCGCATCAGCGAGGCCAGCTTCTCCTCGACGGCGAGGTCGCCCGGGAACGGCGGCTGGTCCTCGGCCGCGATGGTATTGACGTATGGCGTCGACAGCTCCGGCTGCCAGCCGATGCGCTGCTGGCGCGCGAGCCGCGCCAGTTCGTCGAGCATCTGGCGCGCGCGCTGCGGGCCATGGACCTGCGCCAGCGCGAGGAAGGACTCGCGCCATTCGGCGGTCTCGGCGGGATCGGGGTCGTGCGACAGCGCTGCCTCGTCGAGCAGCAGGGCACGGATCTGGTCGGCGGAAATCGGGGCGTTCATGCCGGCACTTTAAGCCGCCATGAAAAGAATTGGCTACTGCTGCAGCCCGCAGCTTGACTGCTCGCCAGCATAAAATTCCGCCAATCCTTCAGATCACGGCATTTCATGCAACTCGACGCCATCGACCTGCGCATCCTCGACGAATTGCAGCGCGACGGCGCGTTGTCGAACGTGGAACTCGCACGCCGCGTGCACCTGTCGCCCTCGCCCTGCCTCGCGCGCGTGAAGCTGCTCGAGACCGAGGGCGTGATCGACCGCTACGTGGCGCTCGCGAGCGCCAAGGCGCTGGGCCTGGGCCTCAACGTGTTCATCTCGATCAGCCTCACGACGCAGAGCAAGCAGTCGCTGGCCGACTTCGAGCAGCGCATCGCCGAGCACGACGAGGTGATGGAGTGCTACCTGATGACCGGCGACAGCGACTACCTGATCCGCATCGCGGTGGCGGACATGGCGGCGCTCGAAAAATTCATCCTCGAGCAGCTCACGCCGATCCCGGGGATCGAGAAGATCCGCTCGAGCTTTGCGCTCAAGCAGGTGCGATACAAGACGGCGCTGCCGTTGCCGACAGCGCCGTCCTGAGTCGGTCTGCAAGCCGGGTGGAGCACCCGGCTTCGGACCTTGCTTACTTCGAGAGCTTCAGCTGGATCGGGTCGGCCGTGAGGTAGCCGACGGCCGCCGCGTAGCGTTCCTTGTAGTTCGCGCGCACGTACGGATCGAGCGTGGCCTGGACCTTCGAGTGGATGCCGCCCCAGTCGCCCGGGTGCTGGAAGTTGCTCATGATGTAGGTCCAGCCGTTGATCTCGTCCACGGCATGCAGGCCGGTCGACTCGCCGCCCGCGGGGATCGACATGATGCGCGCCAGCTTCTTGGTGTCGATGTTGTACGCCCACAGGAAGTTGTTGACGTGGCTGCTGCTGTCCTCGCCGATGAACAGCGTGCGCATCTTCTCGGAGAACTTCAGGTTGTCGGGGTTGCCGATGATGTCCGGGTTCGAGGTGTTGCCCAGCGGGTCGGACGCGATGTCCTCGCCCACGATCAGCGCGCGGGTCTGGGTCGGCACCCATTCGCTGACGATCGCGGCGCCATCGCCGTCCTTCTGGCCGCCCGCGAGGTTGTGGGCCATCACGCCACCCGCGCTGAGCTTCTTCGGCAGCGCGATGTTGGTGGCGGCGGTCCAGCCCTTGCCGCCGCTGACCATCGAGTCCTGGATGTTCTGCAGTGCCGAGTAGGCGACCTTGTCCTTGATGTTGACGGTCGTGCCTTCCATCTTGGTGAAGGCCATGCTCGCGCCCTTGAGGTTGGCGTAGCGGTGGGTCTCGAGGAAGGCGGCGGCCTTCTCCATGCCCGGCTTCAGACGAACCCAGTTGGCCTTGCCGTCGCAGTACATCAGCGTGTAGCTGGCGTCGACCGGCGTCGCCGGGGTCAGCGGCGTGGCGTCGTTGCTGCCGTTCTGCAGGGCGTACACCACGTCGAGGATGTCAGAGGCCTTGAGCGTGTTGGCCAGGGCTTCGATCTCGGCGCTGGTGGCGTGGCCGAGCTTGATCCACGACATCTTCGTGGCGGCGGCGGCCGGGTCGATCGAGTAGCCCGCGTCGTACCTGGCGACGTAGAGCGTGCCGGCCGAGAGGTCCTTCTCCTTGTCGGCCACGAACATGAAGAAGCCGCCGTTGGTGTAGTCGTCGCCCATGATGGCGGTGCGCTGGTCGGGCATGACCTGGATCAGCTCGTGCGAGATGCGGCCCAGGCAGTAGTGCTTCTTCACGCTGCCGGTGCCGTCGGCATTGACGGTGATTTCGGGCAAGTGACCGTAGTGGTAGGGGTTGGCCGTGGTCTCGTCGCCGAACACGTTCTTGCTGTAGGCCTTGAACATCGTGTTGGTGGAGATGCTGGCAGCGTCGGGCTCGTACTCCTCGCTCGACAGGTGGGTACCCCAGGGCGAGAGGCTCGCGCCGCAGGTGATCCACAGGCCGTGCGCGCTCGACATGTCGACGTTGTGGTACTTCACCAGGCTGAGCTTGCCGGTGGTCTGGTCCTGGTCGAGCGTGAGCACCGCGATCGGCGAGGGCAGCGTGCCGTAGGTGTTGCCGCCGGCGAGGTCGCGCGTGGTGTATTCGAACTGGACCACGGCGAACACCGGCTTGCCCTTGACGCCGTCGACCTTGGCATTCGGCACGGTCAGCAGCGAGGTGCCGTCGGGGCTGTCGGAATAGAACTGGCGCGTGTTGATCGGCACCGATTTGTCGAGGATCGGCTGGTTCTTGATGTCGTAGTAGCCGCCGGCCAGGATCCGGCCGCCCTTGCCGTCCGGCACGAGGTCGCCGGTCAGGAAGAAGGGCTGGTAGGCGAGGCGGTATTCGGTCGAGCTGCCGTTGTCGAACGAGATCTTGAGCGTGGAGCCGACCGTGGTGGTGGCCATGGCGGCCGGGTCGGCCAGCGTGGGCGCGGCCATGCCGGTGAATTCGGCGGACTTGAACTGCGCGGCCGGAGCCGGTGCTGGTGCAGGCGCGGGTGCCGGAGGAACGATGGGCAGGAAGCCGTTGCCGCCTCCGCCACCGCCGCAGGCGGTCAGGAAGGCAACGCCGCCGAGCGGCAGCATCGGTGCTGCGCTCAGCAGCTTGAGGGCGTGGCGGCGCGAGGCGCCGGACTGCGCCTTGGTGGAATCGGACATGGATTTCTCCCGAGTTGTCGTGGGGTGTCGTGGGATGACCGTGCAGCCTCTGTTTCTCTCCGCTGCCGGTCAGTCGCGAACCTTAGTTAACTACTGTGACGACGACGTGCATCGCACATGACAAGGCCATGACACCGCGCACGCGGATGTGATGACATCCGCGTGTCACTCCCACTCGGGAGCCCCATCCGCGGACCGGCGAGGCCGGTCCGCGGCACGGGGTTTCAGAGGCCGATCAGGCCGCCGTCGTCCTTGGTGATCACCAGCGTGGCCGAGCGCGGGCGGGCGGTGCCGCCCTGCGGCCAGTGGCTGCCGTACTTGGTCGGGTCCGTGGTGCCGGTGTTGTTCGGCGGCGGCGTCTCGCCCGGGTGCTGGATGTTCACAAACAGCGCGCGGCCATCGCCCGACTCGGCGATGCCGGTCAGCTCGCAGTCCTTCGGTCCCACCAGGAAGCGGCGCAGGCCGTCGGTGCCGGGCGCCTTGCCCACGAAGGTGTTCTGCGTGCGCGTGGTGGGAGGGGTCGCGTCGTCGGTGTTGGTGATCACCTTCGCGCCGCCATCGCCGAGCTTGCCCGGCAATGCCGCCAGCAGCATGCAGTTGGTGACGTCGGTGTAGGCACCGTCGTCGGTCTGCAGCCACAGCAGGCCCGGGGCGGCGTGGCTGAACCACATGCCGTCGGGGCTCGAGAAGTCGTTGTCGGCCGAGAGCTGCGACACATTGACGTCGACCGGGGCGGTGGAGCGCGCGCCGAACAGGTAGACGTCCCACTTGAAGCTCAGCGCCGCCGGGTCGGCGTTGTCGTCGGCGAAACGCACGATGTGGCCGTTGGGGTTGCCCTTCTGGTTCTGCGTGTTGTTCTTGATGTCGTTGTAGAAGCGCGGATTGGGGCCGTTGGTCTGGCCGATGGGGCGTGCGCTGTCGTTGGTGTTGGTCAGCGTCACGTAGACGTCGCCGTTCTTCGGATTCACGGCGGTCCACTCGGGACGGTCCATCTTGGTCGCGCCGGCGGAATCGGCGGCCAGGCGGGCATTGATCACCACGTCGGCCGCGTCGGCGAAGGCGTAGTTGGTGTTGCTCGAGGTGATGCCGTTGACGCCGAGCTTGAGCTCGAGCCACTTGCCGGTGCCGTCGGCATCGAAGCGGGCCACGTAGAGGCGGCCGTCGTCCATGTACTTGTCGCCGGCGGCCATGCCGCCACCGACGTCGGCCGCGTCCCAGTTCTTCGTCGAGACGAACTTGTAGATGTACTCGTTGCGCGAGTCGTCGCCCATGTACCAGACCAGCGGCTTGCCGACCACGACTGGGCCGAGGCAGGCGCCTTCGTGGCCGAAGCGGCCGAGCGCGGTGCGCTTCTTCGGCGTGCTCGAGGGGTTGAAGGGGTCGATCTCGACCACCCAGCCATAGGTGTTGTGGCCGTTGCGGTAGTCGGCGATGGCGCTGGCGCCGAGCACCTCGGTGTTCCAGCGGCCGTACTGGTTGTCGGCGGTGTCGGGCGTGACGGTGGCCCAGAGTTCGCGGCCGGTGCTGGCGACGCCGTAGCGGCTGAAGGACTTGAGTTCCTTGGCGCTGCGCTTGGCATCGTCGGTGGCGGCGACACGGCGGAAGTAGCCGGCCCAGTTCTCCTCGCAGGTCAGGTAGGTGCCCCACGGCGTGGTGCCGTTGGCGCAGTTGTTGAGCGTGCCGCGGGTCTTGCTGCCGTCGGTCGAGAACTTGGTCTTCAGGTAGTCGGTCTTGGCGGCCGGGCCCGAGAAAGTCATCTCGGTCAGCGTGTGGACGCGGCGGTTGAAGCTCGAGTCCTGCTTGTAGCTCCAGCTGTTGCCGCTCTTGTTGACCTCGATCACGCTCACGCCGTGCAGGTAGAACTCGCGCTTGACTTCGTCGGCCACCGTGCGCACGCCGCCGACCACGGTCTGGCCATTGGGATGCAGGAACAGCGGCGTGATCGCTTCATGGTTCATCACCAGCAGGCCGCGCGTCGCGTTGGCGGCGTCCCACTTGTTCGAACCGTTCATGCCGAAGAAGGTCATGCCGTCGTGGTGGTCGCCGGCGCGGCGGTCGTAGGTGGCCGGATCGTCGGTGCCATCGTTCTTGTACGCGGCCACGCCGGCGGCGATCGGGTCGCCCAGGCGGAAGAGCACGCTGGCGGTGTAGCCGGCGGGCACGGTGACCACGTCGGCCAGGCTCTTGGCCACGGGGTTGAAGTTGAGCTTCAGCGGTGCCGGGGGCGCGGGCGGCGGGGGTGCCGGCGCGGGCGGGGGCGGGACGATGGGCAGGAACCCACCGCCGCCGCCACCACCGCCGCAGGCCTGCAGCAGCGCGGTGCCGGCGGTGCCGACGCCCAGGCCGAACAGATGGCGGCGGCTCAGGCGCGAAGCGATCAGGTCGTTGAACGACGGGTTCTTGCTGGGATTGGTGCCGACGTCGTCGAGATCGTACGAAGGGTCGTCGCGGGTAGGTGCGGTCATGCGCGCTGTCTTTCTCGTGGGTTGGAAAAGTAACCAGCCCGCGAAGTTAGGCAGAACGAATGACAGTTCCGTGAATTGGTCAGCTTCCGTTCAGGTTCATTCGACCTGTGTTTTTGTGGTTGTCACGATGCCGCCATGCGACGGCTCCCGGCATCCAGATGCGGACGAAAAAAAGGGGGCTTCGAGCCCCCGATGAATGGACGAGGCATCGAGCCCCGCGCGGATTCAAGGCGGCGGCAGCTGCTTCGGCCACAGCGCCCACAGGCGCAGCGACTGGTTCATGCTCGCCGCGAAGCGCCCGGCATCGGCGCCGGTGCCCGCGAAATAGTCGGCGCGCACCGCGCCGACGATGGCGCTGCCGGTGTCCTGCGCCACCACCAGCTTCTGCAGCTGCGCGGACGGGCCGGCCGAGGCCAGCCACACCGGCGTGCCGTAGGGAATGCTCTCGCGGTCGACCGCGATCGAGCGGCCCGCGGTCAGCGGCACGCCCTGGGCGCCGCGCGGGCCGAAGGCCGCGTCGACCTCGTTCAGGTCCTCCTCGCGGAAGAACACGTAGCGCGGGTTGCTCCACAGCAGTTGCGACACGCGCTGCGGGTTCTGCGCCACCCAGGCCTTGGTGTCGTCGGGCCAGCGGCTGACCCGGCTCACGCCCTGCGACATCAGCCACTGCTGCACGCTGCGGTAGGGCTGCTCGTTGGTGCCGGCGAAGGCCATGCGCACGGTGCGCTGCGAGCCGTCGGGCTCGGTCAGGCGCAGCCGGCCCGAGCCCTGGATGTGCAGCATCAGCGCGTCGATGGGGTCGGCCATCCAGGCGATCTCGCGGCCGCGCAGCGCGGCCTGGGCCTCGGGCAGGGTCTCGATCTCCTGGCGCGTGTACCAGGGACGGCGCGGCACGAAGCCCGCGGGCACCTGGTAGAGCGGCACGTTGAACTGCGCGGTCGGTACGCGCGAGGCCTCGTACACCGGCTCGTAGTAGCTGGTGAGCTTGCCCTCGCTCGAACCGGCCAGCGACTCGACGCGGTAGGGCTGCAGCCGCTGGGTCATCCACTGGCGCTGCTCGTCGAGGGTCGCGATGGCGAGCTGGCGCACCTCGCGGCACAGCGGCGCGAAGGCGGCGTTGGGCCGCGAGCAGTTCGCCACCAGCGCGATCCAGGCCTCGTGCAGCGGGTCATCGCCGAAGCCCGGCAGCTCGGCCCAGCCCACGGGCACCCAGCGGCTCTTGGGATGGGCCATCGATCCGGTGAGGGGGCCGAGGTCGCGCGGCGGCTGCACGACGGGGGGGCGGGCGGGGATGTCGGGCACGCGCGGCCCGACGGAGCAGCCGGCCAGCGTTGCTACGATCGCGAGCCCAACCAGCCACTGGAGTCCATTTCTCATGGGTTTGATTTTGCTTGAAGCCCTCGCGGCCGGACTCCTGTTCATCGGCATCGTCTGGTGGACCATGTTCTCGGGCCGCAAGAAGGGCGAGTTGCACGAGGAGGACGAGCCCGGGGCGAGGGACGCGAAGGACGAACAAGACCCGCCGCCGCATCCGTGAATTGCTCGTGCAGTCCCGGGTCGACGCGCACTGTCGGAGAACGCCCTTCTGGCTATTACTTTGGTAGCAACCGATCGAGCAATCACGGGCTCTATCACGGCTTTCGGTGTTTCAGAGAGGCCTCGGAAGCCGTACCATCTCAGCCGCCGCAAGGCTAAGCTGTGCCCGCTTTGAATCAACCTCGAAAGGGATCGCCATGAAGAAACTCGTACTCGCCACCACCTCGCTCGCCATCGTTCTCGCGGGCTGCGCAGGCGGCGGCATGTCCGACACGCAGCGCAACACCGCCATCGGCGCGGGCGCTGGCGCCCTGGGCGGCGCCGTCATCGGCTCGGCCACCGGCGGCAACCGCGGGGCGATCGGCACCGGTGCCGTGGTCGGCGCGGCGGCCGGCGCGCTCGGCGGCTACCTGTGGTCGCAGCGCATGGAAGCGCAGAAGCGCCAGATGGAAGCCGCCACGCAGGGCACCGGCGTGGCCGTCACGCAAACCCCCAACAACGAGCTCAAGCTCGCGATCCCGAGCGACGTCTCCTTCGACGTGGGCCGCTCGAACATCAAGCCCAACTTCGCGCCGGTGCTCGACCAGTTCGCCAGCGGCCTGCGCAACAACCCGGCCGCCGAGGTGCGCATCATCGGCCACACCGACAGCACCGGCTCCGACGCCATCAACAACCCGCTGTCGGTCGACCGTGCCGCGAGCACGCGCGACTACCTGGTGGCGCGCGGCGTGAACGCGGCCATCTTCCGCATCGAGGGCCGCGGCTCGCACGAGCCGATCGCCGACAACAACAGCGACGCGGGCCGGGCGCAGAACCGCCGCGTCGAGATCTACGTCGGCGAGCGCGGACCGCGCGGCTGACCCCCGGTCGGCCGCCGAGGCGGCCGATCACCCGCAGGGAAGGCAGGCGTGCCGGACCACCGGCACCCACATCCACGTCTTGTCCAATGGTTCACCCGAGGGAATATTCATGAGGAAGCTCGTTGTTTCGAGCGCGGCCGCGGCCGTGCTGTTGTTCGTCGCCGGTTGCGCTTCGCAATCGTCGACGCCACCGGCCGACGGGGCCGCGCCCGCCGCCAAGACCGAGGCCCCCGCCGGCAACAGCTGGACCGCGCGGCTGGCCACGTTGAAGACCGACCTGGAAACCGCCACCAAGGGCACCGGCGTGGTGATCGAGCAGACGGCCGACAACCAGCTGCACCTCGTGATCCCGAACGAGCTGTCGTTCGACACCGGCCGCGCCAACGTGAAGCGCAACCTCGCGCAGGTGCTCGACAAGGTCGCCGACGGCCTGAAGAGCGCCACCGCCGCCAGCGTGCGCGTGATCGGCCACACCGACAACACCGGCAGCGAGGAAGGCAACGAGCGCCTCTCGGTGAGCCGCGCCGACAGCGTGCGCAACCACCTGGTGGGCCGCGGCGTGTCGACCACCGCCATCACCACCGACGGCCGAGGCTCGCGCGAGCCGGTGGCCGACAACGGCACCGTGGCCGGCCGCGCGCAGAACCGCCGCGTCGAACTGTTCGTGGCCGAGAAGGCCTGAGCACCGGCCCGACCGGCGCATCGCCAGCCCTCCCTTCGCGGAGGGCTTTTTTACGCGCGGATCAGAGCCCCCGCAGCTTGTTCGCGAGCTCGACCGCCGACTTCACTTCCATCTTGTCGAACACGCGCGCGCGATGGACCTCCACCGTGCGCACGCTGATCGCGAGCTGGTCGGCGATCAGCTTGTTCGGCAGCCCCTCGATCACGAGCCGCATCACGTCGCGCTCGCGCTCGGTCAGCTCGGCGATGCGGTCTGACAGCCCGCGGCGCGCGCGGCGCGCCTCGAGCGCGTCCTGCGACAGCAGCAGCGCCTGCTCGATGCGGTCGACCAGCGCGTTGTCCGAGAAGGGCTTCTCGCAGAAGTCGAAGGCGCCGCGCTTGACCGCATCGACCGCGGTCGGCACGTCGGCATGGCCGGTCAGGAAGATCACGGGCAGGGCCGTGAGCAGGCCGCGCTCGACCAGCCGGTCGAACAGCACCAGCCCGCTGGTGCCGGGCATGCGCACGTCGAGCAGCAGGCACAGCGGCTGCTCGGGCAGCGGGCCTTCGGCCAGGCGCTGCTCGAAGGCCTCGGCGCTGCCGTAGTGCTCGCTCGCGAGCCGGCGCGAACGCAGCAGCCAGGCCAGTGCCTCGCGCACGCTGGCGTCGTCGTCGACGATGAAGATCAGGCCATCGATCAGCGGTTGCATATCGGTCGGGAAGGAAATCGAAAGGGTGGCGGGGGCGACGGCGTCAGGCCGCGGCCGGGAGGGTAAACCGGAACACGGTGCCGCGCGGCCGATTCGGCTCGAACATCAGCGCGCCGCCATGCTGCTCGACCACGGTACGGCACAGGCTCAGGCCGAGCCCCATGCCATCGGCGCGGGTGGTGAAGAAGGGCGTGAACAGGCGCGCGGCGACCTCCTCGCCGATGCCGCTGCCGAGGTCGGCCACCGAGAACTCGAGCCAGCGCCGCGCGTCGTCGACGCCGCTGCCGCCGACCGCCACCGCGCGCGCCACGCGCAGCCGCAGCACGCGGTTGCCGATGTTGTCGGCCGTGTCCATGGCCTGCATCGCATTGCGCGCGAGGTTCAGCAGCACCTGCTCGACCAGCGTGCGGTCGCACATCGCGGCCGGCAGCCGGTCCTCGAGCACCACCTCGATGATCACGCCGAGCTTGCGCGCCTGCAGCCGCACCAGCGGCAGCACGGCATCGATCAGCGCCTGCGGCGCGACCGCCTCGCGCGTACGGTCGCGCCGGCGCACGAAGTCGTGCACGCTGCGGATCACCTGCCCCGCGCGGTCGGCCTGCTCGGCGATGCGGCGCACCGCCATCGCCACCTCGCCCTGTTCGCCGCGCGCATCGGGGCCGAGCATGTTGAGCGAGCCGGTGGCGTAGCTGGCGATCGCGGCCAGCGGCTGCGTGAGCTCGTGGCTCAGCAGCGAAGCCATCTCGCCCACGGTGGCCAGCCGCGCGCTGGCCTGCAGCCGCTCCTGGCTGGCGCGCGACAGCTCCTCGATGCGGCGCTGCTCGCTGACGTCGATGAAGGCGCTCATCCAGCCAGTCTGCACGCGCTGCGCGTTGAGCAGCGGCGCCTCGAAGATCAGCACCGGGAAGCGGGTGCCGTCCTTGCGCATGAAGACCGACTCAAAGCCCTCGCGCGGCGGCATGCCGCCGGCCAGCCGGCGCGCCTGGCGCTGCTGGTACTCGTGCGCGAGTTCGGTCGGCCAGTAGGGCGCGTCGTTGGCCTCGCGCGCCATCAGTTCCTCGGCGCTGAAGCCCACCATCTCGCAGAAGGCCGGGTTGACGTAGGTGATGCGGCCCTGCAGGTCGCGCGCGCGCAGGCCGGTGATGACCGAGTCCTCCATCGCCTTGCGGAAGGCCAGCGAATCGGCGAGGTCGCGCTCGGCGCGCAGGCGCCGCCGCGTGTCGCGCGCCAGCAGCACCAGCACCGACACCAGCGCGATCGAGATCGCCGTGACCAGCGCGGTCAGCACGTTCGGGAACAGGTCGGGCGCGGAACGCCAGCCGTCCACGCGCAGCATCAGCGCGGCACCGGGCAGGTCGATCAGCTGCTGCGAGGTGAACACGCGCGTGCCGACGCGGCGCGCGGTGCCGATGGCCACGAGGCGCGTGCCGTCGGTCTCGGTGAAGGCCACCTCCTGGCCGCGCGTGAGCGTGGGGCCGACCAGTTCGGCCAGCGTGTCGCGCAGCGAGTAGCTGGCCACCAGGAAGCCGCCGCCGGTGTCCATCGGCACGCACAGCTCCATCACCTCCATGCCGCCACCGCCGCCCAGCGGTACGTAATGGCTCGGCGAATAGGCCGGCGTGCCGAGCTTGCGCGCGGCGGCGCAGGCCAGCGAGACGTCGGACTGCTCGGCCGTGCGGCTCGCGGGATCGAGCACATGCAGCCGGTAGGGCGTATCGACCGCGTCGAGCGTGCGCAGCCGCGCGTCGCGCCACTCGAGCCGCAGCCACTCGCGGTGCTCGCGCAGCAGCGCGGCCGCGGCCTCGGGCCAGTGCGAACGGTCGGGGCCGGGCGCCTGCGTGGCGCGCAGGCTCTGGGCATTGCGCTGCAAGCCGCTGCGCAGGTCGGTCACGGCATCGGCGGTGTCGCGGTCGAGCGCGGCCTGCACCTGCTCGACCTCGTGCTTGCCCGCGAGCCAGACCACGGTGACCAGCAGCGCCAGCACCAGGATCGCGAGCAGCAGCCAGAGGAACCAGCGCTGCCACAGCGAGCGCAGCCGCGCGAAGCCGACGACGAGGCGGCGGTAGGGCGGCACCGGCAGCGGTGGCGGCGCATAGGCGGGCTCCGGCGGCGCGCCGGGCGCCGCGAGATCGGCCGCATCCACCGCCATCGCGCCGGTCCTACAGGATGCGGTGCGACAGCGCGGGCAGCTGCGTGCGCGCGCGCTCGACCTGGGCGGTGTCGATGTCGAACAGCACCACGCCCTCCTCGCTCGCCTGCTGCGCCACCACCGTGCCCCAGGGATCGACGATCAGCGACTGGCCCCAGGTGCGGCGGCCGTTCTCGTGCGTGCCGCCCTGCGCGGGCGCGACCACCCAGGCCAGGTTCTCGATGGCGCGCGCGCGCAGCAGCACCTCCCAGTGCGCGGCGCCCGTGGTGTGGGTGAAGGCGCTGGGCACCAGCAGCAGGTCGGCGCCCTGGCGCGAGAGCGCGCGGTAGAGCTCGGGAAAGCGCAGGTCGTAGCACACGCTCAGGCCGATGCGCCAGGCATGGCCGTCGCGCGAGGGCAGCTCGAACAGCACCGGCTCGGCGCCCGGCGCGATCACGCGGCGCTCGTCGAAGCGCTCGCGGCCGTTGTCGAAGAAGAACAGGTGGATCTTGTCGTAGCGCGCCACGCACTTGCCCTCGGGCGAGAAGGCCAGCGAGCTGTTGAAGACGTGGTCGGCATCGGCGCTCTCGATCGGCAGCGTGCCGCCGACGATCCACAGGCCGAACTCGCGCGCCGCGTCGGCCAGGAAGCCCTGCACCGTGCCCGCGCCGGCGGTCTCGCGCAGGCCCAGCTTGTCGGTGTCGCGCGCGCCCATCATGCAGAAGTACTCGGGCAGCACCGCGAGCTCGGCGCCCTCGGCGGCGGCGCGCGCGAGCAGGTCGTGCGCGCGTGCCAGGTTGGCTTCGCGGGCGATGGCCGACACCATCTGGATGGCTGCGACTTTCATTGCGTGGTCTCCGGTCTTCTGCCTTCGCCCGCGGCCGGCAGCCCCGGGATGCCCGGCAGGCTGGGAAGCGCCGGCAGGTGCGGCAGGTTGTTCGAAATGTTGGGCAGCAGCGGACGCGCCACCTTCGCTATTTTGGGGTCGGCCCAGGTGCCCTCGATCTGGAACTCCTGCGTGGCCGCGCTCGACAGCGGCTTGCTCAGCACCCACTGCGCCAGGAAGGTGCCCAGGCCGATGGCCGGATTGATCGCGGTCGCGACCAGCGCGGCGGTGCCGGCGTTGATCTCGGGCACCACCACCACGCGCAGGTTCTGCGTCTCGTGGACGATGTCGGCCGAGCCGTCCATCAGCGCGGCGGCGTTCACGCCCTTCATCTGCAGGTTGTTGGTGCTCGCGGTGCCGTTCGCGATCTTCGCGTCGCCGCGGATGAAGTCGAAGGCGAAGCCCTGGCTGAACACGTCGCGGAAGTCGAGCGTGAGCCGACGCGGCAGCGCCTGCAGGCTCAGCACGCCGAGCAGCTTGGCCAGGCCCGGATCGGCCTTGAGGAACTGGCCCGATTCGACGTTCACGCCGAGCTGGCCGCCCAGGCTCGGGTAGTCGATGGAGAACGGCGAGCCGCGCCAGTCGACGTTGCCCTCGAGCCGGCCGTTGCCGCGCCGCAGCACGCCGGGCATGCCGAAGCGCCCGAGCAGGCTGCCGGCATCGTTGATGTCGAGCCGGAAGGTCATGGCGGTGCGGCGCTGCTCGGCGCGGCCGCCGCCGCCCGAGCCCGGGACCGCGGCCCAGGTGCCCTTGGCCGCGAAGCTGGCCTCGGGCATGGTGAAGCTCAGCCGATTGAGCAGCCATTCGCGGCCCACGCCGCCGCGGTTGACCGCATCGATCTCGGCTCGGCCCAGGCGCTTGCCGAGCAGCTCGAAGTCGTCGACCACGATGTCGAGCGCGGGCAGGGTGCTGGGCTGCTCGTCGAGCAGGGCCTCGACCTGGGTCGCCTCGGTCGGCGCGATCTTCAGCCGCGCGAGCCGCGCATAGAGCCGGCCGGCCTGGGTGTGGCGGTACTCGGCATAGCCGCTGAGCTCGGTGGCGTCGATGTTGGCGCGCCACAGCGCGCCGTCGCGCGTGCCGCCGAGCACCACCTCGTGCAGGGTGCGGCCCGCCACGCTGAGCTGCTGCGCGCGCACCGCGATGCGCGTGGGCAGGTAGGGCGAGGCCTCGTCGCCGGCCGCGGCCTGCATGTCGGCCGGGCCGGTGCCGGCGGCTTCGCCGAAGGCCGCCTGCCAGGCCGCCATGTCGAGCCGCGCGAGGTTGATGTTGGCGAGCACGCCGCGCTCGGGCACGCTCGCGGTCTCGTTGGCCGCCAGGCCGACCGCGATGGCGCCGCGCAGCACGCGCGGCTCGCTGCCCGAGATGTCGCGCACGTACTGCACCGAGCCGACGCGGCCGATCTCCAGGCCGATCTGGTCCTGCGTGGCGACGCTGGCCGCGCCCGCGCTGCCCGCCGTGCCGGCGCGCGCCTCGCGCTGCACGATCTTCTTCTCGATGCGCAGCGGCATCTGCTCCTCGGCGCTCTTCGCGAGCGGCGCCGGCAGCTGCAGCGCCAGGCCCTGCAGGCTGCTGGCGACCGAGAACTCGGAGGCGCCCTCGCGCATCGAGAAGCTCGCGGTGTAGGGCGCGCTGCCGGTGGCCTTCTTCGCCAGCCGCGCAAGCCAGTCGACCTCGCGCGCGGCGCGCATGCCGTCGGCGCTGACGTTGCCCTGCGCGCGGATGGCGAGCTCATGGCTCGCGGCCGGGCCGGTGTAGCGGCCGCGGCCGTCGATGCGCACGTCACCGCCGAGCAGCCGGGCCTGCACGCCGGCCAGCGCGAAGCCGGTCTCGGTGAAGTTCAGCGTGCCCTTGGTCTGGGTCAGCAGCGGCGCCTCGGGCACCGGCTGCACCTCGTTGTTGTCGCCGAAGGCCACGCTGGCCTGCACCTTCGCCTTGTCCATGGCCTCGAGCGGCAGCTCGAGATGCAGCTTGTAGTCGGCCACACCGTTGGCGCGCACGCCGCGCAGGAACTCGCCGGCATCGCCGGCCAGCGGCGCGCCCACGCGCAGCAGCTCGCCCAGCGGCCCGCGCGCCTGCGCGTCGACCTTGAGCAGCGCGGCGTGGTGCGACATGTCGGGGATCTGGGCCTCGGCCTTCGACACCTCGATGGCGGTGGCACCCGCGAGCCGGCCGCGCGCGTTGCGCACCTGCATGCCGGCGCGCTCGAAGATCAGCTCGCCCGACAGGCCGGTGATCGCGGGCCACTGGGCCACGCTGGGCGCGGCGGGCGGGGCGACGGTCGGCGGGGTGGGCGCGGCGGCGACGCGGGCGGCCGCGGTGCCGCGCGCGGGCGCCGGTGCGGCGGCAGCGGACGTGGCCTCGGGCACATGCGGCGGCGCATAGGCGTAGTGCACGTCCTGGACCTTGGCCGCGATGCGGAACTCGCCGAGCCGCGGGTCCATGAACGGCATGTCGTGCAGGTCGCCGCGCACGCGGAAGTCGACGCTGCTCGCGACGCCCTTGGTGACCGCGTCGCGCACGTAGTCGCGCGTGTGCTGCGGGATGTCGAGCGGCAGGTAGCGAAAGACCCGCGTGCCGTCGGCCCGGGTCAGCTTGCCGCGCAGATCGAGCACGCCGGGAAAGCGCGCCTTGCTGCTCGAGGTGGCCGGGTCGCTGGTGCGCCAGCTGGCCTCGGCATCGCCCTCGGCGTCGACGTTGGCGAAGCGCAGCTTCGACACCTGCAGCTGCGTGTTGCCGTTGTCGATCTTCCATTGCAGCTGGGCCGAGAGCCGGTCGACCGGGATCGCGGGCTCCTCGAACACGCCGGGGAATTCGAGCCCGCCCTGCGCGATCGCGAGCGTGGCGCTGCCGCCCGCGTGGGTGGCGTCGAAGTCGAGCGTGGCGCCGCTGAGACCGGGGGAGCCGGGATGCACGCGTGGGGGGACGGCCGCGGTGGCCGCGGTGGCCGTGGTGCTTGCCGAAGGTGCGGAAGGTGTCGGAGCGGGCGGCTTGGCGGCGGGCGTGGCGGGCGCGGCAGCAGGGGTCTCGGCCGGCGCCGCGCCGGCCTGCGAGGCGATGCGCAGCCCGCTGACGCGCCCCTTGGCCTGGTAGCGGTCGGGCGCGCCCAGCGAGCCCTGCCAGTTCAGGTCGATGCGCTCGACCAGCCCGCGCGGGCCGTAGGCGTCGAGCACGCGGTGGGTGGCGTCTCCGAGCGGCAGCCGGTCGGCGATGAGCGCCAGCGCCGCGAGGTCGAGCCGGTCGGCGCGCAGCGCGCCGTGCTCGGGCGTGCGGCCCTTGGCGGGCGTGTGCTGCAGCCAGAGGTTGCCGCCGGGCCAGCGCAGGCCGTCGGCGGTGTCGAACTGCAGCGCGGTGGTCGAGAACTCCATCGTGTCGACCGTGAGCCGGCCCGCGAGCCGGCCCGTGACCGCGCGCAGCACCAGCGGCTGCAACCCCTTGCCGAGCGAGGCATCGACCCGGTCGAGGCCGAGGTCGGCGGCGGCGCCGACGATCTGGCCGTCGTCCACGTCGGCCCACAGCCGCAGCGCGCCGTTGCCCTCGCGGATGCGCGCATCGATCGATACGTAGCGCCCGAGCCGGGTCACGTCGATGTAGGGCAGGTCGGCGTAGATCTGGCCGTCCCAGGTCTGCCAGCGGCCGGTGCGCACCGACAGCAGCGGCTGGCGGAACTGGCCGCGCAGCGTGAAGCGCTCGCCCCAGCCGGCCGGCGGCGTGGCATCGAGCCGCAGGCCGTGGCGGCGGCCGCCGTTGCGCGCCACGAAGCGCACGTCGGTCAGCATCAGCGGCTCGGCCTGGCGCTGCTCGTCGGTCCAGCGCACCGTGCCGCCTTCGATCACCAGTTCGCGCTGCGCGAAAAACCAGTCGGCGGCGCGGGTTTCTCCGGTCGTATCAGTCGACATGTGCAGGCCCGCGACATGGAGTTTTCCCTGAGCGTCGCGGCGCACGTCGAGCGCCGGGCCCTCGATGTAGAGCTGCTCGAAATTGAAGCGCCACAGCGAGCGCGGCGAGACGCTGGCCACCACGCGCACGAGGCGCAGCGCCTCGCGCTGCTGCGCGTCCTGCAGCACCACGTCGCGCAACTCGAAGGCGGGGAACAGGCTGCCCGAGCGGGCCGTGATCGAACCGATGCGCACCGGCACCCCGATCGCCTTGCTGGCCTGCGCCTCCAGCGCACCACGGTAATCGCCGATTCGCGGCACAATCCACGCGTGCAGGACCACGACTGCCAGGGCCAGGAGAAGCCACGCAGCCACGAGAAGACCCAGGAGCCAGCGCGCCGTCACAGCGGTGATCTTGAGCAGACGTGAAGGGGAAGACACCGTGTCGTTCATTGAGGATCGCGCTGTGCCGGGAATTATGACCGCCACCATCGGGACGGGTTCCGCCGCAACCAGCACCAGTTTGAATCAGTTGTCAGCTACAGCATCGACGAACCCCGACGCGGACAAGCCCGCCTTGTCCTCCTATTCGCGCTTCGTGCAGCGCCTGCGCCGCCGCTATGCAGGCGAACTCGCGCTGCTGCCCGAGGGCGAGCCGCGCCGCGCATCGATGACGCAGGCCTACGAGGCACTGCGCGCGCGCGGCGACGGCGTGGGCGACGCCCTGCGCATCGTGCGGCAGCTGGTGATGGAACGCCTTGTCACACTCGATTGCGACCGCCAGGCGCCGCTGGCCGCGGTGACCACCGCGGTCACCGAGCTCGCCGAGTTCGCGCTCGACACCGCCTGCCGCGAGGCCTGCGCCGAGCTCGACGCGGCGCATGGCGCGCCGCTGGGCGCCGACGGCCAGCGCTCGCAGCTGTGGATCGTGGGCATGGGCAAGCTCGGCGCGCGCGAGCTCAACGTGTCGAGCGACATCGACCTCATCTACCTCTACGACCAGGACGGCGACACCGCCGGCGACCCGCAGGGCCGCGGCAAGCTCGCGAACCAGGAGTACTTCGCACGCGCCGTGAAGCGCATCTACGCGCTGGTGGGCGACACCACCGAGCACGGCTTCGTGTTCCGCGTCGACCTGGCGCTGCGGCCCAACGGCAACTCGGGGCCACCCGTGGTCTCGCTCGATGCGCTGGAGGAGTATTTCCAGGTGCAGGGCCGCGAATGGGAGCGCTTCGCCTGGATGAAGAGCCGCGTGGTCGCGCCCACCGAGGTGGTCGCGCAGGGCCAGGCCCAGGGCCTGCGCGGCGCGGTGCTGCCCTTCGTGTTCCGCCGCTACCTCGACTACAGCGTGTTCGATTCGCTGCGCGTGCTGCACCGCCAGATCCGCGAGCAGTCGGCGCGCCGCAGCGCGGGCCGACCCGAGCGCGCGAACGACGTGAAGCTGTCGCGCGGCGGCATCCGCGAGATCGAGTTCACCGTGCAGCTGCTGCAGGTGGTGCGCGGCGGCCAGTTCCCCGAGCTGCGCACCCGGCCCACGCTCGATGCGCTGCAGCGGCTCGCGCGCGCCGGCCTGATGCCGCAGGAAACCGCCGACGCGCTGGCCGCGGCCTACGAGTTCCTGCGCCAGGTCGAGCACCGCATCCAGTACCTGGACGACCAGCAGACCCATGCGCTGCCCGTGGCCGACGAGGACCTGCGCTGGATCGCGCAGACGCTCGGCTATGCCGACTGCTGCCCGTTCCTGGCCCAGCTCGACACCCATCGCGAGTTCGTCGCGCAGGAGTTCGACAAGCTGCTGGGCGGCGACAAGCCCTGCAACGGCAAGTGCAACGGCGCGCGCAAGGCGGCCGCGCCGGCCGAGCTGTCGGACCTGCTCGACGAGCTGCCGCCGGCCTTCGCCGAGCGCATCAAGGACTGGTGCGAGACGCCGCGCATGATGGCGCTGCGCGATGAAACGCGCGCGCGACTGCGCCAGCTGGTGCAGCGCACCGGCCAGTGGCTGCGCGAGCCCGACGGCGACGGCCAGGGCCAGACCACCCACCCTGTCGAGGCCGCGCTGCGCTGGGCCGACTGGATCGAGCCGCTGCTGCGCCGCGAGAGCTACCTGGCGCTGCTGGTCGAACGGCCCGCGGTGCAGGAACGCCTGCTGCGGCTGCTGGGCTCGGCGCGCTGGCCGGCGCGCTACCTGATGCAGCACCCGGGCGTGATCGACGAGCTGGCCAGCGACGAGATGCTGTCGGGCCGCTTCGTGGCCGCCGAGTTCGAGCGCGAGCTCGAGGCGCGCCATGCCTCGCTGAGCCGCACCGGCGAGGCCGACGAGGAGCGCCTGCTGAACCTGCTGCGCCACGCGCACCATGCCGAGGTGTTCCGCACCCTGGCGCGCGACGTGGACGGCCGCATCACCGTCGAGCAGGTGGCCGACGACCTCAGCGCGCTGGCCGACACCACGCTGCGCGTGACCGCCCGCTGGTGCTGGCCGCACGTGCGCAACCGGCACCGCGAGGTGGCGCAGTTCGCGATCATCGGCTACGGCAAGCTCGGCGGCAAAGAACTGGGCTACGGCAGCGACCTCGACATCGTGTTCGTCTACGACGACGACGACGAGCGCGCCGGCGAGGTCTACGCGGCCTACGTGCGCAAGCTCATCAACTGGCTCACGGTGAAGACGCGCGAGGGCGACCTGTTCGAGATCGACACCGCGCTGCGGCCCAACGGCAATTCGGGCCTGTTGACCACCAGCTTCCAGGCCTACGAGAAGTACCAGCTCGGCCGCGGCAGCAACACCGCCTGGACCTGGGAACACCAGGCCATGACGCGCGCGCGCTTCGTGCTCGGCAGCGAGGACCACGGCGCCGAGCTCGGCGCGCGCTTCGACCAGGTGCGCGAGGCCGTGCTGGTGGCGCCGCGCAACCGCGAGGCGCTGAAGGCCGAGATCATCGCGATGCGCGACAAGCTGCGCGGCGCGCGGCCCGTGAAGGCCGACCGCTTCGACGTCAAGCACAGCCCCGGCGGCATGGTCGATGCCGAGTTCGCGGTGCAGTTCCTGGTGCTGTCGGCCTCCAGCGAGCATCCTGAGCTGATCCCCAACCTCGGCAACATCGCGCTGCTGATCCGCGCGGAAGACGCCGGCCTGCTGCCCGCGGGCGTGGGCCGCAACGCGGCCGCGGCCTACCGCGAGCTGCGGCGCGTGCAGCACCGCGCACGCCTCAACGAGGAGCCGACGCAGGTGACGCCACCCGCGCTGGCCGCGCAGCGCGAAGCGATGCTGGCGCTGTGGAGGGCCGTGTTTGGTTGAGGCGCGCGGCGCCCGCCGACCCAGCGCGGCCTGCGCCGCCTGTGCGGTGGCTGTCGCCGTCGTGCTCGCGGGCTGCGCGAGCGGGCCACGCGGCGGCGGCGGTGGCCGCGACGGCCCGGGCGCCAGTCCGCCCTCCAACCTCGAGCGCGTTCCCGACGCCGAGCCCCGCATCGAGCCGATCCGCGGCAGCGGCGGCACCAGCAAGCCCTACACCGTGCTCGGCCGCGGCTACACGCCGATCACCGACGACCGGCCGTTCCGCGAATCGGGCCTGGCCTCCTGGTACGGGCGCAAGTTCCACGCGGGCTCGACGGCCAGCGGCGAGCCCTACGACATGTACGCGATGACGGCGGCCCACAAGACGCTGCCGCTGCCGAGCTACGTGCGCGTGCGCAACCCGGCCAACGGCCGCGAGGCGATCGTGCGCGTGAACGACCGCGGGCCCTTCGTCGACGGCCGCGTCATCGACCTGAGCTACACGGCCGCGCTCAAGCTCGACCTGCTGCGCGGCGTGGCGCCGGTGGAGATCGAACGCATCACGAACGAGGACATCCGCACCGGCGCCTGGCGGCGCGGGTCGGACACGATGCTGGCGGCGGCGCCTGTCTACACGGCACCCGCGCCCGCACCCGCTGCACCGGTCTACGTGCCGCCACCGCCGATGCCTGTGCGCGCGGCCGCCGCGCCGGTGGCCGTGCCCTCGGTCTGGGTCTCGACGGTGGGAACGAACGCGCCCGAGGCTTCGACGATGCCGGTGGCACCGCCCGCCGCGGCCGGGCCCGCCCCTGGCGCCGACGACGAGGTCGAGCCGCCGCCGGGACCGCGCCCGCCCATGGTGGTGAATGCCCTGCCGCCGCTGGCACCGGCCGCGGCCGCGCCGCCGAGCGGGCCCACGCCCGCGGCGGTGGCTGCCGCCGCAGCGGCCTCGCTGGCCGGGCCCGACAAGCCGTCGGCCGGCTTCTGGGTCCAGCTCGGCGCCTTCCGCGAACGCGGCGGCGCCGAAACCCTGCGCGCCCAGGCCGCGCGCGGCCTGCCTGCGCTCGCGCCGCAACTGCGCGTGTTCAGCGAGGCCGGCACGCACCGGCTGCAGGCCGGGCCTTTCGCCTCGCGCGGCGAAGCGGGCGAGGCGGTGTCGCAGGTGCGCGAGAGCCTGCGCATCTCGCCGATGGTGGTCGAGCGGCGCTAGGAGCGTCCGGCCGCTGCGCTCACTCGAGCGGCTTGACCGGCGCGGGCACGTGCATCGCGACGTTCATGCGGTTCCACGAATTGATCTGCGCCACCGCGACCGTGAGCTCGGCGATCTCGAGGTCGCTGAAGGCGGCCTTCAGCGCCTCGTACTCGGCATCGCGCGCATCGTGGCGGTCGGCCATGCGCGTGAGCGACTCGGCCCAGGCCAGCGCGGCGCGCTCGCGCGCGTCGTAGAAGCTCATCTCGCGCCAGGTCGCGAGGCTGTTGATGCGCTGCCAGCCTTCGCCCTCCTTGCGCAGGTCGCGCACGTGCATGTCGAGGCAGTAGGCGCAGCCGTTGATCTGCGAGACGCGGGCGAACACGAGGTCGACCAGCTTCTTCTCGAGCGTGGTGTTGGCGATGGCGGTGTTGACCGACAGCAGGGCCTCGAAGGCCTTGGGCACGGTCTTGAACCAGTTCAGGCGGGGGGCGGTGTTCATGGCGATGTTCTCCAGTGGTTGACGATGAAATCGGGATACACACTGAAGACGCGCCGGCCCGCCGGCCTGTGACACGAAGTCGGAAAAAAATCAGCGCGCGAAGGCCGCGGCGATGCGCGCGAGCTTGTCGGGATTGCGCTGCGCGCGCACGCGCGCGATGCGGTCGCCGTCGAACTCGAAGGTCTGGGCCGACTCGAGCACGCCGCCGATGAAGCGCAGCAGGCCCGGCTCGCCGTTGAGGTCGACCAGCTCGGTGCGCACGCTGCGTTCCGGCTCGCCGCCCGCGTGGCGCCGCTGCACGGCGAAGTAGAGCTGCGCGATGCGGCGCGCGCCGACCAGCCCGTGCGTGAAGGTCTGGACCTTGCCGCCGCCGTCGCCGACCAGCTCGGCCTCTTCGGTGAAGAAGGCCTCGAGCTCGCGCACGCTGCCCTTGGCCGAGGCCTCGGCGAAGCTGCGCAGCAGCCGCATCTGGGTCTCACGCGACACGCGGTAGCGCGGCCGTCCTTCCTGCACCTGGGTCTTGGCGCGGTGCACGAGTTGGCGGCAGGCGGCCTCGCTCTTGCCGAGCATGCGCGCGATCTCGTCGTAGTCGGTGTCGAACACCTCGCGCAGCAGGAAGGCCGCGCGCGCCTCGGGCGCCAGCCGCTCGAGCACGGTCAGGAAGGCCACCGAGACGTCGTCGGCGCGCGCCAGCACTTCCTCGGGCGTGGCCGGCGACTCGGTGAGCATCGGCTCGGGCATCCAGTGGCCGCTGTAGTGCTCGCGCTGCACCTTGGCCGCGCGCAGCCGGTCGATCGACAGCCGGGTCACGACCGTGACCAGCCAGGCCTCGGTGCTGTCGAGCGCCTCGGTGGCGGTTTCGTGCCAGCGCAGCCAGGCGTCCTGCACGACCTCCTCGGCCTCGGCCACGGAGCCGAGCATGCGGTAGGCGATGCCCTGCAGGCGCGGGCGGTGGCGGTCGAAGGCGAGGGTGGCGGCGTCCATGAAGGCAAGACGGCTGGCGGTGCCGGTTTGTGACGCGGGGCCCAAAAAAATCGCCCCGGCGTGCGGGGCGATTTTCTGCTGTCTTTGCTTGCTTACGCGCCCTGGTATTCGGGCTTGGGGCCGAGGCTGGCCGCCAGTTCCTTGCGGTAGCGGTTCAGTTCCTGGACCGTCTTGAAGCTGCGGTTCATCAGCAGGCTCAGGTTGTGCAGGATGCGCTCGCCGACCTTGGTTTCCCAGACCGCGTCGAACTTGATCTGCTTGTCGAGCCAGTGCTCGAGCCAGTCCGGATCGGGCATGCGGCTCTGGATCGTGTCGTTCGGGAACAGCGCCTTGTTCACGTGCAGGTTGGTCGGGTGCAGCGCCTGGGCGGTGCGCCGGGCGCTCGCCATCAGCACGCCGACCTTGGTGAAGGCCGAACGGGCCTCGTCGCCGAACTTTTCGAGCGCGCGCTTCATGTAGCGCAGGTAGGCGCCGCCGTGGCGGGCTTCGTCCTGGCTCAGCGTGGTGTAGATGTGCTTGATGACCGGCTCGGTGTGCCACTGGGCGGCACGGCGGTACCAGTGGTTGAGGCGGATCTCGCCGCAGAAATGCAGCATCAGGGTTTCGAGCGGGGGCGCCGGGTCGAAGTCGAAGCGCACCTCGTGCAGCTCGGCCTCGGTGGGGGCGTGCTGGGGGCTGAAGCGCTTCAGGTACTCCATGAGCACCAGCGAGTGCTTCTGCTCCTCGAAGAACCAGATCGACATGAAAGCGGAAAAATCGCTATCGTGGCGGTTGTCGCGCAGGAACATCTCGGTGGCCGGCAGCGCCGCCCACTCCGTGATGGCGTTCATCTTGATGGTTTGCGCCTGCTCTTCGGACAGCAGCGAAGCGTCGAACGACTGCCACGGGATGTCCTTGTCCATGTCCCAGCGGACGGATTCGAGCTGTCTGAAGAGTTCCGGATAGAGCATCTATATCTTTCTAAGGCCGCCGATTTTAAACGGCACGTTTGGCGCATCCATGACAGGCGCGCGATGATGCGAATACGTGCGCCGTCGCGGCACGGATGCGCCCCCCTTTTTGTGAACCAGGAGCCCGCCATGCGAACCCCCACCCCATTGTCGGTCCCGATGCTCCGTACGTCGGCAATGGCCCTGATGGCCGGCCTGTTGACCGCAACGGCACCGGCCTTCGCCCAGCAACCCGCGGCACCCGCACCGGCTGCCGCGCCCCAGGCGGCGGCAGGCTGTCCCGCCATACTGCAGCACACCTTCCCGCGGCTGCAGGACGAAAAACCACAGTCCCTGTGCCAGTACTCGGGCAAGGTGGTGCTGGTGGTCAACACGGCCAGCTTCTGCGGCTTCACGCCGCAGTACAAGGGACTGGAGGCGCTCGACAGCAAGTACCGCGCGCGCGGCTTGGTGGTGCTGGGCTTCCCGTCGAACGATTTCGCTCAGGAATCGGCTTCGAACAAGGAGATCGCCGACTTCTGCGAAAGCACTTTCGGCGTGAAATTCCCGATGTTCGGCAAGTCCTCGGTGCGCGGCTCGGACGCCAATCCGCTGTTCAAGCAGCTGGCCCAGGCCTCGGGCACGACGCCGAAATGGAACTTCTACAAGTACCTGATCGGCCGCGACGGCAAGGTGGTCCAGGCCTGGTCGAGCATGACGGCGCCCGACGAGAACGCCTTCATCGCGATCATCGAGAAGCAGTTGGCCGCCAATCCGGGCTGATGCCGGCAGGTTCGCACCGGCGATCGAATTCGAAACTGATCAGTTCACACGAAGACGTATCGGTAATATTATTTACCGATGCGTCAATCAGATTGTGAACGGATCGTCACAAATGCTTACCACTGCGGTGGGAACCGTGCGGCAAAGTCCTCGCTCATAACTCGCGTGGGCAGCGAATGCCCCACGGTTTTCATGTTGCGAGGTCTTCCGGGCGCTTGCCGTCTGGTCGAAATCCCGAGGCGATTCTTCTCCTCCTCCCTCCCTCCCTCCTTCGCGTCGGGGCGCCTCGCAGCATTTTTGTCTTCCAGCCAACCCGGGGCGGTGCCATGAGGCCGCCGACCCGGGTCGCCATCGTCGGCGCCGGCATCTCGGGACTGGCCGCGGCCCACGCGCTGCGCGATTCGGCCCGCATCACCCTCTTCGAAGCCAGTGACTACTTCGGTGGCCACGCGCACACGGCCACGGTCTCGCTGCCGACATCGCCCGGTTCGGGCGAACGCGTCGCGCACGGCGTCGACACGGGTTTCCTGGTCTACAACGACCGCACCTACCCCGAACTGATCCGCCTGTTCGCCGACCTGGGCGTGGCGACCGCCGACTCGGACATGTCGTTCTCGGTCCAGGCGACGCGGCCCAGCGGCGGGCGCCTGGAATGGAGCGGCAGCAGCCTCGCGACCGTGTTCGCGCAGCGCCGCAACCTCGTCGACCCGCGCTTCCTGGGCATGCTGGCCGATCTGATGCGCTTCAACCGGCTGACCACGCGCATCGCGCTCGCCGGCACCGAGGGCGAACTGGCGCAGCCGCTCGGCGATTTCCTCGATGCCCACCGCTTCGGCCCGGCCTTCCGCGACTGGTATTTCCTGCCGATGATGGCCTGCATCTGGAGCTGCCCGACCGCGCAGATGCTGGCCTTCCCGGTCGCGACCATGATCCGCTTCTGCCACAACCACGGCCTGATCCAGATCGCCAACCGGCCGCAATGGCGCACCGTGCGCGGCGGCTCGCAACGCTACGTCGAGAAGATCGTCGCGGGCCTGTCCGATGCGCGCCTGAACACGCCGGTGCGGCGCATCGAGCGCGACGCCGACGGCGTGCGCATCGCCACCGATGCCGGCACCGAGGCCTTCGACCACCTGGTGCTCGCCACCCATTCCGACCAGGCCCTGGCGCTGCTGGCCGAGCCCAGCCCCGCCGAGGCTGCGGTGCTCGGCGCGATCCGCTACCAGCCGAACCACGCGGTGCTGCACACCGACGCCTCTGTGCTGCCCGAGCGGCCCTCCGCCTGGGCCGCCTGGAACTATCAGCGCGCGGACGGCGCGCGGGAATCGGGCGGCGTCTGCCTGCACTACCTGCTCAACAAGCTGCAGCCGCTGCCCTGGTCGCAACCGGTGATCGTTTCGCTGAATCCGGTTCGCGAGATCGCGCGTAGTGAGGTCATGGCCGAATACGACTACGCCCACCCGGTGCTCGATCTAGCAGCGATCGATGCCCAGTCGCGGGTGCCCGCGCTGCAGGGACAGCGCCGCACCTGGTTCGCGGGCGCCTGGATGGGCTACGGCTTCCACGAGGACGGCCTGAAGGCCGGCCTGGCCGCGGCCCGCGGCCTGCAGGCGCAGCTGGCGACCGGGAAAGCCGCCTCATGACCACGGCGGGGCCGTTGCCGCTGATCGGCTTCGGCGAGGTCCGGCATGCACGGCTGCGCCCGGCCCGCAATGCCTTCGCCTACCCCACCTTCTTCCTTATGCTGCCGATGCGCGCGCTGCACCGCGACGGCAGCCAGGCGCTCGCGTTCAACCGCCGCGGCGCGCTGTCCTTCCACGACGTCGACCATGGCGACGGCCGCGCGCCCGACGCGGGCGGCGCGCTGGCCTGGCTCGACGAACTGCTGGCCGCCCACGGCATCGACGACGCCGACGGCGAGGCCTGGCTGCACTGCTACCCGCGGGTGTTCGGCTACACCTTCAAGCCTGTCAGCTTCTGGTACTGCCACGACCGCGCGGGCGCGCTGCGCGCGATCGTGGTCGAGGTCAACAACACCTTCGGCGAACGCCATTGCTACCTGCTCGACCGGCCGGCCTTCGGCCCCGAGCTGCGCGCGACCAAGGCCTTCCACGTCTCGCCGTTCTGCCGCATCGACGGCAGCTACCGCTTCCGCTTCTTCACCGACGCCGAACGCACGCGCACCCTGGTGCGCATCGACCACGACGACGCCGACGGCCCGCTGCTGCAGACCAGCGTCGGCGGCGAACTCCAGGCGCTCGACGCGGCCAGCCTGCGGCGCGCGTTCTGGCGCTACCCCGCCATGACGCTGGGCCTGATCGCCCGCATCCACTGGCAGGCCGCGCGGCTGTGGCTCAAGCGCGTGCCCTTCGTCCACAAGCCGGCCCCGCCGCTTCATTCCGTGTCGCGCGGCGAGCCGCGCCAGCCGCAGGCGAACCCATGACCCCGACGACGACCACTGCCGACTCGCCCGCCTCGGGCTTCCACCTGCCGCAGGACGCGCCGCGCGCGGCCCGCAGCGTGCTGCGCCTGCTGCAACGCCTGGCGCACGGCTCGCTGACCGTGCGGCTGCCCGACGACTCGGTGCGCCACTTCGGCGCCGCGCCGGGCGAGGGCCCGACCGCCTCGCTCACGCTGCGCAACTGGACCGTCTGCAGCGCCGCGCTGAAGTCGGGCGACATCGGTTTCGCCGAGAGCTACATCGCGGGCGACTGGACCACGCCGAACCTGGTCGAGCTGCTGCGCGTGTTCGTGGCGAACCGGCGCGCGATCGAGAACGTGTTCTACGGCAGCTGGACCGGCCGCCTGCTCTACCGCCTGCGCCACCTGCTGCTGAACCGCAACAGCAGGACCGGCAGCGCACGCAACATCCAGGCGCACTACGACCTGGGCAATGCCTTCTACGAACTCTGGCTCGACGAGACGATGAACTACTCGTCGGCCTGGTTCGAGGGCGACCTGACGCGGCCGATGCCCGAGGCGCAGCACGCCAAGGTGCGGCGCGCGCTCGCCATGGCGGGCGTGCGGCCCGGCGACCGGGTGCTCGAGATCGGCTGCGGCTGGGGCGCGCTGGCCGAGAAGGCCGCGACCGAATTCGGCGCCGCCGTCACCGGCGTGACGCTCTCGCACGAGCAGCTCGCCCACGCGCGCCAGCGCACCGAGGGCCTGCCGGTCGACCTGCGGCTGCAGGACTACCGCGACATCGGCCGGACCACCAACGACGCGCCCTTCGATGCGATCTGCTCGATCGAGATGGTCGAGGCCGTGGGCCGCGAATACTGGCCGACCTACTTCGCGAGCGTGAGCCGGCTGCTCAAGCCGGGCGGGCGCGCCTGCATCCAGAGCATCGTGATCGACGACGGGCTGTTCGAGCGCTACGTGGACGCCACCGACTTCATCCAGCAGTACATCTTCCCGGGCGGCTGCCTGCCCTGCCCGCGCGAGTTCCGGCGTGCCGCCGAGGCCGCGGGGCTCGAGGTGGTCGACGAATTCGCCTTCGGCGCCGACTACGCCGAGACCCTGCGGCGCTGGCGCGAGCGCTTCCTGGCGCAGCGCGCCCAGGTGCTGCAGCTCGGTTTCGACGAGCGCTTCATGCGGATCTGGGAGTTCTACCTGGCCTACTGCGAGGCCGCCTTCGCCGAGCGCAGCATCGACGTGGTGCAGTACACGCTGCGCAAGCCCTGAGGCCGGGCCGACGGCAAAAAAGCGCCGGAAGGCGCTTTTTTCATGGGCGAAAGCCGTTCAGCGGCTCAGGGCTGGGTGTCGATGAAGCTCGGGCGCTGCATCAGCTTGTCATAGAGCTTCGCGAGGTTCGCGTGCTCGGCGCGCCATTCGATCTCGGGGAAGCGCAGGTTCAGCCAGCCCAGGGTGCAGCCCACCGCGATGTCCGACAGGCTCAGGTGGATGCCGCTGCAGAAGGGCTTGTCGCCCAGGCCCTTGGCCATGGCGGCCACGCCGGCCTCGACCTTGGCGCGCTGGCGGTCGATCCAGGCCTCGCTGCGCTCGCCGTCGGCACGGCCGGACCAGGTGCGCTCCAGCCGCCACAGCACGCCGGCATCCATCACGCCGTCGGCCAGCGCCTCCCAGGTCTTGACCTCGGCGCGCTCGCGGCTCTGCTGGGGAATCAGCTTGCCGACCGGCGACAGGGTGTCGATGTATTCGACGATCACGCGCGAGTCGAACATCGCCTCGCCGCCTTCCATGATCAGGCACGGCACCTTGCCCAGGGGGTTCGAATTGGCGATGGTCGTGTCGGGCGACCAGACGTCCTCGATCACGAACTGGTAGTCGAGCCGCTTCTCGGCCAGCACCACGCGCACCTTGCGCACATAGGGACTGGCGGCGGATCCGATCAGTTTCATGAAGGCTCTCTCCCTCGACATTGATAACGTTTGTTCATAATCATTTTAGGGGAACGCCAAAGCCCGGCTTTCGGTGTACCGGGTTCGTCCCCGGGCGGCCCGCCTAAAATTCGGGCATGAGCTTCTCCACCGTCTCCGCCCTTTCCCCCCTGGACGGCCGTTACGCGGCCAAACTCGCGGCCCTGCGCCCCCTGATGAGCGAGCAGGGCTACATGCACCGGCGCGTGCAGGTCGAAGTGGCGTGGTTCATCGCGCTGTCGGACTGCGGCTTCGCCGAATTCAAGCCGCTGACCGGCGGCGCCCGCAAGTACCTGATGGGCCTGGTCTCGCACTTCTCCGAGGCCGACGCGCTGGCCATCAAGGAGATCGAGAAGACCACCAACCACGACGTGAAGGCGGTCGAATACTGGATCAAGTCCAAGTTCGAAGCCCGCCCCGAGCTGCTGGCCGCGGCCGAGTTCGTGCACTTCGCCTGCACCAGCGAGGACATCAACAACACCAGCCATGCGCTGCAGATCCAGGCCTCGCGCGACACCGTGCTGCTGCCCGCGATCGACGGCCTGATCGCCAAGCTGCGCGAGATGGCGCACCAGTTCGCCGACGTGTCGATGCTCTCGCGCACCCACGGCCAGACCGCCAGCCCGACCACGGTCGGCAAGGAGATCGCCAACGTGGCGGTGCGGCTGTCGAAGGCGCGCGCGCAGATCGCCTCGGTGCAGCTGCTGGGCAAGATGAACGGCGCGGTCGGCAACTACAACGCCCACCTGGCGGCCTGGCCCGACTTCGACTGGGAGGCTTTCAGCCGCAAGGTCGTCGAGACCCCGGCGCCGCTGGGCCTGGGCCTGAGCTTCCAGCCCTACAGCATCCAGATCGAGCCCCACGACTACATGGCCGAGCTGTTCGATGCCGTGGCGCGCGCCAACACCATCCTGGTCGACTTCTCGCGCGACGTCTGGGGCTACGTGAGCCTGGGCTACTTCAAGCAGCGGCTCAAGAAGGGCGAGATCGGCTCCTCGACCATGCCGCACAAGGTCAACCCGATCGACTTCGAGAACGCCGAGGGCAACCTGGGCCTGGCCAACGCACTGCTGCGCCACCTGAGCGAGAAGCTGCCGATCAGCCGCTGGCAGCGCGACCTGACCGACAGCACGGTGCTGCGCAACATCGGCGTGGCCTTCGGCTACGCGACCCTGGCCTATGCGAGCCTGGCCACCGGCCTGGGCAAGCTCGAGCTCAACCGCGACGCGCTCGCGGCCGACCTCGACGCCTCGTGGGAAGTGCTGGCCGAGCCGATCCAGACCGTGATGCGCCGCTTCGGCGTGCAGGGCGCCTACGAGCAGCTCAAGGAAGTGACGCGCGGCCAGACCGTGACGGCCGAGGCGCTGCATGGCCTGATCCGTTCGCTCGCGATTCCCGAAGAGGAAAAAGCCCGCCTGCTGGCCATGACACCGGCCAGCTACGTGGGCAAGGCGGCCGAACTCGCCGGTAGAATCTGACGCCCTGTGCATCGATGCACCAACCGCTTTTCCCAAGCGGTTGGTTCGTTCGCTGAGGCCGCCTGAATCCGTCCGAGGGCGGCCGATTCGTTTCGATCGCCCTTTCCGGTTTCCTTCCAATTTCCTAGCCAACGCACGCCGCATGCCGGCCGTGCGCCAGCCAGCAACACTTCCGTGCGGGACGCCTCGGCGTCCCCGTTGTCCATGCTGCGCGCTTCCCTGCGACGTCTCTGGCTCAAGATCCACCGCTGGGTCGGCCTCACGCTCGGCCCGATCCTCGCCGTCACCGCCCTGCTCGGCGCGGCACTGGTCGTGGGCCAGCCGCTCGATCGCCAGGCCCATCCCGAGCTGTTCGTCGCACGCACGGCCGGCGACGCCACCGCGGCGCGGCTGCCGTTGGAACCGCTGCGCCAGCGGTTGCTGGCCGAGTTCGGCCCCGACACCAACCTGACCCTGCGCCCGCCGCGCCAGCCCGGCGACAGCTACTGGGTGCTGGTGCGCGGCAGCTGGGACGGCACGGTCTACCTCGACCCCTTCACCGGCGCCGAACAGGGCCGGCGCGGCACCCAGGAAGGTGCCTACAACCTGATCTACAAGATCCACAACAGCCTGCTGCTCGACAGCACCGGCAAGGGCATCCTGGCCTTCGTCGCGCTGTCCTACCTGGTGCTGCTGGTGACGGGCCTGGTGCTGTGGTGGCCGACGCGCTGGCCGCCCTCGCTGCGCATCGTGCTGAACCGCGGCCTGCTGCGCGGGCTGTTCGACCTGCACCGCACGGGCGGCGCGGTGCTCGGCCTGCTGATCGCGGTGTCGGTCGCCACGGGGGCCTACATGGCCTGGCGGCCGCTGGGCGATTTCATCTCCGCCGCCATGGGGCAGAAGCCGGTCAAGGCGCCGACGATCGCCAAGGGCGCGGCCCAGGGCCCGCGCCTGTCGCTGGACGAGATCGTGGCGCGCGCGCAGCAGGTGCATCCGGGCCAGCCGATCGGCTACGTGGCGGTGCCCGGCAAGGCCGACCGGCCCGTGCGCGTTCGCTTCAAGCTGCCCGACGACCCGCATCCCAACGGCATCAGCTCGGCCTGGCTCCACCCGATCACCGGCGAGGTGCTGGCCGCGCGCAAGTGGCAGGAGCTCGATGCCGGCAACGGCTCGGTGGCGGTGATCTTCCCGCTGCACACCGGCGAGCTCGGCGGCGTGGTCCACGAGATCGTGACCGCGCTGCTGGGCCTCGCGCTCGGCGGCCTGGGCTTCAGCGGCATCTGGCTCTGGTGGCGGCGCCGCCGCACGGCGGCCGAGGCGGCCAGGCGCAGCGCCGCGGTCGCGCGCCCCTCGTCCTGAGCCTCACGCCAGGCGATTCGACGACGACGGCGCGACGACGCCGTCCTGCCCGAACGACGCGCCCCACGCCCGCCCGTTCCTTCTTCAATTTCAAAAACCCGAGGAGTTCCCGTGTCCCCCTTCCAACGCACCGCCATCGCGATGGCCCTGCTTCCCCTGAGCCTGCCCGGCTTCGCCGCCGAGGGCGACGTGCCCGCGGGCGCCGACGGCAAGGCGCTCGAGGCCATCACCGTCACCGGTGACTGGCTCGGCAGCCCGACCGAGAAGAAGGTCGTCGAGCATCCCGGCGCGCGGACCATCGTCGAACAGCGCCAGATCCGCGAGAGCGGCTCGTCGAGCGTGCGCGACGTGCTGCGCCAGATCCCCGGCGTGCAGGTGCAGGAGAGCAACGGCACCGGCGGCAGCGACATCTCGCTGAACGTCGGCGTGCGCGGCCTGACCTCGCGCCTGTCGCCGCGCTCCACCATCCTGATGGACGGCGTGCCGCTGGCCTACGCGCCCTACGGCCAGCCACAGCTGTCGCTGGCGCCGCTGTCGCTGGGCAACATCGAGACCGTGGACGTGGTGCGCGGCGCCGGCTCGGTGCGCTTCGGACCGCAGAACGTGGGCGGCATCATCAACTTCGTGACGCGCTCGATCCCCGAGAAGTTCGCCGCCGAGGCGAGCGTCGGCGTGGAGAGCGCGGGCCATGGCGGCGGCACCAAGTCCACGCCCAGCGTGTTCGTCGGCGGCACCAACGACAAGGGCCTGGGCCTGGCGCTGCTGTACTCGGGCACGCACGGCGAGGGCTTTCGCCAGAGCAACGACAAGACCAACATCGACGACGTGATGCTCAAGGGCAGCTACCGCTTCTCGAAGACCGACGACATCGCGGTGGCGCTGCACCACTTCGAGGGCCAGGGCCGCATGCCCGGCGGCCTGACGACGGCGCAGTACGCGCTGAACCCGTTCCAGTCGGACCGTCCCTTCGACGAGTTCACCGGACGGCGCACCGACGGCTCGCTGCGCTACACGCACAACGACGGCATCAACAAGTTCGAACTGCTGACCTACTACACCGACTCGTTCCGCGGCAGCCACCTTGAGCAGGAAGGCACGGGCACCACCGCCAACCAGCGCCGCCTGACCGCGGCGCCGCGCGAGTACCACACCTTCGCGATCGAGCCGCGCTACTCGCGCCTCATCGACTCGGGCAGCGTGGTGCAGGAAGTCAGCGTGGGCTACCGCTACCTCAAGGAGTCCAGCTCGGAAGTGGCCACGCGCAGCAGCTACTACCGCCCGCGCCTGGGCTTCGACGCCAGCACGCTGGCGCAGCCGGCCTACCAGACCAGCGCCGGCGGCACCACCGCCAACGCCTTCTACATCGACGACCGCATCGACTTCGGCAACTGGACCGTGACGCCCGGCGTGCGCTACGAGGCGATCCGCTCGCACAACGACGTGGTGGGGCTCACCAACAGCCGCATCACCAGCGTGATCGCGCCGAAGATCGACTCCAACGAATGGCTGCCGACCGTCTCGGTGATGTACCGCATGAACGAGCGCTGGTCGCTGTTCGCGAACGCCGGCGTGTCCTTCGGGCCGCAGCAGTACGCGCAGCTCGCCCAGTCCACCGACGGCCTGCATCCCGAGAAGGCGAAGACCTATGAGATCGGCACGCACTACAAGGGCGAGGCCTGGAGTTCGGAGCTCACGCTGTTCAACATCGACTTCGACAAGGAGCTGCAGCTCGCGCGCTCGATCACCGGCGACGTCGGCCAGTGGACCGACCTGGGCGCCACGCGCCACCGCGGCCTGGAATCGGCGCTGCGCTACGAGCTCGGCGACCTGAGCCCCGCCCTCAAGGGGCTGTCGGTGTCGGCGACCTACACCTACACGCAGGCGATCCAGAAGGCCGGCGCCTTCGCGGGCCGCGACCTGCCGTTCTACTCGCGCCAGGTGGCCACGCTGGGCGCGCGCTACGAGCGCGGCCCGTGGACCTTCAACGCCGACGTCTACGCGCAGTCGAAGCAGCGCTCGCCGGGCTCGCCCGACACCAATGCGCGCTACGTCACGCTCGAGGACAGCACCGGCCGCCTCGGCAACATCCCCGGCTACGCGGTGATGAACGTGCGCGCCGGCTACGACTTCGGCCCGACGATGCGCAACCTCAAGCTGGCCGTGGGCGTGAAGAACCTGTTCGACCGCCGCTACTTCAACCGCTCGGTGGACAACAACGGCGGCAAGTACGTGGGCCAGCCGCGCACCGTGTACCTGCAGGCCTCGGTCGCCTACTGATCGGCCGGCGAGCAGTTCCCGGGCCGGCGCCGGCCCGGGAGCGCGCGCATACACTCGCGCACCCATGGCGCTCAAATCCACCATCTTCAAGGCCAACCTCGCGGTGGCCGACATCGACCACGGCTACTACGCCGACCACGCGCTCACGCTGGCGCGCCATCCGAGCGAGACCGACGAGCGGATGATGATCCGGCTGGTCGCGCTGGCGCTCAACGCGCACCAGTTGCAGGACATCTGCAACGGCGACGGCACGCTGGCCTTCGGCGCCGGCCTGTCGAACGTGGACGAGCCCGATGTCTGGCTGCGCGACTTCACGGGCCAGACCCGGCTGTGGATCGAGGTCGGCCAGCCCGAGGACAAGCCCGTCATCAAGGCCTGCGGCAAGGCCGACGAGGTGATCGTCTACTGCTTCAACCACGCGGCCGAGATCTGGTGGCGCGGCATCGAGAACAAGCTCTCGCGGCCGCAGAACCTGCGCGTCTACCGCGTGCCCACCGCCGCCTCGCAGGCGCTCGCGGCACTGGCGCAGCGCTCGATGCAGCTGCAGGCGACGATCCAGGAGAACACGCTGACGCTCGGCGACGGCGCGAACAGCGTCGACATCGAGCTGCTGCGCTGGAAGTAGCCTGGAATCTCAGAGCGGCATCATCTCGCCGCACTGCCAGCACTGCTCGAAGCCGCCCTCGATCCGCTCGCCGCAGACGCACTGCCAGCTGCGCTGCGGCCGGTGCTGCAGCGCATGCAGCAGCCGCTGCGCGAGCTCGAACTGGCTTTCGTCGTCGATCCAGATCTCGGGCAGGCACTGATCGGGCGGCAGCTGGCCGGCCGCCGCGCCCAGGTACTCGCGCTGCACAGTCGCGGCCACGCCGTCCTCGCGCAGCGCATGCACCCACAGCGTCGCGATGGCGAGGTTGGGCGCTTGCGCGAGGCGACGCATCGGGCCGGCCGCTCAGCTCGCGTCTTCGGGCCCGGTGGGCACGGCGGGATCGTCCGGCTCGTCGGGCCACTTCGGCGGCTCGGCCTCGCGCGCGCGCTCGGCATAGCGGTTGAAGCGCCAGGCCGAATCCTCCATGGTGATGCGGCGCCAGGTGACGCGCTTCTCGGCCGGCGTCATCGCGGGCCAGTGCTGCACCTCGTCGAAGCTGCGCCCGCAGCCCTTGCACTGGTCGTCGCCCTGGCTGGTGGAGCAGATCGCGATGCAGGGGGTGTCGGGCGTGCTCTGGTACCAATCCAGCCAGGCGGCCCAGGCCTTGGCCGGGAAGCCGACCTCGTCGACCTCGTCCTCGTGGTGATAGACCATGAGCGCATAGACCTCGGCCAGCGCGCGCAGCTCGGGCGCGAGCGTGACGCCATCGGGCGAGGGGCTCTTCTCGCGCCAGTGATTGATGGCGGCCTCGATGTCGGTGATGTGGATGGCGGCCATGAACGCAGAAAGATCGGCAGGGCGGGCGATCATAGTCCGCCAATGTCCCGAGACCCTCGAAGGTTATAGGCGCTACCAAATTTGTAGCAATAGACCTTGTCGCAATGCAGGTTTTGAGCGCCTTCCGTTTGAAGGCTTGAAACTTTCGGTTGCCAGCGCGCGAGCGCCGATGCTCTAATCGCGCCCACGAAGGGGAGTAGCTCCCGGCCGTCGCACCCACGACGGACATCGCCAGGTCGTCAATACGAAGCACAACACTTCCGGCCTGTCGGGCATTGCGCATGTCGGCGAACGGCCGTGCGCGTGCCGAGCCAGACCTTCGATTTGAACCTGTGCAGGTTTGGTCGAAGCGTCGTTGGATCCCCCGGTGTCACCCGGTTTCATTTCCTCGCTTCGATCAGCCCGCCCGGGATGAATCGAAACGCATCGCATGTGCCATGCCCGCGGCCACCACGCAACGGTGGGGCGGGACGGTCACAAGACACAGAGGAAACTATGGAACAGTTCATGACCCCGGAATTCTGGGTCGCCGTCGGTCAGATCATCATGATCGACATCCTTCTTGGCGGCGACAACGCCGTCGTGATCGCGCTGGCCTGCCGCAAGCTGCCGCCGGCCCAGCGCACGCAGGGCATCCTGTGGGGCACCGCCGGCGCCATCCTGCTGCGCGTGATCCTGATCTTCTTCGCGCTGACCCTGCTGGCCATTCCGTTCCTGAAGCTCGTGGGCGCGATCCTGCTGCTGTGGATCGGCATCAAGCTGCTGGCGCCCGAGCATGACGACGCGCACGGCAACATCGCCGGCAGCGACAGGCTCTGGGGTGCCGTCAAGACCGTGATCATTGCCGACCTCGTGATGAGCGTCGACAACGTGATCGCCATCGCGGGTGCCGCCCAAGGCGCCGGCGAAGGCCACCAGATGCCGCTCGTGATCTTCGGCCTGCTCGTGAGCATCCCGATCATCGTCTGGGGCAGCCAGCTCGTGATCAAGCTGATGGACCGCTTCCCGATGATCATCACGCTCGGCGGCATGCTGCTGGGCTGGATCGCCGGCACCATGGCCGTGTCCGACCCCGCGCTGGCCAACGCCGCCGCCTGGACCTGGGTGCCGAAGGTGCCGCAGACCGATGTCGTGAAGTACGCCGCCGGCATCGCCGGTGCCCTGCTGGTGCTGGCCATCGGCAAGTGGGTGGCTTCGCGCCAGGCCCGCGCCAAGGCGTCGACGCCGGCCACCGCGAGCTGAGCCCGTTGCCCGCCCCACGAAAGTCCCCTATCCATTTCGACCCGTCTCTGCCACTCTAACTACCTGAAGGAGCACCCTATGGAAAAGATCATTCTTTACGTCGACGACGTCGTCTACGCCTGCGAACAGTTCGCCGAACTGGCGCCGGACGCCGACGCCGTCGTGGCGCGTCACTGGGTGCTGGTGGCCTGCGCGCCGCGCATGACGCATCGCATCAGCAAGTGGGTGAGCCATAGCGCACGCGAGAACTGGCGTGCGAAGTGGTTCAGCAAGCTGCAGGCGCAGCTGCTGCCGCTGCTGGAGCGCAATGGGGGGCAGGTCACGGCCGTGCTGGCCAAGGGTCCGCTGACCGAGCTCACGCAGCAGCTCAAGCGCGAGCACATGGCCGTCCACGTGGTCGACGCCCGTCGTCCGAAGGTCGGCGTGGACCTCGAGCCGGTCACGCCCGAGCAGAAGCCGGCCGGCCAGCAAGGCTGGGCCTTTCCCGGTGCCGTGATGGGCATGGGCGCGCTGCTGGTGCTGGCGAACGAACTGGCGGAATAAGAGGATCGCGGCGTCAGCGCCGCGCCTTCCCGCTCAGACGACGGCTCCTTCGGGAGCCGTTTTTTTTGTGCCCATGCCGATGGGCATCGCGGTGCCGACGCCCCGTCCCACGCGGGTTCGCGGGCATGTCCGTCTCGCCGCCGCCCCGGTGCTGCGGTATCCTGGGACGCATGCGCATCCTCCTCAAATGGCTGCTCAGCGCGGTGGCGCTGCTTGCGGTGGCCTACCTCTACAGCGGCGTCCAGGTCAGCAGTTTCGGCTCGGCGCTGATCGCGGCCGTCGTCATCGGCCTGCTCAACATGATCGTGCGCCCGGTGCTGGTGGTGCTCACGCTGCCGGTCACCATCGTCACGCTCGGGCTGTTCCTGTTCGTGATCAATGCGCTGATGTTCTGGGCCGCGTCCGGCCTGCTGGCGGGCTTCCACGTCAACGGCTTCCTCGCCGCGCTCGTGGGTTCGCTGCTCTACTCGGTGCTCAGCCTGCTGATCGAGAGCGCGCTCGGCGGGCTGCTGACGCGCCGCTGATCCACCTGATCCACCTCCCCCTGGCTCAACGCAGCGCAGGCTCCTCGGCCTGCCGCTTCACCAGCACCTCGATCTCGCGCGCGCGGGTGTCGATGATCGACGCCTCGAAGTGGTCGATCGGCACCGCGCCCGGTCGGCCGCTCTGGCTCTGGCGGATCAGTTCCTGCGCCGCCTTGAAACGGTCGCGCGCCGCCGGATAGTCGAGGATCGCCACGTTCGATTCGGCGTCCGCGCGCACCGCATGCAGCGTGTCGTTCTGCGCGCCGTAGAGATTGGCCAGCGTGCGCCAGGCCGTGGCGTCGCGCGGATTCGCCGCCACCCAGTCGCGCAGCACCGGGATCATCGGCGCGGGTTGGCGGCTCGCCACCGCGACATCGGCCGCCAGCAGCATCTCGGGCCGCGACTTGGCCTTGCCGTCGAGCAGCGAGGCCGCCTTGGCCACGCCCGCGCCGCCGGCCGCCAGTTCGATCTCGGCCTGCAGCCAGCGCGCCTGGCGCGCGGCCGGCACGTCTTCCGCCGTGCGCTCGACCAGCCGCTGCGCCAGCGCGCGCGCGGCCTTGTAGTCGCGTAACTCCTTGGCCGACAGCGCCGCCGCGTAGAGCGTGCCCGCCTGCTGGGCCGGCGTGCTCTTGGCGAACTCGCCGGTCGAGGCCGCGTCGACCCATTGCCGCAGCACGTCGACGCCGGGGCGCGTCAGCACGCGCGCGCGCGAGGAGACCATCGCATGGTCCATCAGCAGCACCGGCGGCGGCACCGAGTCCATGCGGAACTGGAAGCGGCCCTGCATGTCGGAGATGCGCTCGGTCGTCAGCGGATGGCTGCGCAGGTAAGGGAAGGAGCCGTTGTCATTGAGCCGCGAGGCGTACTGCAGCTTCTCGAACATCGTGGCCGCGCCCTGCGGCGCGAAGCCGGCCTGCGTCATCACGCCGAAGCCCACGCGGTCGGCCTCGCGCTCCATGTCGCGCGAAAAGTTCAACTGGTTCTGCATGAACGCCGCCTGGCTGCCCAGGACCATCGCCTGGCCCGCGTCGCCACCGCTGCGGCTCTTGCCCGCGGCGATCATGCCGAGGATCAGGCCCGCGAGCATCAACGGGAACTGCTTGTTCTGCTTGTCCATCATGCGGGCGATGTGCCGCTGCGTGACGTGCGACAGCTCGTGCCCGAGCACGGTCGCCAGCTCGTCGCGGCTGCCCACCGCCGCCACCAGCCCGAGGTTGAGCCCGAGGTAGCCGCCCGGCAACGCGAAGGCGTTGATGTTGCGATCGCGCCCCAGCATCACCACCCAGGCATAGCGCTCGTCGAGTTCGGGCGTGAGTTCACCGCGCACCCGCGCCGCCGCCAGCAGGCGCTGCCAGATCTCCTGCACGTAGTCGGCGATCACCGGATCGTCGATGTAGTCGGTGTCGCGGTAGAGCTCGCGCGCGATCTGGTCGCCCAGGTGGCGCTCGGCGGTCGCCGTCATCTCGCCGCCGTCGCCGAGCCCCGGCAGCAATTGCGCGCGCGCCAGCGGCGGCATCAGCACCTGGGACGCTATTAAAACGCTAGCGCAAACCGTCCGCAGGGCGGGGACGAAGGGTCGTTTCTTGCGAGGGGGTGGGGTCCAGCGTGGCATGGCTTGTCCAGAACTCGGGCTCGTATGATGCACCTCCCTCTTGAACGTTCACCATGAGCTCACTCACCCATTTCGACGCCCAGGGCCAGGCCCACATGGTCGACGTCGCCGCCAAGCCCGCCACCCATCGCGTGGCCGTGGCCACCGGCCGCATCGAGATGCGGCCCGAGACTCTGGCGCTGATCGCCTCGGGCAGCGCGAAGAAGGGCGACGTGCTCGGCATCGCGCGCATCGCCGGCATCCAGGCCGCCAAGAAGACCAGCGACCTGATCCCGCTGTGCCATCCGCTGGCCATCACCCGGGTGGCGGTCGACCTGGCGCTCTCCGAGGTTGGCGACGCGACACCGCATGTGCGATGCACCGCCACGGTCGAGACCGTTGGGCCGACCGGCGTCGAGATGGAGGCGCTGACCGCCGTGCAGATCGCGCTCCTGACCGTGTACGACATGTGCAAGGCGGTGGACCGGGGGATGACGGTCACCGGGGTGCATGTGGTGGAGAAGCATGGCGGGAAGTCGGGGAGCTGGACGGCTCCTGCAGCCTAGGGCGCCGGGGCCCTGTCACCCGGGTTCTGCCTGAGCCAGTGGGCGTAGGCGCCCGGATATGCCACCCTGAAACGTTCGGCGATCAGGCGCGCTTCGCCCTCACGGCCCGAGAGTTCGGCGCTCTCGATCAGCTTGACGATCACGCGCGGCTCCGGCGAGAAATGCAGCGTCCGCTCGGCGAGCGCATGCATCCGCGCCGCGTTCTCGTGCGTGACCGGCGTCAGCGTCAATTCGGCGAAATCGACCTGGCGCGCGAACAACCAGGAATCCCGGACCTTGGCGAGCGTGTCGTCCTGCCAGGGCGGTAGGCGTTCGTCGCGCGGCAGGTAGATCTGGCTGATGCGGGTGTAGTCCCAGGCGGCGTAGACGACGAACGAGAGCAGGGCGATGCTCGCCAGGGCCGAGAGCTTTCGGCCGTCGGGGAGCCATGCCTTTGTCTTCTTCGATGGCGGCGACGCTCGATCGCCGCTGGCGCGCGCAGGCCACAGCATGCCCAGGCACAGGCCGAAGACCAGCTGGAAGGGGCCGTACCACAACGGGTACTCGAGCAGGCTGTGCACGAGGATGACGGCCAGCAGGCCCCAGGCCATGAGCCGGTTCGGGTCGCGCTCGCGCCAGGGGCGGGCGGAGATCACCAGCCAGAGGAAACCGCCGCAGATCAGCACGGCGGCGGGGATGCCGAGTTCTACTGCGAGGTGCAGGGGGAGGTTATGGGCGTTGTCCAGGAGCACCGGGAAACGCGGGCCCGGGTAGACGGCCATGAAGTGGGCGTAGCTGAGTTCGCCCCAGCCCCAGCCGGTGAAGGGGCGTTCGGCGATCAGGGAGAGGACGTTGTGCCAGAGGATGAGGCGGCTTTCGTTGCCTAGGGCGGTGGGTTGGAGGCGTTGGACCAGGGCGCCGGCTGAGGCGACGGCCTTGTGGCTGGTGCCGATGGCTGCGAGCTGGGGTAGCAGCCAATTCAGGGCGAAGTAGAGGGGGAGCATGGCCAGCAGCGCCAGGGGTGGGGGCAGGCGGCGGGCCGGAGTTAGGGCGCGGCGCTCCTTCCAGGCCACCGCCCCTGCCGCGACCGCGATCAGCGCGAGTTGCAGCACGCCGGTGCGAGAGCCTGACGCAGCGGTGGCGGCAATCAGCAGCACGACGGCTGCGATGAGGCTGATTCGCATACGGCGGGAGTCCCACGTCGCATGCAACCAAAGGGCGGCGACCAGCGCCAGGCTGATCAACGTGGCGAACTGATTGGGCTGGCGCAGCGTGCCCCAGGCACGGCCGGAGGTGGGAGAGGTGATCCAGGGGAGCAGGGTTTTGGCAAGGTTGCTGTACTGGAGCAGACCGACAACCGCGTTGGCGACGCCGACCGCCAGGATTCCCCAGGCCAATGCAGCCGGAATGGATACGGCCTTGCCCTCCCGGCTCGCCCCGGCGAGGGCCGACAAAGCGATGCCAGCCAGCGCCGCGCAGGCCATGGATCGCAGGTCCGCGAAGCCTTGGAACGAGATCGCGATTGCCACGGCGCAGCAACCCAGCCAGACGACCAGACGTCGATCGATGACGTCACCGCGCGCCGACAGCAGCAGCAGGGCGGCGCACAGCCCGGAAGCGAGCAGTTGCCAGGCATTGGCGGACGGGCCCGCCACCAGCGGGCAGAGAAATGGAAGCGCGACGAGTCCCGCGCAGCCGATGCGGGAGGCGTTTCCGAGTAGAGGGGTTCGCTTGAGGACCGAGGACATCCAAAGCGATTGTTGCTCGGCGGCACGACGGGCGGACCATGGCCTCAGGCAATGAAATCCAAACTATTTACAAACAAAGTATGCACAACCCTTGATCGACACCTGCTGTTGCTGACGAATGGTCGGCCGCTCTGGATCAGTGGTTTTGCAATAAAACACAATTGGAGACATTCTGTGACCATTGTCAGGTGCACGCACATTCGTCACCCAACCCGGTCCATCCCCGAGAGGTGCCCTTGAAGTTTTCCATTTTTCCGCCCCGTCGCATCGCGCCCGTGGCCCGCGCACCGGGCTTCACCCTCATCGAGATGATGATCGTCGTGGCCCTCATTGCCATCCTGGCAGCGATCGCCTTGCCCTCGTACAACGACTACATCCGCCGTGGCCAGCAGCCGGAAGCGTTCAACGCACTCTCCGACTTCCGCGCCAAGATGGAGCAGTACTACCAGGACAACCGAAAGTACGGCTCAGGCACCACTTGCGCCAACGACGCGACGGCGTCCAGCTGGAACGAATTCAAGGCCACGAACCGATTCAGTTACGCCTGCACGATCACGGACGGGGCGCAGCAGGCCTATTCCATCAGTGCAACGGGTACGAGCGGCCAAGTGAAGAACGATGTCTATTCCATCGATCAGAACGGCAATCGCTCGACATCGAAATTCAAAGGCGCCACCGTTTCCGCCAACTGCTGGCTGACACGGTCCAGCGCTTGCTGAGTCTCCCGATGCGACACATGCACCGCGTCCGCGGCTTCACGCTGATCGAGCTGGTCGTCACCATGGCGGTGCTGGCCGTCGGGTTGCTCGTCGCCTTGCCCAGCATTGGCGTATGGCTCGACAACACCCGTATCCGGAGCGCGGCGGACGGCTTGCAGGCGGGTCTCCAGGCAGCGCGGATGGAGGCCGTCCGCCGCAATCAAAGCGTGTCGTTCTACCTCGTATCGCTGACCAATGGCAGCACGATGGACAACAGTTGCGCGCTGTCATCCACGAGCGGCTCATGGGTGATCAACACCACTTCGCCGGCAGGCAAGTGCGGGAACGCCTCCATCCTCGGGTCGCGCGCGATCGGCTCCTCGAGTAGCGGCGTCAAGATCTCGGCGGGCAGTTCTTCCAATACGAGCGACAAGACAGTTGTAGGTACCGCTGCCACCACGACGACCTTCGATGGCCTCGGACGCCTGGACACCACATCCTCGCCGCTGAATCGCGTGCGGATCACCGGCCCCAAGACCGACACCACCTACCTCGACCTCATGGTCATCGTCGAGACGGGGGGCGGGGTCCGCATCTGCGACCCGCGGTCCTCCATTCAGACCAACGATCCCCGCAAATGTTGAAGGATCTCGTCGCCATGCGCGCCTCGTCCCGCATCCGTCCCCTCCGGCCACATGTCCCATCGCGGGGAAGAAGCCATCGCGGCATCGTCCTGATAGAGGTGTTGGTCGCGCTGCTGATCTTCATGTTCGGCATCCTGGGATTCATCGGCCTGCAGACTGCATTGGTCCGGGCCGAGAGCGAGGCCAACACGCGTGCGAACGCGGCGTACCTGGCCAGCGAACTGATCGGTCGCATGTGGGCCGACATCAGCAACCTCAGCAGCTATGCCGGAACCGATTCATGCAGCGCCACCTCCTGCACCGAATGGCGCGACAAGCTCGCCCTGCTTCTTCCGGGCGCGACCGCCGCCATCACGGTGGGAACGGGTACCAATGCCGGGAATGTCTCGGTGCGGATCCAGTGGGCACTGCCCGGCGGAAGCACCCACACCTACGAAACGCAGAGCAACGTCTCCGCGAAGGCGGCCAGCTGATGACACGCCCCCATCACGTCCCCGCGCGGTCGTTCGCGCCGCCCGCACTTGTTTCTCGGTCGCGCATGCATGGACTCACGCTCGTCGAGCTCATGGTCGGCCTGCTGCTGGGACTGCTGACCGTGCTCGTCATCACGCAGATCCTCGCAACGAGCGAGAGCCGCAAGCGCACCATCGCGAGCGGGAACGATGCACAGATCAATGGTGCATTGGCGGCCTACACGCTGCAACGCGATATCGCCATGGCGGGCTATGGCCTGGCGATCAAGCCGGATGCGATGGGCTGTCCGCTTCAGGGCACATTCAAGCTCAATGCCGGCGCCACGGCCGAAACCTTCGCCTCCACCCTGGCGCCCGTCGAAATCACCGACGGGGCCAGTGGCGCTCCCGACACGGTGACGATCCTTCAAAGCCGGACGGCCGGCTTCTCGGTACCCGTGACGGTGACCGCGCAATCCTCTGACTACTTCACCGTGCAGTCGTCACTGGGCGTGAAGGCGGGCGACCTGATGGTCGCTATTCCGGATCCATGGGGAGTCTCTGCGCCCTGCCGCCTGTTCTCGGTCACCGATGACGGCGCCGGCACGTCGAGCAACACGGGGCTGTGGGCGCTGCGCGTGCCGCATGTCGAAGGTGCGCTTCCCAGCTGGAACAACAACTCCGCGCTCTCCGCCATCACGGCCAGCTACCTGCTCAATCTTGGTGGCCTGGGCTACAGCTCCTATTCGATCAGCAGCAATCTCGCGCTGCAGATCACGACACGTACGGCAACTGCCGCGGGATCCACCTCCGAGCTCTTTCCCAACATCGTGAATCTGCAAGCGCTGTACGGAAAAGACACGAACAACGACGGTGTGGTCGACACCTATGACAGCAGCACACCCACGACCAGTGCCGGCTGGCAGCAGGTCCTGGCGATCCGCATCGCGGTGGTGGCCCGCAGTACCCAGTACGAGCCGATCAAGAAAGCCGACGAAACCGACGCCGTGACCCAGGCCGATCCTCTTTGGGACCTCGGCGCCAGCGCAACCGTCACGGGCGCTGCGGCTTGCCACGACGGCAGCAAATGCCTGTCGATCAAGGTCAGTCACGTACCGGATTGGAAGCACTACCGCTACCGGGTCTACGACACCATCATTCCACTGCGCAACGTGCTGTGGAACTCCGCCAGCTGAACATGCACCGCCTCATCGCATTTCGCCGCCAAAAGGGCGCGGCATTGATCTTCGCCTTGATCGCATTGGTAATCCTGGGACTGGCGACGCTCTCGCTGGTACGGTCAGTCGACACGGGAGCCTTGTTGCTCGGTAACCTGAGCTTCAAGCAGGACGCCACCGCGGCGGGCGACCAGGCCGCGCGCAAGGCCTTCGTGTGGCTCAAGGGCCAGGCCGACCTGACGGCGGATGTCCCCAACAGCGGCTACTACGCCACTTCGCGCGACACCGACAGCACCGCACCGCTCGACGTCACGGGCCGGCAGTACGCGAGCAACACCTCGCGCCAGTTGATCGATTGGTATGCCGACGGCACCTGCGCCTATGCAGGCACCAATGGCAGTTGCTCGCTGAAGGCCGTCGATGCCGGCACGACGCCCAACGGCAACAACCAGCTCGCGTACACCATCTTCCGTCTCTGCAGCTTGACCGGTGCCGTGTCGACGGCCGTCACCGGCACCAACAACTGCGCAACAGCCACCAGTGCCGCAAGTAGCGGTCACGAAGCAGGCGAGAGATCGATTTCCCAGCCCGCCGCCGGCGCCTTCTACCGCATCGTGGTGCAGGTGCGTGGCTCCCGCAACTCGGTGAGCTACATCGAAACCATCGTTCAACTCTAGGGCGAAAGCTCTCGCACCGGGAGTCGCAACCATGCCAAATCAATTCTTGTCCACGTTCCGAAACCCTCTTCGTGCCAGCGGCAGGAAGATCGGCCTCATCGCTGCCGCGGCATTGACGATGCTGGGCGCGGTGGGTTTCACCGTTCGCAGCGATGCCACGGAAATTTCCGACGTACCGCTGATCACCAGCCCCAACGCACACGCCAAGCCGAACCTGATGTTCGTGCTGGACGACTCGGGCAGTATGGCTCGCGAGTACATGCCCGACGAGATGAGCGACACGGGCACCTTCGGATTCAGAAGCGCGCAGTGCAACGGCGTTGCCTACGATCCGAGCATCACCTACAAGCCGCCGCTCGATGCGGCCGGGGCGGAGATGGTGAACAGCTCCTTCACGGCGGCGAAGCAGGACGGCTTCAGCTCGTCGAGCAGCACCACGAATCTGAATGGGGTGGCGGCAAGCAGAACCCTGACCACGACCGCGAACATCACCCCGGGCACTGGAAGCAAGACCTTCGTCTTCAGCGGCACCTCCTACAAAAGCGACCTGGGAATCGATGTCGGGAGTCTGGTGTCCGTAACGTCGTCGGGCGCCACCATGATCGGGACGATTACCACGCTGACCACCACGGGTTCTGGCACCTTCACGTACACGATGGTGCTCAACGTGACCCAGTCCACCGGCACGGCTGCCACGAAGGATTGGACGCTCAGTCGCCTCACGGGGAGTGTGTACTACAAGTACAAGGGAACGAGGGCCAAGATGGCTTGGCGTTACACCAGCGCTGACGTGGTCCAGGACACGTTCTACAACGAGTGCAACTACAAGACCGGCAGCTCTTCTGGCACCGCGCTGTTCGACACCTTCACCGTCATCAGCACATCGAGCGAAGCTCAGAACTACGCGAACTGGTACTCGTATTACCGCACCCGGACCCTGCTGATGCGCACGGCCGTGGGCCGCGCTTTCGCGGCATTGGACGACGGCTACCGCCTCGGCTTCTCGACCATCAACAGCAGCACCACGGTGACGACGTCCGATGGCTTCCAACCCGTTGGCGACTTCACCGGCGATCAGAAGACGACGCTCTATACCAAGCTGTATGCCGCAGCGGCAGCGGGCGGTACGCCTCTGCGCGGCGCGCTTTCCAAGATCGGCCGGTACTACGGGCGTCGCCTCTCCGGCCAGACCGAAGCCAACGACCCGGTCCAATACGCTTGCCAACGCAATTTCGTGCTGCTCTCCACCGATGGTTACTGGAACAAGGGCGGCTCTCCAGGCGCGACGGAGGGCAACAGCTACACCGCCCTCGATCTGGATGGCAACAACGTGGGCAATCAGGACAGCACGGAGGCAAGGCCCCTGTTCGATGGCACAACGACGACCACTACCTACAGCCGAACGGCCTATCAGGTCGGCACCAGAGGGGCCAACAGCTGCAACAACAATAACAGCCCCTACAGGGTGAGGGCCACGGACCAGACATCCACCGACAACAGCACATGGACGCCCGAGGCCGCGGCGCCGTCGAGCAACAGCGGTACCTGCCGAGCGGGCACCTATGTACTCCCTGGAACGTCTCCACAACTCACGGCTGCTTCGAGCGCGGGGCCAGGGACTGTCTACTCCACCGTGACTTCGACTACCAACTCCACCGGGGGATCTTCGAACTCCCTGGCTGACGTGGCCGCGTACTACTACAAGACAGACCTGCGCTCAACCAACTGCACTTCGACGAGCTCGGGAATCTCGCAGAACGTCTGCAGCGACATCGTTCCGACATCTGGCCGCGATACGGCGAGACATCAGCACATGACCACGTTCACCATCGGCCTGGGCGTGAGCGGGACGTTGACCTACGACCGCAACTACCTCACGCAGACCTCGGGGTCCTATGTCGACTTGACGAATGGCACGACCAACTGGCCCGTCCCCGAGACCGTCAACATCTCGGGCAACTCCGGCGACGCCCGCAACATCGACGATCTCTGGCATGCCGCAGTGAACGGTCGTGGCCAGTACTACTCGGCGCTCAATGCAACGCAGCTTGCGGAAGCCATCAGCGGGGTGGTGAGCGCCATCCAGGAAGTGACGGGTTCCTCCGCCGCCGCAACGACCAGCACGCTTGAACTCGTGGCGGGCGACAACAATCAGGTCTATAGCGCGAGCTACACGACCGGAACCTGGACGGGGGACCTGAAGGCCTATTCGCTGGACGGCACGAACGCCACGATCAGTGCCAACCCCACATGGTCTGCGCAGACCAAACTGACCGGCACGACGTACACCGCACGCACCATTTACTACCGCCGCTCAAGTACCAGTGCGCTGGGCGCGTTCACCTCCGCCAATCTCACCGCCGATGGACTAGGCGATCACTTCAACCTGTGCGGAAACGCAAGCCACACAGGGGTGACTCAGTGCCAGACCTTGAGCGATGCTGACAAAGCTTTGGCCAACAGTTCAACAAACCTGGTCAACTTTCTCCGTGGCGACCGCAGCAATGAAAGAGCGAACACTGCGATCGGCAGCACTGCAGCGCTGTATCGCGTTCGCGCAGGGGTGCTGGGCGACATCATCAACGGTGCCCCGAGATATGTGAGCAAACCGGATTTCGGCTATTCAGATGCGGGCTACACCGACTTTGTGCGGAACAATAGGAATCGCAAGCCCATGATCTATGTGGCAGCCAATGATGGCATGCTGCATGCGATCTCCGCCGACACGACAGATGGCGGCGCCGAGTTGTGGGCCTACGTGCCCACGACCGTGGTGCCCAATCTCTACCGCCTGGCCGATTCGAACTATGCGAACAAGCACAACTACATGGTCGACGGTGCCCCGGTGGTCGGCGACATCTATGTGGGCAACGCCTGGAAGACGATTCTCGTCGGTGGCATGGGCAAGGGCGGGCGCGGCTACTACGCGCTCGATATCACGGACCCGCAGAATCCGCGATCGCTGTGGGAGTTCACCGACGACAACCTGGGGCTGACTTTCGGCAATCCCGTCATCACCAAGCGCGCGGATGGCACATGGGTCGTGGCGTTCGCGTCGGGCTACAACAACGTCAGCCCTGGCGACGGGGTGGGTCGGCTCTTCGTGCTCAACGCCAACACCGGCGCGAGAGCTCGCGCGGACATCAGCACGGGCGTGGGCAGTACCTCCGCGCCGAGCGGACTGTCGAAGATCAACGGATGGATCGACCAAGAATCGGACAATACATCCAGGCGCTTCTATGGCGGCGATGAACTGGGCAATCTCTGGCGCTTCGACATCGATGGCGCGACGCAGCCTTACAACTCCGCGATGCTGCTGGCCCAGTTCCTGATCAATAGCACGACACCGCAACCCATTACCACGCGCCCTCGCTTGACGCAGGTGAACGGCAAGCCGGTCATCGTCGTCGGGACCGGGCGCTACATGAGCACGGGCGACATCACCAACACGACTCAGCAGAGCATCTATGCCATCAAGGATTCGCTCGCGAGCACGGGCCTCGGCGACGTGCGGGCCGGTACGACGCTGGTGCAGCAAACCCTCACCGTATCGAACAATGAAGCCACGATCACTAGCAACCCGGTCAACTGGACGACGCAGAACGGCTGGAAGGTAGATCTGCCTCAGTCGGGTGAGCGCGTCTTCGTCGATATCGCGCTCCAAGGCAGCGTTCTCGCGATTTCCACAGCGATCCCTACCGGTGATGCATGCAGCTCCGGTGGTAGCTCGTGGAACTACCTGTTGAACACGGCCAGTGGCGCCGCGCTGGAGAACAAGGCCGGAGCACTTGTTAGCGCCAATTCCGTGATCGTGGGGCAGAGTTTCGTGAAGCTGGCAGATGGAACGCTACGGCTTTTGCGGCAGCTCAGTGATGGCACGACTTCGCTGGTGAGGACGCCGTCGAGCACGAGTTCAAGCATCACGCCGCAGCGGACTTCGTGGCGTGAACTCACGCAATAATCCCTCAGACCGCTGGACGCAATTCTACTCACCCATTTTTTAGTTTTGAAACTTGAAAAGTTCCAATTCGCACTCTTCACCCTCTGAATCGGATGCGAATTTAGCCTCGATTTATTGAAAATTTCAATCCGATAAAACGAAACTAAATATTCAACTTGTTGAAAACAAAAGCAGGCAAATTTCGAATCACGAGCATGATCCATCGCCATTTTCCTGGAACGTAAATCGTGCTGCGCCCAGAATGGATGCCTTCCACGACTTTTTTTGCAACTTTTTCGACCGAAGCGAGCCGCGCGCCTCGACTTTTTAGATCTGCAGTCATGGGCGTATCCGTTGGACCCGGCTTGATAAGAACCACAATCACACCCTTTGCGGCAAGACGGTGCTGTAGCCCCTCGGCATATCGGGCGACGAGCCCTTTGGCCGCGCCATAGATGTAATTGGTTTTTCGACCACGATCACCCGCAACCGATCCGATGATCGCAATCGTCCCGTGGCCGACTTCCTCCATCGATGTTGCGAAGGCTTCCGCAAAAAGCACGGAAGAGATGCCGTTGATACCCAAAGCTTCATTCACCAGCTGAAGGTTATGTTGGCAAGCCTTCTGATCCGGCAGGGAGCCGTGAGCAATGAGAACGATATCGGGAACGGATTCGGTGACCAACGCGTGAACCGTATCAAAAATAGCGTCGGGGGTCGAAAAATTCGCTTTGACCGATCGAATTCGGGATGTGGGACTTCTGACGCGCAAATCTGCCGCTACCCGTTCAACGCGCTGCAAATCTCGGCCCACCAGTATCAGATCTACGCTCTCCGTCGCGACCCAATTTCTTGCGCAATGCTCGGCGATGGAGGACGTCGCGCCGATAATGACTATTTTTCTGAACATTGAATTCAATATCCCATCAGGCGCCGAGACATCGCAGAGCTGATTCCTGGATCCCGGTAACTCAAAAAATCCGGCAAACGCGAATAGCCTGCCTCGAACAAAGAGCGTGACATGCGAGCATCCTTTGCACAATAGATTCGCCCACCCGCTTCACGTACTATCGAATCGAGGCGATCGAAAAGAGATAGAGTCCGGGCACCGCGGTTGGGAAAGTCTAAGGCCAGTGTCGCACCGCAAGCAGGAAAACTCAGCATTCCAGGGGCAATTCGATCGCCAAACGTCTTTAGAACGGCCAAAAAAGAACCCTCTCCGAATTTGATAATTTCATTCAACATGGCCTTGATTGCCTCACCCTGCAAAGCCCGAGGCACGATGCTCTGGTATTGGTAGAAACCTCGAGGTCCGTAAATTTTATTCCACCCCCCGATATTATCCAGGGGATAAAAAACTCTCTCATAGTGCGCGACAGTTTGAACCGACTTTATTCGCCTCAAGTGGAAATAGGCTGCATTAAAGGAGCGCAGTGTTACCCCATTGACGAGAGAGACTGGTGGAGTAAAAGGCATGGATATCTTTTTCTTTGATACCGTCACGCGATTTTTTTCTTGCCCATGATTCGCCCGCATGAATAGTCCTCGGCCATTTTTTGATCCGGCGCAGTCAATCCACGAAACCGTGTGCTCCCACGCTTTTTCAGAGGAATCCGCCAGGGTAAAAAATTCATCCAAGCTTTCATAGGAAAGGGTCTCCACATCCATCCAAGGGCCGCTCACGTGGCGAAGTTGAATTTCGACCTCTAGCACAAGACCAGTCAAACCCATGCCCCCCACGGTCGCAGCGAACCAATCTTGACGTTCAAACGGTCCACATTCGATGATCTCACCATCAGTGCGAATCAATTTCAGCCATCTAATATGATTTCCGAAAGTGCCCTGCACGTGGTGGTTTTTTCCATGGACATCATTTGCGATTGCCCCCCCTACTGTGACCAGCTGCGTTCCGGGAGTGACAGGCAGCATCCAGCCGCGGGGGGTGGCCAGCTGTTGGATATCGCGCAGCAACACTCCAGCTTCGCAGCGTAATCGACCTGTTTTTTCGTCGAAATGTACTAAATGATCGAGGCTTTCAGTGCTCCACAACAGGCCGCCAGCATTAAGGCAGACGTCGCCATAGCTTCGCCCCGCGCCATACGCGATCCCTGGGTGGTGCCGAGTGAGCACGGACGCAGCATCGCTGGGCGAGCGGATAGTCACAACTTCATGCAAATCACGAGAAAGTCGTCCCCAAGACGAGACGCGCCTCATGGGTTCTCCTTTCTAAACACATAGTGCTTGTCGAGGTAATATTTTGCGGCATAACCAATTGACAACCCAATGACGCCTCCAAGGTAGCGCATTTCACGGGAAGCAAAAAAAACATGGAAGCCAAACTCAAACCCCCAGAAAATAGCAGTTGTCAACAAACCCATTGAAACATAGAGAATGAGGACTTTGACACCATGTTTCGTGCTATGCGTTTGAAATCGGAATATGTATTTTTTGTCCAAAAAGTACTTCACTAACAATCCCACGGCAGTACCAAAAAATATGGAGACTTGGATACTGAAGGGCCCGTCGTATTTCAGAATTGCAACCTCTTGCGATGCGATGTTCGCAACAGTCGCCACCAGTGCAAAGAACATGTAAGCAACTACCAAATTCATTTTAATGTCGCTCCCTCAATTTTCCATGCATGAATCACCTTTGCTCTCGCCTTTCATGATGCAGGTACGCGGACTCATTTCTCTTATGCGACCCAAGCAGTGGGTCAAGAATGGGTTTGTTTTGGCTCCGCTTATTTTTACCGGAGAATTCATCAATCTCAATTCGGTGGCGGCAGCTTTTTTGGCTGCAATCCTCTTTTGCCTTGGCTCTTCGGCCACCTACATCATCAACGATATTCACGATATAGAAAGAGATCGCAAACATCCTAGAAAATCGAAGACTCGGCCACTTGCTTCGGGAGCAACCTCAGTTTCCGTGGGAATTGGGCTGCTTATCGTTCTTTATGGAATACAAATTACCGCTTGGTTCTGGGCGCCCAGAGTTGTTTTCGTGATTGCAGCATATATGGCGCTCAATATTGCATATACCTTTGTGCTCAAGCACCAGCCGGTTGCGGATATTTTTTCGATTGCCATTGGCTTCGTTTTGCGCGTTTACGCAGGCGCCATGGCGCTGTCTGTTCCTGTTTCGAGTTGGATGTTCGTTACTACCCTGTGCCTCGCTTTATACTTGGCGGCAATCAAGCGCCGACAGGAGTTGAGCCTCAGCGGAACCGACGGTCGAAAAGTACTAGAAAAATATTCACTATCGCTGGTTGATCGCTACGCAGAAATGTCTGCAACTGGGGCACTTGTCTTCTATAGCATGTTTGTTATGTCGGCTCGGCCGCAATTGGTGTTCACAGTGCCACTCGTGCTCTTTGGATTGTTTCGATATTGGTACGTGGTGGAAAAACTGGACGGCGGGGAGTCTCCCACAGATGCATTACTCGCAGATTGGCAGCTGATATTGACGGTGTTGCTTTGGATTGCTGCATGCGTTTGGGCACTTTGGCCAAACGGTGCCTGAACCACCATGAGAACTGATTTTTCATACCTCTTCACCCCATTTTTGGCATGGCTGGTTGCGGGAACGTTAAAGCTTGTCATCAATAGCGTTCGAGCTCGCAAACTAGCTTTTGGATTGATTGGGTACGGCGGGTTGCCAAGCAATCACACCGCGATCGTAACCAGTGTCGCAGCACTGGTGGCCCTTAAACAGGGTTTCGATCATCCAGCCTTCGGAGTAGCGCTCGCGCTCGCATTTATTGTGGTGCTAGATGCCACCAGCTTGCGCCGCGAGGTTGGCAAGCACGCGGCTCTCCTCAACAAGCTGGATAACCCTTCGACTGGAACCACGCCGTTGCGTGAGCGAATGGGCCATAGCTGCATCGAAGTCGGAGCCGGAATTTTCGTCGGTATATCGGTCGCAGTAATCATTACAACCTTGATCAATTCCAAGGTCTAAGATCGGCTATGGTGATGACCGCGCCCTCTTTATTGAGAAGAATCACCATATCCCTCTGATTACCCTTGAGCGGTAACCATCCGGTTGCTGCAGCCCACTTCATTCGGGTGGCCGCTACATCCTGCTTTGGGTTGAACTGCTCCAAGTCAACAAGCTTGCGCGCTTTTTCTCTTATCTTGGCTGCTTGGGTCGCAAGCACTTGATAGGCCTCTAATTCTTTAGCAAAGCTTTTTCCCAAAATCAACTCGTCTTGCTTTTGCTTTAGCCGAATTTCTTGATCACCGGAGTACACAGCTGCGACCACCTTGGGGCCATGAAAAAAGGAAGCCACCATCTCGGCGTTGAGCCTGTCGTGCCCTTTAAGATCGACATCTACTGGGCGTACAACTTCGAAGTCGTCGACCACGAACACGAGCCACTGCGGCCGACCTTGGGCAAGAACAAATACTCCATATGCGCACGCAATCAATTGCAATAAAAACATCACCAACAAATCAATAACCAGCTTTTTCTTATCCTCTTTATACAAAACAAACGTAAGCGCTGGCCCGAGCACCAAATTCACCAGCGCCAAAACGCCAAAAACTTTTACAACCTCGGCCGTTTTCTCTAGTGGGTGGGGATACCACAATAAAAACACAAAGAAATAAACAACCGCCAAGAAAACAGATGAGTACGTAATCTGCCAACCGACAGCGCTCAGCTTATTCTTGACAATAAAACTCATCATGGAATCTCAGCGCCTGCGCTTTTTTCCGCCATTTTTTTCGCCTTTTCTATAAGGTCGCGGCATCTGGAAGCATCCTCGCCAGAAGAGGCCTTGCAATATTTTTCGAGAATCAATGCAGGGTCTTTTTTAAGCCGCTCTTTTTTTGAATAAAACAGTGGCTCCAAGCTATCGAAAAGATCTTGAGCATCCCTGTCTCGTCCAAGCGCAAGAAGAATTGCCACTCTCGGGTAAAATAAGGCAATTTTTTCACTTTCAGCCAAATACCACTCAGCGATCTTGCTATATTTAAGTGCAGAGACGGCATCGCCCTTAAACATCATCAGCCCAAGCGCATAATCTCCGTATACACCTGCAATGCCAATTTTTGGGACAGGCATGCCGAGTACTTTTCGTTCTCCATCTTTCATTTCATGGAATTTTGGAAGAGCGAACATTATCCCTCGAAGATAATCAAGGCTTTCGGGATCCCCTTTTCGCAGCAACAGGTTTGCATAGATAATTTGATCGGGAACATCTAGCCCTCCGTCCCTTTCCCTCACGAAATTAATTTCTTTTTCCACCAGATCGGCTCGACCTGCCTTGAGCGCTCCATACATGTAATTGTATTGAGCAAAGAAAAAATTGGGATGTTTATGATACGCCCAATTCCAAAGCCGAAGATCGGAAGACCATATGGGCAGGACTGTATACGTTGTGAGGAGAGCTATAAAAATCCATCCCGTCGCGGCAACCAAAAGCCATCGATTTGCAAATTGACCTCTCAAGCCGGTGAATTCGATCAGCGACTTATAGTCCACCAACACCATCGAAATGCAAAAGAATGCCAATGGCGCCGTCAGAAATCTTTCGTGCCCAATATTTCCTCCTGTGCTCAAAGGAATGAAGTGAAGTACAGGAAGCAGACAAAACATTCCGGCCCCAAAAACCCATGCAGCCGGGCTTTTGTTCCTTAAACACTGAAGGGACAGAAAAAGTAGCGCGCCGACGACAAGAACGCTCGCTACCATCTCCGGAATGCCATGTGGTTTCAGCTCGTAGGCGGGATGCAAAGGGTTGATCGAACTGAATGGAAAGAAAATCTTCACAGCATAAAACTTCAGCGCTTCGAGTGGAGTCAATCCTTGAATTATTACGTCGCGAATATATTCGACCGACATGGTGCTGTGATATATCCCTCCTGCGGAATTTTTGCGCAAAATAACATATGCCCCAAAAATCACGGCCGACAACAGCAACAGGTACCGATTTTGAATGAGCACTTCCTTGGCAAGACCGTTGCGCCCCATCCACGAACGCCCTTTCCCTTGGATCGCGAGCCAAATGCACAACAGCACCATGGGCAAGACTGCGCCCAACTCCTTGCTTAAAAGGGCTCCCGCCATCAAAGTGACTGCGAAAATCGAACGCGGCAAACTCGGAGAGCCGGGTTTATAGGTATAAATCGCAATCGCCGCCAGAATGAAGAATGTTGACATCAAGTCGAATCGACCCGCAACCCAAGCTGTCGTCTCCACGAGCGCCGGATGAACTGCATAAACAACGCCAGCTAAAAAAGCTAGTGATGTGCAATGTTGCCGCCTCAATTGCATCAAGAGCTGTCTGCAAACATAAAATACGAGCCATACATTGCACGTATAAATCAAGAGATTAATTACATGCGACACCAGCGGCTTTTGACCAAAAATATGGAATTCGGCATATAAAGTCAAGAACACTAAGGGTCTGAGGTAGCTTGTACCTGGGAGCACTGGTTCTGCAAGCAACCTCCAGCTGAGAGCATCATTTAAAAGCGCTGACTTGTCTAAAAAGAGCAGGTTGTCGTCCCAGACGTACTCAAAACCCAAAACCTGCCAATAAAGTGCAACGCTTAACAGCGGCAACATTATTGTTGCCGCAAAAAATTGGTGGCTTTTTACCCATTGACATAGCGCCTTCATCTACACTCCCATCTCTTCATTTTGATTCTTGCAGTCCAAGGTTATTTGCACTTACGCCAGTAAAGCAAAAAAAAAGCAAGCCCTTTCGGGCTCGCTTTTGATCAAAGAATTCAAATCTTTTATCAGGGCTTGCAAGCGTTCGGCAGGTATTTGACTTCGATGGAGGAAGTACCAGCCACGCCATCAACCGATGCAGTGCCACAAGCCCAGGTGCTGCCACCATTGGCCGTTACAAACGTCAGGGTGCCACCGCTGGCCTTACCCGCCGTCATGCCAACGGTAATCGTACCTGCGGGATAGGCACCACTGATCGAATCGGCAACGGTGCTGTACTTACCGATGAGGTTCGCATTCAGCTGCCCTGCGGAAGGCGTTGCCATTGGCGAGACGAGCAGCGTGGGCCAAGCATTCTTGTCCGCGCCGTACTCGGCCAGCGGCTGCTTCAGGCCACCGCCAAGGGTCACGGCCTCGGTCACTTGACCACGGGTCACGTAGTCCTGATAAGCCGGCAGCGCCACAGCCGCCAAGATACCAATGATCGCCACAACGATCATCAATTCAATAAGGGTGAAACCCTTCTGCACATTGCGTGCGATGGAACGACGGTTCATTTCACTAACTCCAGGTTGGTTGGGTTGGTTGTCACTCCCGGGAGTCCTCCCCCCGGAGCGTGGAACCTTCCGCAGCATCCGTGCCACCCGTTTTGCCGCCCCGTCAGCGACCTAACGCGTCACCCCTGACCACATTGGCGTTACTGCGTGTGACAGAAGATGTATCAAGATGCGACACATGGTGACAAATTTGTCATGCCATCCCGGCCGCGCGGCCGGGCTCAGAAGGTCAGGATGCCGTCCGCCTTGAGCCAGCGGATGTCCCGCTGCGCGAGCCCCGGGACCTGCCGGCCGGCCAGCGATTCGATCTGGCTCATGATCTCCTCGGTTTCGGCCGGCTTGGTGTGGGTGATGTAGATCGGGTAGTCCTTGCCGGGCTCGATGTGAGCCAGCTCGTCGGCCAGCATGGTGGGCGACAGGTGCAGGCTGCGTTCCGCCAAGGCTTGTTCGCGGTTGCTGAAGGCGGTCTCGATGACGAGCATCGCGACCTCGAGCGCGTTGACGCGGTCCCAGAACGGCGCGTTGCGCTCGGTGTCGCCGCTGAAGACCCAATGGGCACCGCCGTCGGCACGGCTCACGGCGAAGCCGCAGGCGGGCACGGTGTGCACGGCCGGCAGCACCTCGATGCGCTTGGGCGTGGCGCTGCCGAGCAGCAGGGTCTGGCCGACGGCGATGTCGTGGAAGGTGACGAAGGGCGCCTCGGGACTCGGGATGCTCTCGAAATCGGGCCAGATGATGTTGTTGAAGACATGGGCGCGCAGCGCCTCGATGGTGGCGCGCAGCGCATGCACGCGCAGCGGCCGGGTGCGACGGCCGCCGACGGCGTCGAGCATCAGGGGCAGGGCGGCAATGTGGTCGAGATGGCAGTGCGTGAGCACCATGTCGTCGACGCCGGCCATTTCTTCGAGGGTGAGATCGCCGACGCCGGTGCCGGCATCGACGAGCAGGTCGGTATCGACCAGGAAAGAGGTGGTGCGGCAGTCTTTGGCGATGGCGCCCGAGCAACCCAGCACACGAACCTGCATTGTGAGAGACCCCTTGTCTGTGTCTGTCATTTGGTTTCGAACCGGGTCGCACCGTCCCACGACGGGTCGTGGGGACGCAACGCCATCGAGGCTAATCTCTGCGCGTAGAGCTGGTAAAGGACTTTTTTGGCATCGGCCACGAGGAGGGGGTCCAGCAAGTTTCGGCCCAAGGCCCAGTCTTGGCGCCGGTAGGCGGCCAGCACCTCGGCCCAGCGTTCGAGCCGGTGCGCCTCGCGCACGGCGACGACGTCGGCTTCGTCCAGGGCGACGGCCAGCGGCGTGAACACGGCGACGGCCTGGGCTCGGCCCTTGACGAACACGCTGTCGAGCTCCTGCCAGACATAGGCCGGCGCGAACTCGCGCGTGCCACCGCTGGCGACTATCTCGACGCCGTAGTGGCCACTGAGGCCCTCGAGGCGCGAGGCCAGGTTGACCGCGTCGCCGACCACGGTGTAGCTGCGCCGCGCGGCCGATCCCATGTCGCCCACGCTCATGACGCCGCTGTTGAGGCCGATGCCGATGCTGATCTCGGGCCGGCCGATGGAGCGGTGGATGCGGTTGAGGTCCTGCACGGCCTCGGCCATGTCGAGCGCGGCATTGACGGCGAGGCTGGCGTGGTCGGGCGTCTCGAGCGGCGCGCCCCAGAAGGCCATGACGCAATCGCCCATGTACTTGTCGACGGTGCCGCGGTGCGCGGTGATGACGTCGGTGAGGCGGCTGAACACGGTGTTGAGGAAGGCCTGCAGCTCGGCCGGCGACATCTGCTCCGAGAAGCGCGTGAAGTCGCGCATGTCGCAGAACATGACGGTCATGGTCTTGCTCTCGGCGCGCATGCTGTAGTGACCGGGGCGCTCCAGCATCTCGTCGACGAGCTGCGGCGGCACGTAGGTGCCGAACAGCTGCACGAGGCCGCGGCGCGCGCGCGACTCGACCAGGTAGCCCCAGCTCATGTTGAGCAGGAAGGCGAGCGCGACCATGGCCAGCGTCGAGGCCAGCGGCAGCACCAGGCCGTGGGCGACGTAGAGCCAGGTGTTGAGCCCGACCAGCAGCGCGGCCACGGCCAGCATGAAGGCCACGGCGCGCAGCGCGGGCAGCAGCGACAGGCCGATGGCCAGCGCGATGCCGGCGATGAACACGGTCAGCACCTCGTAGCCGGGCGCGTAGTCGGGCACGGCGAGCAGGCGGTCGTCGAGCAGCGCCGAGACGATGTTGGCATGCACCTCGACGCCGGCGAAGGAAGGTGCCGCGGGCGTGGCGCGCAGATCCTGCAGGCCCGGCGCGGTGGCGCCGACGAGCACGATCTTGTCCTTCAGCTCCTCGGGCGCGAGCCGGCCCTCGAGCACGTCGGCGGCGGCCACGTAGCGGAACGAGCCGCCGCGGCTTCCGCCCGGGCCGCGGAACGGCACCTGCACGCTGGCGTTGCGATCGACCGGCACGCGCAGTTCGCCGATGCGCAGCGACTCGAGCTGCGCGACCGGACTGTCGGGCACCAGTGCGGGTACCACCGGCGGCGAGCCGTTGGCGAGCCGGTAGACGGCCAGCGCGAGCGACTCGTAGTAGCCGGGCCGGGCCCGGTCGCCGTCGTAGCGCGCGATCAGCGGCACGCTGCGGATCACGCCGTCATCGCTCTCGCCGACCAGAGTGTTGAGAAAGCCCCCGCTGGGCGCGGCCTGCGCGAGCACCGGCAGGCTGGCGCCGAAGCCGTTCCAGTGGGTGGTGTAGCCCTGCTTCGCGGGCAGCGCGTCGGCGGGCCACAGCGGCGCGGCGGGCAAGGCGCCGCGGGCGCGCGGCGTTTCGGCCTGCGTGAAGTAGTAGCCGAGCGCCACGGGCCGACCGGCGAGCGTGCGCGCCAGCACGGCATCGTTGTCGAGCGAGGGCGCGAGTTTCTCGACCTCGCCGGCGAGCCCCGGGATGCCGCGCAGCGGGCCGTCCGCCAGCTCGCGCAGCCGGTCGATGCCCGAGCTGCGGTCGGGCTCGACGAACATGACGTCGAAGCCCACGACCTTGGCCTGCTGGTGCGACAGCAGCTCGGTCGCGAGCCGCGCCACCTTGTCGCGCGGCCACGGCCATTGCCCCTGGCGCGCGAGGCTCGCGTCGTCGACGTCGACGATCACGATGCGCGGATCGAAGGTACCCGGCATGGTGGCGCGCAGGCGCACGTCGTAGATCAGGTGGTCGAGGCGCTCGAGCATGCCGGCGTGCCAGAGTCCGGTGGCATGCGCCAGCGCCAGCAACACGGGCAGCAGGGTGACGGCGATGCGCGCCCAATGGCGCCGCAATGCACTCATGATCGACCGGAACCGGGGTCGGAATCGGGGCCGGTTCGCCGACGGAAGACCCGCGGCTCAGACCCGTGCGAACTGCAGGCGCAGGGTGCCGAGCTCGAGCAGGTCGCGCTCGTGCAGCGCGACGGCCTCGACACCCAGCGGCTCGCCGTTGAGCAGAACGGCGCCCATGACGCTCGCCGCCACGTAGCCCTGGCGGCGGCGCGTGACCACCGCGACGGCGACGCCGGGCTTGCCGACGGTGGTGACGACCTTCTGCAGCGGCAGGTCGTGCCCGGCGTTCTCGCCGGCCAGCACGCGCAGCACCGGCACCCCAAGCTCGACCAGCGCGCCCGATTCGGTGGGCGCGGCGGACAGCGGAATGGGGGCGGAAGACTCGGTGCCGACGACGACCTGGACCGGCGTGCCGGCCGCGGGCGCGACGCTGCGCGCGCGGTAGTGGATGCGGCAGCCGCCGACCTCGATGACATCGTTGTCCTTGAGCGTCCGCTTCTGCACGGCCACTGCATTGACGTAGGTGCCGTTGGTGCTGTTGAGGTCTTCAATTTGGACATCGCCACCGCGCAGGGTCAGAACGGCATGCTCGCCGCTCACCGCGAGATTGTCGACCACGATGTCGTTGTAGGCGCGCCGCCCGAGGGTGGTACGGTCCTTCGCGAGCGTCACTTCCCGAATGACGACACCATCGATCGAGATACTCATTCTCGGCACTGCCGACTCCCTGATTGCAATTGTCGCGGGGCCGACGACGACGCGGCGGATGCATCCGCCGCCCCATCGCCTGCGTCAGGCCGCCGCGCGTGGCAGGCTGGCCCGGGCCAGGATGACAGAAATGTTATCCCGTCCGCCATTTTCGTTGGCGATGTTTGCCAAAAGTGATACCTTGGACTCAATACCACCGTCTTGTCTCGTCAGAAGCGTGAAAAGCTGGGCGTCTGGGACCATTTCGCTGAGCCCGTCGGAGCACAGCATATAGAGGTCGTCGGGCCTGGCCGTGTGTTCATGCATTTCCAGCAAGACTTGGGCCTCGACGCCGACGGCGCGGGTCACGAGGTTGCGGTTGGGCGAGGACAGCGCTTCCTCGGCCGTGATGGCACCGGCATCGAGCTGCTGCTGGCGCAGCGAATGGTCGCGCGTGAGCTGCTCGAGCTTGTCGTTGCGCAGCCGGTAGCAGCGCGAGTCGCCGATGTGGCCCACCATCACGCGGTGCGGCCCGAAGGCGGCCAGGACCAGCGTGGTCCCCATGCCCTGCAGGTTGGGATTGGTCAGGCTGCCGTCGAGGATGGCGGCATTGGCCTCGTCGGTCGCGGCCTGCAGCGCGCGCCGCACGACGCGGGCCGGCGCCTGCGGACCGGCCTGCACGTACCAGCGCCGGAAGTTCGCATGCACCAGCGACACCGCCATCGCGCTGGCGACCTCGCCGCCCTTGTAGCCGCCCATGCCGTCGGCCAGCACCGCCAGCCCGAGCACGGGATCGACATGGACCGCGTCCTCGTTGTGGGCGCGCACGCGGCCGACGTCGGTCAGCGCCGCGAACTCCCACGAGAGCGGGGGACGGGTCGAGAAGAGGGAAGTGCCGACACCTACCATGGTCGCAAGTGTCGGCGAAGCGGCAGCCCGGTGGTGGCTTCCGCCGTCAGTGCTGCGCCGCGGCCGCGTGGGCGCGCCGCTGGAGCAGCTTGCCCACCGCCACCACGAACAGCGCACCGGCCGCGGCTGCGGCGTAGTGCAGCCAGGGGTTGGCCGCCAGCACCTCGCGCAGCGACACGTCGCTCACGATGGTCTCGCCACCGACCCAGCCGATCAGCGCCGCGCCCAGCATCACGATGATGGGGAAGCGCTCCATCAGCTTGATCATCAGCGTGCTGCCGAAGATCACGAGCGGGATGCTGATCGCCAGGCCCAGCACCAGCAGCACCATGCTGCCCTGCGCGGCGGCCGCTACCGCGATCACGTTGTCCAGGCTCATCACGAGGTCGGCGAGCAGGATGGTGCGCACGGCGGCCATCATGCTGCCGTACTCCTTGGAGTCGCCGTCGCCCTCGTCTTCCTCGCCGAGCAGTTGCAGGCCGATCCACAGCAGCAGCAGGCCGCCGACGATCTGCAGGTACGGCAGCGCCAGCAGCTTGGCCGCCACCACCGTCAGCACGATCCGCAGCACGACGGCCGCGCCGGAGCCGAAGAGCACCGCTTTTTTCTGCTGCTCGGGCGGCAGCGAACGCGCCGCCATGGCGATCACCACGGCGTTGTCGCCCGACAGGATGATGTTGATCCAGACGATCTTGATCAGGCCGATCCAGAAGTCCGTGCTTTGAAGAAGTTCCATGTCTCTGATCCCGCTTTGTTTTTGTGAAAAAAACGCCCGCAATCGGATTGCGGGCGTCTTGTTCTTTCTTGCGCGTGTGAGGTCTCTTTACGGACCTTGCTGGGCGCGAACGCCGTGGCTTACAGCTTGCCCTTGAGCAGCTTGGCCAGTTCCGAGAAGTTGCGCGTCACGGTGAAGCCGCACTCTTCCATGATGGAGAGCTTGGCTTCGGCCGTGTCGGCACCGCCCGAGATCAGCGCGCCGGCATGGCCCATGCGCTTGCCGGGAGGCGCGGTCACGCCGGCGATGAAGCCGACCACCGGCTTCTTCATGTTGTCCTTGCACCAGCGGGCGGCGTCGGCTTCGTCGGGACCGCCGATTTCGCCGATCATGATCACGGCGTCGGTTTCGGGGTCGTCGTTGAAGGCCTTCATCACGTCGATGTGCTTGAGGCCGTTGATCGGGTCGCCGCCGATGCCGACCGCCGACGATTGGCCCAGGCCGATCTCGGTCAGTTGCGCCACGGCTTCATAGGTCAGCGTGCCCGAGCGGCTCACGACGCCGATGCGGCCCTTGCGGTGGATGTGGCCGGGCATGATGCCGATCTTGATCTCGTCGGGCGTGATCAGGCCGGGGCAGTTCGGGCCGAGCAGCAGGGTCTTCTTGCCGCCGGCGGCTTCCTTGGCCTTCATCTTGTTGCGCACTTCGAGCATGTCGCGAACCGGGATGCCTTCGGTGATGCAGATCGCGAGGTCGAGGTCGGCCTCGACGGCTTCCCAGATCGCGGCCGCGGCGCCTGCCGGCGGCACGTAGATCACCGACACGGTGGCGCCGGTCTGCGTGGCGGCTTCCTTCACCGAACCGAAGATCGGGATGTTGAAGATCGACTCGCCGGCCTTCTTCGGGTTCACACCGGCCACGAAGGCGTTCTTGCCGTTCGCGTATTCCTGGCACTTCTCGGTGTGGAACTGGCCCGTCTTGCCGGTGATGCCTTGGGTGATGACTTTGGTGTCTTTGTTGATGTAGATCGACATGACTCTGTTCCTTAGGCCTTCTTGACTGCTGCCACGACCTTCTGGGCCGCGTCCGCCATGGTGTCGGCGCTGATGATCGGCAGGCCCGAGTCGGCCAGCAGCTTCTTGCCTTCGGCTTCGTTGGTGCCCTTCATGCGCACGACCAGCGGCACTTGCAGGTTCACGGCCTTGCAGGCCGCGATCACGCCGGTGGCGATGGTGTCGCACTTCATGATGCCGCCGAAGATGTTGACGAGGATGGCCTCGACATTCTTGTTCTTCAGCATGATCTTGAAGGCTTCGGTGACCTTCTCGGGGGTGGCGCCGCCGCCCACGTCGAGGAAGTTGGCCGGCTCGCCGCCGAACAGCTTGATGGTGTCCATCGTGGCCATCGCGAGGCCGGCGCCGTTCACCAGGCAGCCGATGTTGCCGTCGAGCGAGATGTAGGCGAGGTCGAACTTCGAGGCTTCGACTTCGGCCGGGTCTTCCTCGTCGAGGTCGCGCAGCGCGACGATCTCGGGATGGCGGAACAGCGCGTTGCTGTCGAAGTTGAACTTGGCGTCCAGGGCGATGATGTTGCCCTTGCCGTCACGGTTGAGCGGGTTGATCTCGACCAGCGAGGCGTCCGTCTCCATGTAGCAGGTGTAGAGCTTCTTGAAGATGTCGACGGCTTGCGCGGTCGAATCGGCCGGGATGCCGATGCCATCGGCGATCTGCTTGGCCTGCTCGTCGGTCAGGCCGGCTTGCGGGTCGGCGAACACCGTGATGATCTTCTCGGGCGAGGAGTGGGCCACTTCCTCGATGTCCATGCCGCCTTCGCTCGAAGCGATGAAGGCCACCTTCTGGGTGGCGCGGTCGGTCACGGCCGAAACGTAGTATTCCTTCTGGATGTCGGCGCCGTCTTCGATGTAGAGGCGGCGGACCTTCTGGCCTTCGGGGCCGGTCTGGTGCGTCTTGAGCTGCATGCCGAGGATCTCGCCAGCCAGCTTCTTCACGTCCTCGATGGTCTTGGCGACCTTCACGCCGCCGCCCTTGCCGCGGCCACCCGCGTGGATCTGGGCCTTGACCACCCAGACCGGGCCGCCCAGCTTCTGGGCGGCTTCGACCGCCTCCTGGACCGTGTAGGCCGGAATGCCGCGCGGCACCGGCACGCCGAACTTGGCAAGGATTTCCTTGCCTTGGTACTCGTGAATCTTCATGAGGGATGTCTCTCGGAAGGAAGAGGTTGAATAAACGGGAGATCTAGGCAGGCTGGTGTTGGCTCTGTTGTCCACAGGCGACGGCAGCCTGACGGCTGGGGGCGGCGGACAATCGCGGACTGTATCATGGTGCGCCGCATCAATACTGACGGGCGTGTGCGGTCAATACGTACTTTCTTCTAGCCCGTCTCCTTCCGCCCCTTTCCTCCAGCCCTTCCATCAGGCAACCCCACCATGGCCAAGGTTTTCATCGATGGCGAAGCCGGCACCACCGGCCTCCAGATCCGCGAGCGGCTGCAAGACATGCCGCAGGTCGAGCTCGTGAGCATCGCGCCCGAGCTGCGAAAAGACGTCAATGCCAAGCGCGACCTCATGGCCGGCGTCGACCTCGTCGTGCTGTGCCTGCACGACGACGCGGCACGCGAATCGGTCGCGCTGATCGACCAGCTGCCCGGCAAGAAGCCCAAGATCATCGACGCCTCGACCGCGCACCGCGTGGCGCCGGGCTGGGTGTTCGGCTTTCCCGAACTGGTGGCGGGCCATTGGCAGGCCGTGGCCCAGGCCGACCGCGTGGGCAACCCCGGCTGCTACGCCACCGGCGCGATCGCCATGGTGCGTCCGCTGGTCGACGCGGGCCTGCTGCCCGCCGACTTCCCGATCGCGCTGCCCTCGGTCAGCGGCTACTCGGGCGGCGGCCGGACCATGATCGAGGCCTACGAGAAGGGCGAGGCGCCGCTGTTCGAAACCTACGCGCTGGGCCTCACGCACAAGCACATCCCCGAGATCATGAAATACACCGGCCTCACGCAGCGCCCGGTGTTCATCCCCTCGGTCGGCAACTTCAAGCAGGGCATGCTGGTCCAGCTGCCGCTGCACCTCGACCTGCTGCCCGGCAAGCCGAAGGCCGGCGACCTGCACGAGGCGCTGGCCGCCCACTACGCGAAGAGCAACACGCCCGAGCAGTTCGTGAAGGTGCTGCCGCCCACCGCGGACGGCAAGCTCGACGCGCTGGCGCTCAACGACACCAACCAGCTCGAGATCCGCGTGTTCCCGAACGAGGACCACCGCCATGCCGTGGTGATTGCGCGCCTGGACAACCTCGGCAAGGGCGCGAGCGGCGCCGCGGTGCAGAACCTCAAGCTGATGCTGTCGCTCTGAGGCGCGGCCTCCACCACTCGAAAGGCGCCGGCTCCCCGGCGCCTTTTTCGTTTCAGCCCACCAGCCAGAGCCCGGTGCCGAGCAGCGCCGCATGCAGCGCGAGCACGATGTAGAACGGCTTGCGCGAGGGCGTCGACATCTCCTGCAGCGTCTCGTGGATGCGCCGCGTGATCAGCGCGCGCAAGGCCGGGTCCTGCGTCGCGACGGGCCCGCCCTGCACCGTGGGCAGCGGTGCCGGCTCGCCTTGCGCGGCGCGGCCCTGCTGCCATTCGGCCAGCAGCTCGTTGAGCGGCAGCCGGTTGACCACGAAGGCGATCACCGCCCGCACCGCCTTGCCTTCGCCAAGCACCGGCGCGAGCTGCGCGCTCAGTGCATCGACCGAGAGCCAGTCGCTCACGCGCTGCAGCGCCCCGTGGGTGCGCGGCATCGATTCGATGCGCCCGGCGATGGCATCGCCCAGGCGCTGCGACACGGCCTCGCCGCGCGCGGCCACCAGGTGCTGCATCGCGCGCGTGCGGCCCTGCGACACGCCGAGCAGCACGTAGACGCCGATGAAGAGCCCCAGCAGCAGGCCCACCAGCAGCGGCGGCGAGGCCAGCAGCGCCAGCACCGCGCCGGCGCCGCCCGCGCGTGCGCCGGGAATGCCGGGGCCGCTCAACCGGCTCAGGTAATAGACGAAGGCGCCGCCACCGAGCACCACGCCGAAGAAGACGCCCTTCGCGACCGAACCGACGAAGGCGGCGCCGGCGCGGGCGCCGGTGCGCACCAGTGAGGGGGATTCGGTGGGTTCCGAAGACATCTGCGACTCCTCCTCTTTGTATGAAGCCGCGGATCATGCCATCGGCCCGTCGCGGGCTTGGCCGCTCGGCCGCTCAGTCGGCCGGCGCCTCGAGCAGCGCCTGCAGCGCGCGCAGGTCGCGCGCGATCCACTCGGCGTCGTGCGCGAAGGCCGCGTCGTCCATGTGCGGCTGGCGCAGCAGCGTGAACTGCAGCTCGCAGGCGCCGGGCGCCACGCCGATGACGCGAAACGGCACGTAGACCGCGGGCACGCCCTCGGGCGCCACCCAGTGGTCGAGCACGCCGAGCTCGTTGACCGGTGCGAAGCGCAGCACCGCGCGGCCACCGGGCGTGGTCGCCAGCCAGCGATCGCCGTCGCGCGTCAGCGCGCCGTCGGCCAGGCCGCTGGCCCAATCGGGCAGGCGCGCGGGATCGGCCGCCAGTGCATAGGCCGCGCGCCAGTCGCAGGCCACGCGCTGCGTGATCACGCGAGACAGTTCATTCGAGCTCATCGATATCGCTCCTCAGCACCTTGGCCGCCACCGCGGCCGAAAAGCCCCGCGCCATCAGGAAGCGGGCCTGCCGGGCGCGTTCCTTGGGATCGGCGGGTGGGGCGTCGAAGCGGCGGCGCCAAAGCGCAGCCGCGCGTTCGAGCTCGCTGCCCTGCAGCCCGGCCACCGCCTGCGAGATGGCCTCGGCGCCGATGCCCTTGGCCTGCAGTTCCTGCCGCACGCGCGCCGCGCCGAGCCGGCCCGCGCGCTGGTGCAGCACCGAGGCGACCACGCGCTCCTCGCTGATGAAGTCCTTGGCCGCGAGCTCGTCGAGCGCGGCCTTGAGCGTGCCCGGCTCTTCCTCGTAGCGCGCCAGCTTGCGCTCGAGTTCGCTGCGGGAATGCTCGCGCTGGCTCAGCAGGCGCAGCGCGCGGCCTTTCAGGGAAGGAGCATCGAATGCCATCGGAAATGCGGGAGCGGAAAAAGAAAGCGGGGCGACCGCAGGCGCCCCGCTCGCAGGCATCGGCCGGTTATTCGGCCGCGCCGGTCGCGTCCGCCGCCAGCAGCGGGATGCCCAGCGATTCGCGCACCTTGTTCTCGATCTCGCGCGACAGCTCGGGGTTCTCGCGCAGGAACTCGCGCGCGTTGTCGCGGCCCTGCCCGATCTTCTCGCCGTTGTAGGCGTACCAGGCACCCGACTTGTCGATGATCTTGGCGGTCACGCCCATGTCGATGATCTCGCCCTCGCGGCTGATGCCCTCGCCGAACAGGATGTCGAACTCGGCCGTCTTGAACGGGGGCGAGACCTTGTTCTTCACCACCTTGACCTTGGTTTCGTTGCCGATGGCCTCGTCGCCCTTCTTGATGGTGCCGATGCGGCGGATGTCCAGGCGCACCGAGGCATAGAACTTCAGCGCGTTGCCGCCGGTGGTGGTTTCGGGCGAACCGAACATCACGCCGATCTTCATGCGGATCTGGTTGATGAAGATGACCATGCAGTTGGTCTTCTTGATCGTGGCCGTGAGCTTGCGCAGCGCCTGGCTCATCAGGCGGGCCTGCAGGCCGGGCAGCGAGTCGCCCATTTCGCCTTCGATTTCGGCCTTGGGCGTGAGCGCGGCGACCGAGTCGATGACGATCAGGTCGACGGCGCCCGAGCGCACCAGCGAGTCGACGATTTCGAGCGCCTGCTCACCGGTGTCGGGCTGGCTGATCAGCAGGTCGGACAGGTTCACGCCGAGCTTCTGGGCGTACTGCACGTCGAGCGCGTGCTCGGCGTCGACGAAGGCGCAGGTGCCGGCCTGCTTCTGCATGGCGGCGATGACCTGCAGCGTGAGCGTGGTCTTGCCCGAGGATTCAGGACCGTAAATCTCGACCACCCGGCCGCGCGGCAGGCCGCCGACGCCCAGGGCGATGTCGAGGCCCAGCGAGCCGGTGGAGACCACCTGGATGTCCTCGAGCGCCTCGCCTTCGCCGAGCCGCATGATCGTGCCCTTGCCGAACTGCTTTTCGATCTGGGCCAGCGCGGCCTGGAGGGCCTTGGCCTTTTCGGTGTTGGCGCCTGCGATGCTCGAGCCCTTGACGACTGCGTCCATGTGAAAAACTCCTTGAAGATCAACGGGTTGTGTACGGTCGGATCCATCTGCTTTTAACTACAGCCTGGATGCTTGAACAGTAGTGTAGGGGCGGATGGATTTGAGTAAACCCGTTTTTTGGTCAGTTTGCTTTACCATTTGGCGCCGTGAGCGACACCCCCTTCCCCCTCGATCCCGATGCCTGGCGCCAGACCCACCTGGGCCGGCTGCTCGGCCATGCGATGCGGCGCTTCGACGAGCGCGTGCTCGCGCTGATGGCGCACGACGTCGACGTGCCGCTGGCGCTGTCGAACCTCGCGGCGCGCGCGCAGGTGAGCGCGGCCCACGTGCACATCACGCGCCACCTCGCGCGCGAGGGCTCGCGCCTGACCGAACTCGCCGAGCGCGCCGGCATGACCAAGCAGGCCATGGGCGCGCTGGTCGACCAGTGCGAGGCCTGGGGGCTGGTCACGCGCGGGCCCGATCCGCTCGATGCGCGCGCGCGGCGCGTGCTGTTCACGGCCGACGGCCTGGCCTGGCTCGAGGCCTTCCGCCAGGCGGTGACGCAGGCCGAGCGCGAGTTCCGCGCCAGCGTGGGCGACGATGTCGCCACCGTGGTAACCATCGGTCTGGAAGCCTATACGGCGGGCTAGACTCCCCCCGAGCGGAGACAACGTGCAACGGCGCCGCCCACGGCGCGAACCGGGCTGGAGGTGGCTATGCGGATACTGATTGCCGAAGACGACAAGGTGCTGGCCGATGCACTGCTGCGCAGCCTGCGCACCTCGGGCGCCGCCGTCGATCACGTGGCCAACGGCTCCGAGGCCGACACCGCGCTCATGACGCACAGCGAGTTCGACCTGCTGATCCTCGACCTCGGCCTGCCCAGCCTGCACGGCATCGAGATCCTCAAGCGGCTGCGCGCGCGCGGCTCGCAGCTGCCGGTGCTGGTGCTCACCGCGGCCGACAGCGTGGAGGAGCGCGTCAAGGGGCTGGACAACGGCGCCGACGACTACATGGCCAAGCCCTTCAGCCTGCAGGAGCTCGAGGCGCGGGTGCGCGCCCTCACGCGCCGCGGCATGGGCACCACCAGCAACGCGATCAAGCACGGCCCGCTGATCTACGACCAGGCCGGCCGCGTCGCCACGCTCGACGGCAAGATGGTCGAGCTGTCGGCGCGCGAGCTGGGCCTGCTCGAGGTGCTGCTGCAGCGCGCGGGCCGGCTGGTCAGCAAGGACCAGCTGGTGGAGCGCCTGTGCGAATGGGGCGAGGAGGTCAGCCTCAACGCGATCGAGGTCTACATCCACCGCCTGCGCAAGAAGATCGAGAAGGGCCCGGTGCGCATCGCCACCGTGCGCGGGCTCGGCTACTGCCTCGAAAAGATCCAGTGACGCGCGTGCGGCCGCCGGGCGCGGCGGGTCCGGTCCGATGAAACTCTTCCAGCGCGCGCAGCGCTCCCTGTTCGGCGAGATCCTCGACTGGATGCTCACGCCGCTGCTGCTGCTGGTGCCAGTCAGCATCGGCGTGACCTGGCTGGTGGCGCAGGGCATCGCGAGCGCCTCCTTCGACCGCGTGCTCACGCACAACATCGAGACGCTGGCGCGCACGGTCTCGCTGCAGAAGGACAGCCCGCGCTTCGTGCTGCCGCAGCCGACCCGCGAGATCCTGCGCGGCGACGACACCGACCGCGTGTACTACCAGGTGCTCGACAGCCACGGCACGCTGCTCAGCGGCGAGCACGACGTGCCGCACCCCAGCCTCGACGAGCCGCCGACCATCGGCCAGGTCCAGCTGCGCGACGGCGAGATGAACGGCAAGTCGGTGCGCGTGGCCTGGATCTGGCTGGCCGGCGACGCGCCCGATGCGCCGCCCGCGCTGCTGCAGGTGGCCGAGACGCGCCAGAAGCAGTCGCTGCTGGCGGCCGACATCATCAAGGGCGTGCTGCTGCCGCAGTTCGCGATCCTGCCGCTCGCGGTGCTGCTGATCTGGCTGGCGCTGGTGCGCGGCATCAAGCCGCTGTCGGTGGTGGAGGCGCGCATCCGCGAGCGCCGCCCCGGCGACCTGAGCCCGCTCGACGAATCCTCGGTGCCGCTCGAGGTGGTGCCGCTGGTGTCCTCGGTCAACGAGCTGCTCGACAAGCTCAACGACTCCATCGACACGCAGAAGCGCTTCCTGGCCGACGCGGCGCACCAGCTCAAGACGCCGCTCGCGGGCCTGCGCATGCAGGCCGACCTGGCGCAGCGCGAGAACGCCAATGCCGACGAGCTCAAGCAGTCGCTCAAGCAGATCGGCCGCGCCAGCGTGCGCGCCACCCACACGGTGAACCAGCTGCTGTCGCTGGCGCGCGCCGAGGGCAACAGCGCCGGCGCCCATCGCCAGCCCTGCGACCTGGCGCGGCTCACGATCGAGGTGGTGCGCGAAGCGGTGCCGCGCGCGATCGAGAAGCGCATCGACCTCGGCTACGATGGCCTCGATCCCGGCTCGCGCGGCGTGGTGCTCGAGGGCAACCCGACCCTGCTCAAGGAGCTGGTGCGCAACCTGGTCGACAACGCGATCAACTACACGCCCTCGCGGCCCGAACGCACCGGCGTGATCACCGCGCGGGTGCTGGCCGATCCCTTCGGCCGGGTGCTGCTGCTGCAGGTGGAGGACAACGGGCCGGGCATTTCCGAAGCCGACCGCGAGCTCGTGTTCGAGCCCTTCTACCGCGTGCTGGGCAACGAGGCCGACGGCTCGGGCCTGGGGCTGCCGATCGTGCGCGAGATCGCAAACCAGCACCATGCGCAGGTGACGCTCGAGGACGCGCATCCCGAGCGGCAGCCGCCGGGCGCGCGCTTCACGGTGCGTTTCGAGAGCGCGCCGGCCTGAGCGGCCGGCTCATCGGGCGCTGGGACCCGAGGCACCGGCCCTCGGCGGCTCGGCGCGGATCTGCAGATATTCGGGATGGATCTGCCGCGTGAGGCGCTGCGGATCGCGCTCGTCGAGCCCCGCCGGCGCGAGCCCGAAGCCCGCGAGGTCGCCGCGCGACCACAGCCAGTAGCCGCCGTTGAGGACCAGCAGGGCGATCACGACCAGGCGCAGCGGCATCGCGGCGTCCGGTCTCAGAGGGCCATGCCGCGCGGCCGCACGCTGACCTCGTCGCTGACGATGGCCTGCAGGCCCTCGGCCGTGCGCACCTGCAGCTCGCCGGTCCACGAGACGCCCTCGCACAGGCCCGTGCGGCCGTCGCTGAGCACCACCTCGCGCCCGCGCAGCACGTCGCGCGCCGCGAAGCGCTCGGCGAACGGCGCGAAGCCGCGCGCGCCGAACGCGAGCACGTCGCGCACCAGCGGCGGGATCAGCTCGGCCAGCACCGCGGGAGACGTGGCGTCGGGGCGCCACTGGCGCATCCAGGCGGGTGGCGTGCGCATGCCCTCGGCATCGCGCGCGCCGATGTTCACGCCGATGCCGATGACCACGTAGCGCGACGGCGGTGCATCGCCCGCGGCACCGGCGGCACCGCCTGCATGCGGCAGCGCGGTCTCGATCAGGATGCCCACGAGCTTGCGCTCGTCGACCCAGAGGTCGTTGGGCCACTTGAGCCCGAGCCTCGCCTCGCCCGTGGGATCGAGGTTCTCGGCCAGGCTGACCCCGACCGCGAGCGAGAGCCCCGACCAGTCGGCCGGCGCGAGCGGCAGGCCCAGCGAGAAGGTCAGCGACGGCGCGACATCGTCGCCGGGCTGCTGCGCGCTCTGCCAGGGCCGGCCGAGCCGGCCGCGGCCCGCGGTCTGGCGCTCGGCGACCAGCAGCACGGGCTCGGTCCGCCCGGCGCGCGCGCGCCGCATGAGTTCGGTGTTGGTGGAATCGATCTCGCCGACCACCTCGGCCGCGAAGCCCGGCAGCAGGGGGGCGAGCGCCGCGGCGATCCGCTCCTCGTGCCACTGCAGGGCACTGCCGCCGGCGGCCATGCTCAGAGCCCGCCGTTGCCGGCCGCGGCGGGGGCCGCCTCGGCGACCGTCTCGGTCTTCTTCGCCTTGGCCGGCTTGTCGGCCTTCGGCGCCTTGTCCTTCTTCTTGCCGTCCTTCTTGTCCGCCTTCTTTTCCGACTTCTTCTCGGCTTTCTTTTCGGACTTTTTCTCGGCCTTCTTGTCGGCCTTCTCCTTCTCGGCCTTCTTCGCTTCCTTCTTCTTCGCCTTCTTCTTTTTCTTCTTGTCCTCTTCCTCGTCGTCCTTCGGCGTGAGCAGCGTGCCGCGGCATTGCTCGGAGCCGCAGTAGCACGGGAACTCCGACAGCAGCTTCTCGGTGTACGGCTCGTCGATGATCAGGCCGTAGTCGTAGTTGAGTTCCTCGCCGGCCGCGATGTTGCGCAGCGCCTTGATATAGACGCGCCCATCGACCTCGTCGGCCTCGCAGTTGGGCTCGCACGAGTGGTTGATCCAGCGGGCCGCATTGCCGTCGACGTTGCCGTCGATCACGCGTCCGTCATCGATATGGAAGTAGAAAGTGTGATTCGGCTGGGCCGGATCGTGCGGATGGCGGCGCAGTGCCTCCTTCCACGTGATGATCTCGCCCTTGTACTCGATGATCCGCTCGCCTTCGGCCAGGTCCTGCACCGCGAACACGCCGTTGCCATGGACGGAGGAACGCCGCGTCTGAATTCGGCGGGCGTTGGAAAGTGGGGATTTGGAAGGCATCGCCGAAGTCTGTTAGTTTGAATATGCACACATGCGCGTGCGCGTGTGCGCACGCGAGAAGCCGCCGAGTATAGAGAGAGCCCATGGCACTGCGCGCATGGCCCGCGAGCCGGCTTGGCGAAACAGTTGAGAGAGCACAGATGACGAAGACATTGGTTATTGCAGAAAAACCGTCGGTGGCGCAGGACATCGTGCGTGCGCTCACGCCGGTGGCCGGCAAGTTCGACAAACACGACGAGCACTTCGAGAACGACCAGTACGTCGTGACCAGCGCCGTCGGCCACCTGGTGGAAATCCAGGCGCCCGAGGAGTTCGACGTCAAGCGCGGCAAGTGGAGCTTCGCCAACCTGCCGGTGATCCCGCCGCACTTCGACCTCAAGCCGGTGGACAAGACCAAGACCCGCCTCAACGCGGTGGTCAAGCAGGCCAAGCGCAAGGACGTGACCCAGCTCGTGAACGCCTGCGACGCGGGCCGCGAGGGCGAACTGATCTTCCGCCTGATCGAGCAGTACGCCGGCGGCAAGACGGGCCTGAACAAGCCGGTGCGACGGCTGTGGCTGCAGTCGATGACGCCGCAGGCGATCCGCGACGGCTTCGACTCGCTGCGCACCGAGAAGCAGATGCAGGGCCTGGCCGATGCCGCGCGCTCGCGCTCCGAGGCCGACTGGCTGGTGGGCATCAACGGCACGCGCGCGATGACGGCCTTCAACTCGCGCGACGGCGGCTTCTTCCTCACCACCGTGGGCCGGGTGCAGACGCCCACGCTGTCGGTGGTGGTCGAGCGCGAGGAGCAGATCCGCAAGTTCGTCTCGCGCGACTACTGGGAAGTGCACGCCAGCTTCCTGGCCGAAGCCGGCCACTATCCGGGCAAGTGGTTCGACCCGGCCTGGAAGAAGGCCAGCGCGCCGCTGCTGCCCAGCGGCGAGCCCGACCCCGAGCAGCGCGCCGACCGGATCTGGAACGAGCGCGACGCGCTCGCCATCGCGCAGGCCGCGCGCGGCAAGCCCGCCAGCGTCACCGAGGAGAGCAAGCCCACCACGCAAGCGTCGCCCCAGCTGTTCGACCTGACCTCGCTGCAGCGCGAGGCCAACAGCCGCTTCGGCTTCTCGGCCAAGACCACGCTGGCGCTGGCCCAGAGCCTGTACGAACGCCACAAGGCGCTGACCTACCCGCGGACCGACTCGCGCGCCCTGCCCGAGGACTACCTGCCGGTGGTCAAGCAGACCATGGGCATGCTCGCCACCAGCGGCATGCGCCACCTCGCACCGTTCGCGCAGCAGGCGATCGACCAGAACTACGTGAAGCCGAGCAAGCGCATCTTCGACAACGCGAAGGTGTCGGATCACTTCGCGATCATCCCGACCCTGCAGGCGCCCAGCGGCCTGTCGGAAGCCGAGCAGCGCCTCTACGACTTCGTGGTGCGCCGCTTCCTGTCGGTGTTCTTCCCGAGCGCCGAATACCAGGTCACGACCCGCATCAGCACGGTGGCGCAGGCCGGCAGGAACTACGCCTTCCGCTCCGACGGCAAGGTGCTGGTCAAGCCGGGCTGGCTCGCGATCTACGGCAAGGAAGCCGTCAGCGATGACGACGAGAAGGACGGCAAGAACCTGGTGCCGGTGAAGCCCGGCGAGATGGTGCTGGCCGAGACCGTCGACACCAAGGGCCTGAAGACGCGCCCGCCGGCGCGCTACTCCGAAGCCACGCTGCTCGGCGCCATGGAAGGCGCGGGCAAGACCATCGACGACGAGGAACTGCGCGAGGCCATGCAGGAGAAGGGCCTGGGCACGCCAGCCACGCGCGCGGCCACCATCGAAGGCCTGATCGCCGAGAAGTACATGCTGCGCGAGGGCCGCGAGCTGATCCCGACCGCCAAGGCCTTCCAGCTGATGACGCTGCTGCGCGGCCTCGGCGTGGAGGAACTCTCCAAGGCCGAGCTCACCGGCGAGTGGGAATACAAGCTCGCGCAGATGGAGAAGGGGTCGCTGAGCCGCGACGCTTTCATGCGCGAGATCGCGGCGATGACCGAGCACATCGTCAAGAAGGCCAAGGAGTACGACCGCGACACCGTGCCCGGCGACTACACGACGCTGGCCACGCCCTGCCCCAACTGCGGCGGCGTGGTGAAGGAGAACTACCGCCGCTACGGCTGCACCGGCAAGAGCGGCACCGGCGAGGACGCCTGCGGCTTCTCGTTCGGCAAGTCGCCGGCCGGGCGCACCTTCGAGGTCGCCGAGGCCGAGGCGCTCCTGCGCGACAAGCACATCGGCCCGCTCGAGGGCTTCCGCTCCAAGGCCGGCTGGCCCTTCACCTCCGAGATCGTGCTCAAGTACGACGAGGAGGCGAAGAACTGGAAGCTCGAGTTCGACTTCGGCGACGACAAGAACGAGGACAGCGGCGAGATCGTCGACTTCAGCGAGCAGGACACGGTCGGCCCCTGCCCGATCTGCGGCGCGCCCGTGTTCGAGCACGGCAGCAACTACATCTGCGAGAAGTCGGTGCCCACCAACGCCCAGCCCACGCCGAGCTGCACCTTCAAGACCGGCAAGATCATCCTGCAGCAGCCGGTGGAGCGCGCGCAGATGGAGAAGCTGCTGGCCACCGGCAAGACCGACCTGCTCGACAAGTTCGTCTCGATGCGCACGCGCCGCGCCTTCAAGGCCTTCCTGACCTGGAACGCGGAAGAAGGCAAGGTGACCTTCGAGTTCGCGCCGCGCGAGGGCGGCAGCAAGTTCCCGCCGCGCAAGACCTTCGGCAAGGCCGCGCCGGCCGGCAAGACCGCCGCCGCCAAGAAGGTGGCGGCGAAGAAGGCGCCCGCGGCCAAGAAGGCACCGGCCGAGAAGAAGGCGCCGCGCAAGACCGGCGCCGGCCTCAAGCCCAGCGACGCGCTCGCCGCGGTGATCGGCAACGAGCCGGTGGCGCGCACCGAGGTGGTCAAGAAGCTCTGGGACTACATCAAGGCCAACGGCCTGCAGGACGCGAAGGACAAGCGCTCGATCAATGCCGACGCCAAGCTCAAGCCGGTGTTCGGCAAGGACCAGGTGACGATGTTCGAGCTCGCGGGCATCGTGGGCAAACACCTCACGGCGCTCTGAGCCATGCGGCGCAGAAGCTTCGCAGGCACGGCCGCCGGCCTCGCGCTGGCACTGCTTTCCGTCGGGGCTCCGGCCCAGGCCGCCGACTGGCCCGACAAGCCCGTCAAGCTGGTGGTGCCCTTCCCGCCCGGGCAGGCCACCGACATCTTCGCGCGCGCGCTCGCCGAGCAGCTCGGCCGGCGGCTGGGCCAGCCGGTGATCGTCGACAACAAGGCCGGTGCCGGCAGCAACATCGGCACCGAGTTCGTGGTGCGTTCGGCGCCCGACGGCTACACGCTGGTGGTGGCCGGCAGCGCGATGGCGGTCAACCAGACGCTCTACGCCAGGCCCGGCTTCGACCCGCGCCGCGACCTCGTGGGCATCTCGCTGATCGCCAAGGTACCGCTGGTGTTCCTCGCCACGCCCGAGAGCGGCATCCGCACGCTGGGCGAGCTCACCGCGCGCGCCAAGGCCGAGCCCGGCCGGCTCAGCTACGCGAGCGCCGGCATCGGCGGCACGCAGCATCTGTCGGGCGAGATGTACAAGTCGGCGGCGCATGTGTTCGTCACGCACATTCCGTACCGGGGCAGCGGGCCCGCGCAGGCCGACTTCCTCGGCAACCAGGTGCCGCTGATGATCGATTCGGTGACCGCCGCGCTGCCGCAGATCAAGGCCGGCAAGGCGATCCCGCTGGCCGTGACCTCGGCCACGCGCTCCTCGCAGCTGCCCGAGGTGCCGACCGTGCGCGAGAGCGGCGTGGCCGGCACGCGCGACTTCGAGGCCGTGGGCTGGCTCGGCCTGATGGCGCCGCGCGGCACGCCGCCCGAGGTGCTGGCGCGCCTGAACCGCGAGGTGACCGAGATTCTGAAGAGCGAGCAGATGGCGCGCTTCATCCGCGAGCGCGGCTCGGAGCCGGCGCCCACGACCGGGCCCGAGTTCGACCGCTTCGTCGCGAGCGAGATCGGGCTCTGGGGCGCGGCCGTCAAGGCCTCGGGCGCGAAGCCCGAATAGCCCGTTGCGTCAGGCCGGCGTGAAGTCGGTCGACAGCGACAGCGATTCCCACGCGCTCAGTTCCTCCTGCAGCGCAGCCAGCTTCTCGCGCACCGCCTTCACCGCGTCGCTGCCCAGCAGCAGGTGCGCGGGCGGCGTCGGCGCTTCGACGATGCGCAGCATGGCGCGCGCGGCCTTCACCGGATCGCCCGCCTGCTTGCCGCTGCGCGCCAGCCGCGCCTCGCGCACCGGGCCCAGCACCGGTGCGTAGTCGGCGATGGTCTGCGGCGCGCGCACCATCGAGCGGCCGGCCCAGTCGGTGCGAAAGCCACCCGGCTCCACGGCCGTGACATGGATGCCGAAGCTCGCCACTTCCTTGCCGAGCGCCTCCGAAAGGCCCTCGAGCGCGAACTTGCTGCCGTGGTAGATGCCGAGCCCCGGAAAGGTGACGATGCCGCCCATCGAGGTGATGTTGAGGATGTGGCCGCGGCGGCGCGCGCGCATGAAGGGCAGCACCGCCCTGGCGACGGCGACCGCGCCGAACACGTTGACCTCGAACTGGCGGCGCACCTCGTCGAGCGAGGATTCCTCCAGCGTGCCTTCGTGGCCGTAGCCGGCGTTGTTGACCAGCACGTCGATGGCGCCGACGCCGGCCTCGACCTCGGCCACCACGCGCTCGACCTCGTCGTGGCGCGTCACGTCGAGCAGGCGGCCGAAGGAACGGCCGGGCTGCAGCGCGTCGAAGGCGGCGCGCGCGGCCTCGTCGCGCAGGGTGCCGACCACGCGGTGGCCGGCGGCCAGCGCCTCCTGCGCGAGCGCGCGGCCGAAGCCGGTGCTCACGCCGGTGATGAGCCAGGTGCGCTGGGGTGAAGAAGAAGCGGGAGCGGATGTCATGGCGGTGTCCTCTGGGTGTCGTGTGCCCTGAATGTGCGCCCGGCTTGCGCCTTTGATAAGCCGCCCGGCGAGCGAAGCGGCTTGCAGTTTTTCTTCAAGATCGCGCGCCGCGGGAACCCGGCGTGCCGCGGCGGCACCAACGACAAGACCCCGCGCGCGGGGTCTTGTTACATGCGCGCCATGGTGCGCGGCCTATAGTCGTTCGATCCACCCCTGGGGACAGATTCCATGAAGTCATTGATTGCCACCGCCTTCGCCCTTGCCATGGGCTTCTCGCTCGCGGGCTGTGCCTCGTCCTCGCGCACCGCCGATGCCGGCAGCACCGCCTCGTCGGGCAGCGGCGTGACGGTGTTCGGCACCGTCGACGCCGGCGTCAGCGGCTACTCGACCAAGTCCGAGCGCCGCTGAACCGGCGCGGCGCTCAGCGGCGGCGCCGCAGCAGCGCCTGCTGCAGCACGCGCGCCGCGCGGTCGCGGATCTTGCCGGGCGCGCCGCGCAGCGTGGTCTTCGGCGCCACCTTGGCGGTGGCGCAGGCCCACAGAAAGTCGTGCAGGATCGGTGTGTCGTCCACGGTCTCGGTGCTGCCGTACTTGTGGAATTCGGGGTGCCACTGCGTGGCCGCGATGTAGCTGCGGCCGCGCTCGGGCCGGCGGCGGATCGCCTCGGCCACCCGGTCGGGCAGGCTCCAGGCCTCGACCTCGAAACCGGGCGCGAGGTCCTTCACGCCCTGGTGGTGGATGCTGTTGACGCGCGCGGTCTGCACCTCGGGATAGAGCTTCGCGAGCCGCGTGCCCGGCACGATCCCGATCTGGTGGAAGTTCTGGTCGTAGGTCACCGGATCGCGGTGGCGCAGCGTCTCGGGATGGCCGTGCTGCTCCTCGATGTCCTGGTAGAGCGTGCCGCCGAAGGCCACGTTGATGAGCTGCAGCCCGCGGCACACGCCGAAGATCGGCTTGCCGGCCTGCTCGAAGGCCTCGACCAGCGCGAGGTCGTAGAGGTCGCGGATGCGGTCCCCGATCCAGGCGTCCTTGAGCGGCACCTCGCCATAGCTGCCGGGCCAGACGTCGGCCCCGCCGTGCATCACCACGCCATCGAGCCACTCGGCGTAGTGCGACAGCTTGGTGTCGCCGCGCGCGGTCTCGCCCGTGGGGCAGGGCACCATCACCACCATCGCGCCGGCCGACATCAGCCAGTGGGCGATCGACTGCTCGACGTACTGCAGGGTCTTGTTGGTGAACAGCGAGCGCGCCGGATCGGCGTGCGAGAAGCAGGCGGACAAACCGATCTTGAGTCGGGCGGAGACGGGCTGGGGCATCTCGTTGGGTTCCCTGTGAGCGAAATTCATTCTGCGCCCACCGAACTTCGGTCGTGTGTCAGCCGAACCCGCGAAGTATCCTGTCGAGCCCACAAGGAGACACCGCATGCAGACGATCAAGGGGCCCGCCATCTTCCTGGCCCAGTTCGCGGGCGATACCGCGCCCTTCAACTCGCTCGACGCGATCGCCGGCTGGGCCGCGGGCCTGGGTTACAAGGGCGTGCAGATCCCGAGCTGGGACGCGCGGCTGATCGACCTGAAGAAGGCCGCCGAGAGCGGGACCTACTGCCAGGAGATCCAGGGCACGCTCGCCGCGCACGGCCTCTCGATCACCGAGCTCTCGACCCATCTGCAGGGTCAGCTCGTCGCGGTGCACCCGGCCTACGACGCGGGTTTCGACGGCTTCGCGGCGCCCGAGGTGCGCGGCAATCCGGCGGCGCGCCAGCAATGGGCGGTGCAGCAGCTGCACTACGCGGCGCAGGCCTCGGCGAACCTCGGCCTCACGGCGCACGCGACCTTTTCGGGCGCGCTGGCCTGGCCCTACCTGTACTCGTGGCCACCGCGCCCGCCGGGACTGATCGAGGAGGCCTTCGACGAGCTCGCGCGCCGCTGGCGCCCGATCCTCGATGCCTTCGACGCCGCGGGCGTGGACGTGGGCTACGAGATCCATCCGGGCGAGGACCTGCACGACGGCGTGAGCTACGAGATGTTCCTCGAGCGCGTGAACAACCATCCGCGCGCCTGCCTGCTCTACGACCCGAGCCACTTCGTGCTGCAGCAGCTCGACTACCTGGCCTACATCGACCACTTCCACGAGCGCATCAAGATCTTTCACGTGAAGGACGCCGAGTTCAACCCGACCGGCAAGCAGGGCGTGTACGGCGGCTTCCAGAAGTGGATCGACCGCGCCGGGCGCTTCCGCTCGCTGGGCGACGGGCAGGTCGACTTCAAGGCCATCTTCTCGAAGATGGCGCAGTACGACTTCCCGGGCTGGGCGGTGCTCGAGTGGGAGTGCTGCATCAAGCACCCCGAGGACGGCGCGCGCGAGGGTGCGAAGTTCATCGCCGACCACATCATCCGCGTGGCCGACCGGGCCTTCGACGACTTCGCGGCCGGCGGCGTGGACGTGGCGGCCAACCGGCGCGTGCTCGGCCTCGACTGACGCAGCCGTTCAGCGGTGCAGCGGGCAGCCGTTGCGCTCGCTGCGAAATTCCGACGAGGCCGCATAGGCCGCCTTGCGCGCGCGCATCACGCCGCCCAGCGGCCGGTGCGCCGCGAGCGCCTGCCAGGGGCTGAAGGCCATGCCGTCGTCCATCTCGCGCGACAGCTCCTCGCTCCAGCCCGGCTGAGGCGCGGCCAGCACGCGCGCGACCGTCACGAAGGGACTGAGTTCCTGCGGCCATTCGACCGAGGCGTCCTCGACCGGCATGCGCTCGAGGTCGACGCACAGCTGGGCCCGCAGCTCCCACTCGCCGCCGTGCGTGCGCAGGAAGTCCATCACCGCCTCGCGCGTGCCGTCGGGCTTGCCGTCCAGATGCAGTTCCGCCTTCTCGAGCGCGATCAACGCATCGGACACCGGCGCGAGCTGCAGCTTGGCGATGTGATCGCCGAAGCGAATCGGCACCTGCGTGAAGAAGGTCGCGCCCAGCGGATGGGTCAGCGGATGCGCGCCCAGCGCGACCAGCTTCGCGCTCGAGCCGCCCGCGACCTCGATCAGCTTCTCGATGCTCTGCAGCACGCCCGACAGCAGCAGCTTGCCGGTCGGCGCGCGGTCGGTGGTGGCGGCGAGCAGCTTGAGGCTGCGCAGGAAGCCACGCGCGTCGGGCGCGACGAACACCGGGCCGTCGACGAACAGGAAGTCCTGCGTGGTGTGGTCCTCGGAGCCCTCGACGCGCTCGCCCTCGACATCGAACACCTTGAGCGCCATGCCGCGCGGCAGCGAGATGCGGTCGTCGAGCACCTCGGCCGGCGGCGTCGACAGCCGCATCGCCGCGCGATGGCGCCCCGGCCTGGCGAACAGGCCCTGCGCGTACTCGGGCGGCAGGCCCTCGGGCACGACGAGTTCGGCATGCAGCAGGCCGTGGCTCTTGGCGTGCACGGCGCGCATGGCATGGCCGGTGTGCTCGGCCACGGTCTGCGCCATCTCGCGCAGCGTCGCCACCAGCTCGATCTGGGTCTGGGCCTCGTCCTCGCGCTCGGTCTCGACGGAGGGATCGAAGCGCACCGGAGTGCGGGCATGCGTGGCGGTGTCGTTCATGGTCGAGGCTCCTTTGGCATCCTGGGTCGGACCATTGAGCGTGGCGCCCCCGGCGCGCGGTGTAGGCCGTCGGCTCCCGTGACTGCGCTCGACCGCCTGCACGGGAGGCCGCGTCAGCCGGCGCGCGCGAGCTGCGCCACGCGCCGGATCGCGTCGTCGATGCGCGCGGCCTCGATCAGCCCGTAGCCGAAGGCCAGGCCCTCGGGCACGTCGGCCGCATGCGGATCGAGCGCATAGCGCGACAGCGGCGCCAGCGCGATGCCGGCCTCGGCCGCGCGCCGGGCCAGCAGGTCGGCGCGCAGCGGCGCATGCAGCCGGGCCGACAGATGCAGGCCGGCCTGCGAGGGAATGGCCTCGAACAGGTCCGCGCCGTGGCGCACCAGCGCCTCGAGCAGCGCAAGACGGCGCTCGCCGTAGACCTTGCGCATCCTGCGGATGTGGCGCACCAGGTGGCCTTCGGCGATGAAGTCGGCCAGCGCGTCCTGGCCCAGCACCGGGCTGTGCCAGTCGGCCAGCTCGCGCATGCGCACCAGCGCCGCGCGCGCCCACGGCGGCGCCACCACGAAGCCCAGGCGCAGCGCGGGAAAGAGGCTCTTCGAGAAGGTGCCCACGTAGCAGACCGAGTCGGCGCGGTCCAGCGTCTGCAGCGCGTCGAGCGGGCGGCCGGCGAAGCGGAATTCGCTGTCGTAGTCGTCCTCGATCACCACCGCTTGGCGCTCGCGCGCGAAGGCCAGCAGCGCGGCGCGCCGCGGCGTCGACATGGCGACGCCGGTGGGGAACTGGTGCGAGGGCGTCACGCAGACCACGCGCGCCTCGGCCGGCAGCCGGTCGACGCACAGGCCCTCGGCGTCGGTGGGCACGGGCACCACCTTCGCGCCGGCGGCCGCCAGGGCCTCGCGCAGCGAGGGATAGGACAGTTGCTCGACCGCCACCACCGTGCGCCCCGGCACGACGAGGACGCGCGCGAGCAGCCCGAAGGCCTGCTGCGCGCCGGCGGTGACGACGATGTCGTCGGCGCCGCAGCCGACCGCGCGCGTGAAGGACACGTGGCGCGCGATCGCCTCGCGCAGCGCGGGCTGGCCGCGCGGATCGGCGTACTGCGCCGCTTCGCCGCCGCCGCGCGCGATGCGGCGCAGCGCGCGGTCGGACAGCCGGCGCCAGATGTCGAAGGGCAGCGCGCTCGCATCGGGCAGGCCGACGCGGAAATCGTCGCGCGCCGGGCGCTGCTGCAGCGTGGGCGGCAGGTCGGCGCCGGGCACGCGCGGCGGGACCAGGCGTGGATCGCGGCGGGGCGTGCCGGCCTCGGTGGGCGCGGCGGTGCGTGGCGCCCGGCCGCGGCGCGAAGCCGGCAAGGTATCGGCCACGTAGGTGCCGGCCCCGGGACGGGCGACCAGGTAGCCCTCGCTGAGCAGCAGGTCGTAGGCCGCCAGCATGGTGTTGCGCGACACGCCCAGGCGCTGCGCGAGCGCGCGCGTGGCGGGCAGGCGGGCGCCGGGCCGCAGCCGACCGTCGAGGATGGCGGCATGCAGCTGCCGGTGCAGCTCGCGCAGCAGTTCGCGCGAGCCGGCCGCGGGCAGCTGCAGGGACAACTCGAAAAGTGGCTCCATGGAATTGGCCGATTGTGGTTCTTTTGAGGAACCAATCGTAAGCCTACGCTGGACCCCATCGAATGCTCGACGGAGAAACGCCATGCACCACGCCCCCTCTTCTTCCACCGCGCCCGAGCGCCTGCCGCTCAGCCTCGCCTGGCTCGCGCTCGGCGCTTTCGCAATCGGCACCGAGAGCTTCATCGTCGCCGGCCTGCTGCCCGTGCTCGCGGCCGACCTGCGGATCAGCCCCACGCACGCGGGCCAGCTCGTGCTGCTGTTCGCGCTCAGCTATGCGATCGGCTCGCCGCTGATGGCCGCGGCCTGCGCGCGCTTCGGCCGTCGGCCGCTGCTGGTCGCGAGCCTCGCGGCCTTCAGCGGCCTCACGCTGCTGGCGTCGATGGCGCAGGGCTTCGGCCAGCTCGCGCTGGCGCGGCTGGCGCTGGGCCTGGTGGCGGGCGTGTTCGTGCCGACGGCGAGCGCGGTGGCGGCCTCGCTGGTGTCGCCCGCGCTGCGCGGCCGAGCACTGGCGATCGTGACCGGCGGCGGCACGCTGGCGGTGGCGCTCGGCGTGCCGCTGGGCGCCTGGATCGCGGGCTGGGGCGGCTGGCGCACGGCCTACCTGCTGATCGCCGCGCTGGGCCTGGTCGCGACCGTGGGACTGGCGGCCGGGCTGCCGCGCCGGCTCGCGGCGGCGGCGCCCGCCGCATCGGGCGGCGCGGCCTTCGCCGTGCTGCGCGCGCCGGGCGCGCTGGCCGGGCTCGGCGTCAGCGTGCTCTGGACCACGGGCGGCTTCAGCTTCTACACCTACATCGCGCTGTTCCTCTCGCGCACGGTCGGCATCGGCCCCGAAGGCATCGGCGCGGTGTTCGTCGCCATCGGCGTGGCGGCGGCGCTCGGCACCGCGGCCGGCGGCTGGGCCACCGACCGTTTCGGCGCCGACCGGGTGGCGCGCGGCTTCGCGCTGCTGCTGGTGGCGGTCCTCGGCGGGCTCTCGCTGGCGGCCCAGGCGCTGCCGGGCGGCCTGGCGCTGCCGACGGTGGTGGGCCTGGCGGCGCTGTGGGGCTTCGCGGGCTGGGGCTTCGGGCCGGCGCAGGCGGTGCGGCTGATCCGGCTGGCGCCCGAGCGCGCGCCGATGACGCTGTCGCTCAACGCCTCGGCGATCTACCTCGGGATCGCGGCCGGCTCGCTGTTCGGCGGCGTGGCGATCGCGTGGTTCGGCGTGAGCGCCGTCGGCTGGGTGGGCGCGGCCTGCCAGCTCGTCGGCGTGCTGCTGCTGGCCCACGGCCGCCGGCGCGGCGGCGGCGCGGTCGCGCGGGTCGGGGAGCCCGCGGCGGCCTGAGGGCTTTCAGCTACTTTTTTGATAGCAATATCGGCCGATTTGTCGCGCGTTCGCGCCAGTCGCGGCCGAAACCTGAGCAACAGTCATGCCAGTCCGGTTACAATGCCGGGTTCGTTTCGATACTACGACGAAGTCTTTTCTCGTCACCCCACCGGTTGGCCGATTGGCACCGAGGCCCCCTGAACCCGATTTGAAATCCCCGGGTTCCGCACCTCCCCCGCCAGGCACGCCGGTTTTTGCCGTGTGTTGGAGCGCCAGTTCCGGCGCCCATGATTGCCACCACGGTCTTCGTTCATGTTGAAGCGAGCAGAGCGCGTCCCCGCTGCGCCGTGTGTGTCGGCCGGCCGTCGCGCCTGAAACCAAACACGACGGATTTCATTCATATCCAACAGACAACGAAGATTCGAGGTAAAGCATGCCGAAGGAAGAACTGATCGAAATGAACGGCGCAGTGACCGAAGTCCTGCCCGATTCGCGCTACCGCGTCACGCTCGACAACGGTCACCAGCTGATCGCCTACAGCGGCGGCAAGATGCGCAAGCACCACATCCGCATCCTGGCGGGCGACAAGGTGTCGCTGGAACTCTCGCCCTACGACCTGACCAAGGGCCGCATCACGTTCCGTCACCTGGAACGCCGCGGTCCTCCGCCGTCGGGTCCCGGCGGCAACAACGGCGCCCAGCGCCGCTGAACGAGCGGCACGCGCCGACCGTCGCAGCCCCCGAGGGCCTTGCAGCACTGTCGCCCCGGCGGCGGGCTGCAAGGCCCTGATTTTTTTCCTCCCCACGTCTTTCCACCGTCTCTCACGCCTCCGCCGGGCTTGCTGGCGGCCACGCCATGACCACCACCTCCCCCGACGATTTCGCCACCCTGTCGCTCGCGCCGCAGATGCTGGCCAACCTGGCGCAGCTCGGCTACGCGCGCATGACGCCGATCCAGGCCGCGAGCCTGCCGAGCGCGCTGCTCGGCAAGGACCTGATCGCCCAGGCCAAGACCGGCAGCGGCAAGACCGCCGCCTTCGCGCTGGCGCTGCTGGCCAACCTCAATCCGCGCCGCTTCGCGGTGCAGGCGATGGTGCTGTGCCCGACGCGCGAGCTGGCCGACCAGGTCACGACCGAGATCCGCCGGCTGGCGCGCGCGGAAGAGAACATCAAGGTGGTCACGCTGTGCGGCGGCGTCGCGCTGCGCGGGCAGACCGCGAGCCTGGAGCACGGCGCCCACGTGGTGGTGGGCACGCCGGGGCGGATCATGGACCACCTCGAGCGCGAGAACCTCACGCTCGACGCGCTCAACACGCTGGTGCTCGACGAGGCCGACCGCATGCTCGACATGGGCTTCTTCGACGACATCGTGACCGTGGCGCGCCAGTGCCCGAAGGAGCGCCAGACGCTGCTGTTCTCGGCCACCTACCCCGAGGGCATCGCCAAGCTCGCGCAGCAGTTCATGAAGGACCCGCAGCAGATCGCGGTGCAGGCCCAGCACACGGGCAGCGCGATCCGCCAGCGCTGGTACCAGATCAAGGACGGCGAACGGCTGCACACCGTGAGCCGGCTGCTCGACCACTTCCGCCCGGCCAGCACGCTGGCTTTCTGCAACACCAAGCAGCAGTGCCGCGACCTGGTCGACGTGCTGCAGGCGCAGGGCTTCAGCGCGCTCGCGCTGTTCGGCGAACTCGAGCAGCGCGAACGCGACCAGGTGCTGGTGCAGTTCGCCAACCGCAGCTGCTCGGTGCTGGTGGCCACCGACGTGGCGGCGCGCGGCCTGGACATCGCGCAGCTCGAGGCGGTGATCAACGTCGACGTGACGCCCGATGCCGAGGTGCACGTGCACCGCATCGGCCGCACCGGCCGCGTCGGCCAGCAGGGCGGCGCCGAGGGCCTGGCGCTGAACCTCGCGAGCATGGACGAGATGGGCTTCGTCGGAAAGATCGAGCAGTTGCAGGGCCGCGAATCCGAATGGCATGAGCTCGCCGAGCTCACGCCCGGAAAGGGCGCGCCGCTCGCGCCGCCGATGGCCACGCTGCAGATCGTGGGCGGGCGCAAGGAGAAGATCCGCGCCGGCGACGTGCTGGGCGCGCTGACCGGCGACTGCGGCTATGCGAAAGAGCAGGTCGGCAAGATCAACGTCAACGAGTACTCGACCTACGTCGCGGTCGAGCGCGGCATCGCCGCCGAGGCGACGCGCAAGCTCAACGACGGCCGCATCAAGGGCAAAAGCGTCAAGGTCCGGCTGCTGGATCTCTGAGGTCGCCCGCGAGCGCCGCCGCGCCGCCGGCGGCCGAGGTGGGCGCGACCGGCGCATCGAGCACCGGCGCCGCGTCTTCGGGCGGCGCCGGCGCGATGTCCTCGCGCAACGCCAGCCGGTTCGCGAGCCGGAACGCCACCGTCACCGCGAGCACGCCGAAGATCGAGGCGCCCACCGCCTGCCCGATCAGCACGCCGGCCGCGCCGTACTGCGCGCCCCACCAGACGAAGGGCACCGTGCCCACGGTCGCGCGGCCCCAGTTGAAGACCGTCGACAGCAGCGGATGGCCGAGGTTGTTGAACGAGGCATTGGCCACGAACAGGCCGCCCGCGAAGAAGAAGCTGGCCGCCAGCCAGCTGCAGAACAGCGCGATCAGCTCGGCCGAGACGCCGTCGGCCGAGAAGGCGCGGATCAGGACGTCCTGCCCCAGCGCCAGCACCGCCCAGGCCACCGCCACCGACACGCCCATGACCAGCAGGCTGTCGCGCAGCCCCTGGCGTACGCGCCGGTACTGCCCGGCGCCGAGGTTCTGCGCCAGGATCGGCCCGACCGCGCCGCTCAGCGCATAGACCAGCCCGAAAGCCACCGGGCTCACGCGGTCGATGGTGGCGGCGCCGGCCACGGCCGCGGGCCCGAACTGCGCGATGGTGTGGGTGACGAAGGCGGCGCTCACCGGCGTCGCGAGATTGGTCAGCACCGCCGGCCCGGCCACCGCGGCCATCGCGCGGGCATCGGCAGCCAGCTGCTTCGGCTCGAAGCGGCCCAGCATGCGGTGCCGCACCGCCACGCCGTGCAGCCCGACCGCGGCCAGCGCCAGCCGCGAGAACACGGCGCTCACGGCCGCGCCGTCGAGCCCCATGCCGAAGCCGAAGATCAGGATCGGGTCGAGCACCGCGGTGACGAAGGCGCCAACCAGGGTGACCATCATGGCGCGCCGCGCGTCGCCGACCGCGCGCAGCAGCGCCGAGCAGGCCATGCCGATCCCGAGCAGCGGCATCGTGTGCACCGTGATCGCGAGGTAGCGCTGCGCGAAGCGCGCGGTCTCGCCCTCGGCGCCCAGCGCATGCACGGCCGGGCCGAGGAAGAAGGCGGTGCCGCTGCCGGCCACCAGCGAGATCGCCGCCATCAGCACCAGGCTCGCGGTGGCGATGCGGCGCGCATCGTGCGCGCGGCCCGCGCCCACGGTGCGCGAGACCACGGCCGCGATGCCGATCATCAGCCCGATGCACAGCGAGGTGTGGAAGAAGCCGACCACGCCCGCGAAACCCACGGCCGCGGCGATGGCCTTCTCGCCGAGCAGCGAGATGTAGAACAGGTTGATCAGGTCGACCGCGAACACCGCGATCAGGCCGATGGCGCCGGTGCCCGCCATCACGCAGACATGGCGCAGCAGCGAGCCCGTGACGAACCTCGGCCGGGCCATGTCTCCCCCCATTGCGCTTTCTGGCATGCAAAATCCTCGCTGTGGCCTAATTACGCCTTCGAACTTCACTTTTACCCGAGCTTTCCATGCCCAAGAAAATCCGTACCGAAGCCGACCGTCTCGCCAGCCCGAAGCCCGTGCCCCTGCCCGGCTTCACCCTGCCGCGCAACGGTGGCGGCCAGAAGGTCAGCCTCGAGCGCGGCACCGCGACGCGCAGCAAGAAGAACCCCGGCAAGCGCGCCAAGAAGGGCGGCTGATCCGGCCTTCGCCGCCACGACCCGCCGGGCCGGTGGTGCGAAACCCCGACAAACGCGCCCGCGGGCGCGTTTCGTCGTTGAGGGGCCCCTGCCAGGGGCTATAACCCTTCGATGTCCGACGACAACCAGATCCTGATCCCGCCCTCGTTCTTCGCCGTCTACACCGACGCGCGGCAGCGGCTGCGCGAACCCATCGGCGTGGTGCGCGAGCGCTACGAGATCTGCGAGGACCTGGCCAGCCACCTGGTGGGCCATGCGCAGATCCAGCACCACACCGAGGTGCCGGTCGAGAGCGAGATCCTGGCGCGCATCCGTGCCGGCCTGGCGGTGCCCGAGGCGGGCCTGCAGCCGGCCGAGGCCGACTGGGTGGTGCAGCGGCTGGCCGAGCTGCTGGGCTGGCCCGGGCCCGAACCGGTGCCGTCCGGGGACTGAAGCCGGCGGCGCCGCCATGCTGCTCCAGGTCGGCGAACTCGCGCGGCGCACCGGGCTCACGGTGCGCACGCTCCATCACTACGACGCCATCGGCCTGCTCGCGCCCTCGGCGCGCTCGGAGGCCGGCTACCGGCTCTACGGCCCCGACGACATCGCGCGGCTGCACGCGATCCAGGCGCTGCGGCTGCTCGGGCTGCCGCTGGCCGAGATCGGCGGGCTGCTGGGCGCGGGCGGCGAATCGCTGCCCGCGATCGTCGCGCGCCAGATCGCCGCGCTCGACCGGCAGATCGCGCAGGCCACCACGCTGCGCGAGCGGCTCGCGCTGCTCGAACAGCGGCTGGCCGAGGGCGGCCGGCCCGACACCGGCGACTGGCTCGCGACGCTCGAGCAGATGAGCACCTACGGCCGCTACTTCAGCCCGGAGGAGATCCGTGCGCTGATGGCGAACTGGAAGGCGGTGGCCGACCAGTGGCCGCCGCTGATCGCCGAGGTGAGCGAGCGCATGGCGCGCGGCGTGCCGGCCGATGCGCTCGAGCTGCAGCCGCTGGCCGCGCGCTGGATGACGCTGATGGGCCAGTGGATGGACGGCAACTACGACCTGATCGAGCGCTGGGGCGAGATGTACCGCAGCGAGCCGGTGGCGCGGCGCGACGACGGCCCCTCGGCCGCGCTGATCGGCTACATCGAAGAGGCCATCGGCCTGCGCATGGCCGCGCTGCTGCGCCACCTCGACGCCGAGGACTTCGCGCGCCTGGGCACGCCGCCCGACGCGGCCTGGCGCCGGCTCTCGGGCGAACTCGAGGCCCTGCAGGCCCGGGGCGCGGCGCCCGGCGACCCGGCCGTGCAGGCGATCGCGCGCGAGTGGGCCGCGCTGTTCGATGCCTTCTGCGACCACGACCCGGGCATCGCGGCCCGGCTGATGCAGGCCATGGCCACCGAGCCCGTGCTGCAGGCCGCGGCGGTGACCGCGCCGCCGGTGCGCGAGCTGCTGCTGCGCGCCATGGCGACGCTGCGCGCGGCCTGAAAAACCCGCTCGTCCCCGCTTGACCCTGACGTTGCGTGAGGCCCAACAGTGGCCGCATGAACAACGCCAACCCCCCTCCTTCCGCCCCGCAACGTCTGCACGCGCTCGACAACCTGCGCGCCCTCATGATGTGGCTGGGCATCGTGCTGCACGTGGCCCTCAACCACCTCACCGTCGCCTCGCCGCTGCCCTGGCGCGACCCGCAGACCTCGCGCGTCGCCGACCTGCTGCTGCTGTTCATCCACGGCTTTCGCATGCCGGTGTTCTTCGTGCTCGCGGGCTTCTTCGTCGCGCTGCTGATCGAGCGGCGCGGCGCCGGCGGCATGCTGCGCAACCGCGCGCTGCGGCTCGCCCTGCCCTTCGCGCTGTTCTGGCCGCCGCTGTTCGTGCTGACCACGCTGCTCGCGATGGTCTACATCCACCTCACGGTGCGCGGCGTGCCGGGACTCGACGCGGCGCTGGCGCCGCCGCGCCCGCCGGGCGGCTCGCCGTTCAACACGCTGCACCTGTGGTTCATCTACCAGCTGTTCTGGTTCTGCGTGCTGGCCTGGGCCGGCGCGAAGCTGGGCCGCTTCGTGCCGGCGCGGCTGCGCGCGGGCTTTTCGCGCGGCTTCGCGCTGCTGGCACGCCAGCCCTGGGGCGTCCTGGTGCTGGCGCTGCCGCTGGCCGTGGCCGGGTCCTTCCATCCCACGGGCCTGGCGCCGCAGAGCGGCTCCTTCCTGCCGCCCTGGGGCGAATGGGTGCACAGCGGCCTGTTCTTCGTGTTCGGCCTGTGCCTGCACGGGCGGCAGGAGCTGTTCGCCCGCTTCGCCGCGCGCTGCCAGGGCCTGGCGCTCGCGGGCCTGGGCTTCTTCGGCGCGACGCTCGTGCTGCTGGGCGCCGCGCGCGGCACGGCGCCCTTGCCGCATGCCGCCTTCTGGATCGCCTTCGCCTACGGCACCGCCGGCTGGCTCTGGAGCCTGGCGCTGATCGGCGCCTTCGTGCGCTGGCTGCCGCGGCGCAACGGCGTGCTCGACTACCTCTCGCGCAGCTCCTACTGGGTCTACCTGGTCCACATGCTCGGCACCGTCGGCTTCGGCGCCCTGCTGTTCCATGCGCCGCTGGGCGCGCTCGCGAAGATGGGCCTGAACATCGCCGCCACCTCGCTCGTGGCGCTCGCGAGCTACGAGCTGCTGGCGCGCCGCACGCCGATCGGCCGGCTGCTCAACGGTCAGCGCGAGGCGAAGCGCTCGAGCAGGAAGTCGACGAAGGCGCGTGTCTTCGCGGCCAGGTGACGCGAGGGATAGACGGCATAGACCGGCGTGCGGTCGGCCTCCCAATCTTCCAGCACCGCCTCGAGCCGGCCCGCGGCCAGTTCGTGCGCGACGTAGATGCGCGGGATCAGGCTCAGGCCGAAGCCCGCGAGCAGCGCGTCGCGCACGGCGAGGCTGGAGCTGACCTTGTAGCGCCCGTCGACCGGCACCGCCACGCTGCGACCGGCGCGGCGGAAGGTCCACTTGTGGGCATGGCCCGAGAGCGTGAACTGCACGCAGTCGAAGGCCTTCAGGTCCTCGGGCCGCGCGGGCCGGCCACGGGCGGCGAAATAGGCCGGCGCGCCGCACAGCACGTGGGTCATGGTCGTGAGCTCGCGTGCCACCAGGCTCGAATCCTCGAGCCGGTCGCTGCCGCGGATCGCGAGGTCGTATCCGCCGCCGATCAGGTCGGTGCGCGCGTCCTGCAGGTCGAGCTCGAGCCTCAGGTTCGGATGGCGCTCCATGAAGGCCGGGATGCCGGGCGAGATGCAGGTCAGCGCGAAGGTCAGCGGCGCGCTGACCCGCAGCACGCCCGACGGGCTGCTGCCCATCGGCGCGAGCGCGGCGTCGGCCTCGCTCAGGTCGTCGAGGATGCGCGAGAGCCGCTGGTGGTAGGCCGCGCCGGCCTCGGTGAGGCTCATGCTGCGCGTGGTGCGGTTGATGAGCCGCACCTTCAGGTGCGCCTCGAGCTCGGCGATGTTCTTGCTGACCGCGGCGGCCGACAGCCCGAGCTGGCGCGCCGCGCCCGCGAAGCTGCCGCTGGTGGCGGCGGTGCGGAAGACGTGGAGGGCGGTGAGATGGTCCATGATCCACAACCATTGGTAATGAATCAATTCATTATTCAGACATTCACAACCAGCGGTCAATTGAATAGATTCAAGCTTCCATGACCGACACCACCGACCGCAGCGCCCGCCCTCCCGCCCGGGGCGCCGACATCCTGCTGACCGCCGCCGCGCCCGCGATCTGGGGCAGCACCTACATCGTCACCACCGAGCTGCTGCCCGCGAACTACCCGCTCACGGTCGCGATGCTGCGCGCGCTGCCCGCTGGCCTGCTGCTGCTGGCCATCGTGCGGCAGCTGCCCGAGCGCGCCTGGTGGGGCCGCATCCTGGTGCTGGGCGCGCTCAACTTCTCGCTGCTGTGGGCGATGCTGTTCATCGCGGCCTACCGGCTGCCGGGCGGGGTGGCGGCCACGATCACCTCGCTGCAGCCGCTGATGGTGGTGTTCCTCGCGAGCGCGCTGCTCGGCACGCGGGTGCGCGCGCTGTCGGTGGTGGCGGCCGCCGTGGGCTTCGGTGGCGTGGCGCTGCTGGTGCTCACGCCGCAGGCCAGGCTCGACGCGGTGGGCATCGCGGCGGCGCTCGCGGGCGCGGTGTCGATGGCCTTCGGCACCGTGCTGGCGCGGCGCTGGCAGCCGCCGGTCTCGGCGCTGACCTTCACCGCCTGGCAGCTCACCGCGGGCGGCCTGCTGCTGCTGCCGGTGGCGCTGTGGCTCGAACCGGCCCTGCCGCCGCTCACGGCCACCAACTGGCTGGGCTTCGGCTGGCTCGGGCTGGTGGGCGCCGCGCTGACCTACATCCTGTGGTTCCGCGGCGTGGCGCGGCTGGAGCCGGCCGCCATCGCTTCGCTGGCCTTCCTGAGCCCGGTGACGGCCGTGATCCTCGGCTGGGTGCTGCTGGGCCAGCGGCTGTCGCCGCTGCAGGTGGCGGGCATCGCGATCGTGATCGCGAGCATCTGGCTGAGCCAGCATGCGCAGCGCGGGGCGCTGCCCACGGCGGCGCGGCCGGCTACGCGCTGAAGTTTCAGGCCGCCGTGGCCTGCTTCAACAGGCTCAGGTAGCCGGGCTGCACCTCCATGCGCGCGGTCGTGCCGCCGCGCTGCAACAGCCGGTGCGCCTGCGGCAGGCTCCAGCACGGCAGGCTGGTGAACATGTGGTGCTCGCAGTGGTAGTTGACCCAGTAGGGCGCGATGAAGATGCGCTCGGCCAGGTTGGCATGCGTGGTGCGCGCCTGGCGCAGCGGATCGGCCTCGTTCTGCGCCACCAGCGCATGCTCGGCGATGTTGCGCACCCGGCTCACGAGCGGCAGCCAGGTCGCCATGGGCAGCAGCCACATCAGGACCCAGGCCCACCAGTAGCCCGCCAGCGCGAAGGCCAGCAGCCCGAGGCCGTTGGCGAGAAAGAAGCGGCGGTCCTTCGCGAGTTCGCGGCCGAACGCCTTCAGCGCCGATTCGCCCGGCGCGCGCTGGCGGATGCCTTCGGCGATATGGCCGAAGCGCTGCTTGTAGAAGGTCTGGCCGCTGAGGTCGCGCACGACCTTGCGCCACATCGAGGCGCGCGAGATCGGGAACGGCGCCGACAGCACGAGGTCGGGGTCCTCGGTCTGCTGTACGAAGCGATGGTGCTGCAGGTGGTACGGCCGGTAGTCGCGCAGGGTGGACGAGCACAGCCAGTGGCCGACCCAGTCGTTGACGCGCCGGTTGCGGTGCAGCCCCGCATGGGCCGCGTCGTGCATCAGGATGAACAGGCCGAGCTGGCGCGCGCCGACGATCGGCACCATCAGCGGAATGGTCCATGGCCAGACGATGCCCACCAGCATCGCGAGGCCGATGACGCCCCAGCAGTGCGCGACCAGCCACAGCCCCTTCCACGACGAGCGCGCGGTCAGCGCCTGCCATTCGTCGGTGCTGAAGAAATCCTCGGGACGGGCTCGGGGTGCGGCGGCCATCGGGTCAGTATGCGCCGCGGGTTCGGGCGATGCACGCGGACTTCCCCGCAGGCCCGCGCAGCCTCCTAGCGGTCGATGATCTTGCGCGCGAAGCGCTCGAGGTAGTCCATCAGCCGGTCGGCGCCCGCGGTGGCGGCGGCCTCGTCGCCGGTGGCGATGCCCTGCGCGAGTTCGAGGTGGGCGTTGGCGCCCTCGACGATCTCGCCCTGGTGCTGGTAGGCGTACCAGAAGCGGCGGCACTGCACGATCAGCGGCGTGACGGCCTTGACGGCCGAGTCGTTGTGGCTGGCCTGGTGGTTCACCAGGTCGAGCGCATGGTCGGCGCGCATGTAGCCGTCGAGGTCGCCGCGCGCGGCCGCCTCCACCATCTGCTCGGCGCAGCGCACGATCTCCTTGCGCTGCGGCGCGGTGGCGCGGCGCGCGGAGCAGGTGGCGATCAGTTGCTCGAGCACGCGGCGCGTCTGCACCACGTCGAGGTGGTCGGCGAGGTCGATGGTCGACACCAGCAGGCCGCGGCGCGCCTGCTGCACGACGAGGCCGATCGACACCATGCGCATCAGCGCCTCGCGCACCGGCGTGCGGCCCAGGCCGGTGCGCTCGGCCAGCTCGGCCTCGACGATCTGGCTGCCGGGCTCGAGCTGCAGCGTGGACAGCAGGGTCTCGATGGCGTCGTAGGCCATGTCGGCGGCGCGGCGCTTCGGGGCGGACGCTGGGGCAGGAGCGGGGATCGGAGCAGCCATGGAGGTTCGGGGACGCGGATCTGCGTAGTGTGGATCAGTCCGGGTCGCGCGCGCCCAGGCCGGCCAGCGTCGCGATGCGCACGAGCGACAGCGGCGGCCGCGGCGCGGGCGGCGTCCAGCCGAACAGGAACTGCGCGGCATCGCCGCACACGCGCCCCTGGCACGGCCCCATGCCGCAGCGCTGGTGCAGCTTGGCGTCGGTCCAGCCGCCGCAGCCGGCGAGCGCCGCGAGGGGCACGTCCTCGCAGCGGCACACCAGCGTGTCGGGCCGGGCCAGCGAGCGGATCGCGGGGCCGGGCGCGAAGCTGCGGTGCAGGCGCATGGCGAAGGCGTTCCAGCGCGCGCGCTCGGCGTATTGCAAGCGCGCGGCCTTGTCGTCGCCGACGGCCGCATGGCCCGCGATGGCGCCCTGCGCGAGCGCGCGTTCGCTGCCGCCGAAGCCCGTGCATTCGCCGGCCGCGTAGACGCCGTCCAGGCTGGTGGCCTGCCGCTCGTCGACGGCCAGCGCGAGCGTGCCGCTGTCGCCGAAGGGCGCGAGCGCGCAGCCGAGCATCTGGCCGAGCTGGGTGTTGGGCACGAGGCCGAAGCCGCAGGCCAGGCGCTCGCAGGCCATCTCCTGCAGGCGGCCGCCCTGGTTCAGGCGCACCGATTCAAGTTGCGTCGTGCCCAGTGCCTCGACCACGTGCGAGCCGGTGCGGTAGGCCACATCGGCCAGCGTCAGCGCCTGCATCGCCTTGCCGGGCCAGCGCGCGAGCCCCAGCGCGAAGCCCGCGACCGCGCCGAAGGCCGCCTGCTCGGCGATGCGCAGCACCTTCGCGCCGGCCTGGCGCGCGGTGGCCGCGGCCGCCAGCAGCAGCGGGCCGGTGCCGGCGACGACGATGCGCTCGCCCGCCACCGGCAGGCCGGCCTTGATCAGCGCCTGCAGGCCGCCCGCGCCGGTCACGCCGGGCAGGGTCCAGCCCGGAAAGGGCAGCAGGCGCTCGCGCGCGCCAGTGCACATCACGAGCCTGCCCCAGCGCAGGCGCCAGGCGCGCTCTGCTTCCTCGAGCAGCAGCTCGCGCGGCGCGCTGGCGGCCACCACGCGCGTGCCGCTGCGCACGCGCACGTTGGCGCGGGCGGCCAGCGCCTCGCGCAACCGGCGCGCGGCCGGCGGCAGGGTGGCGCCGGGACCGTCGCGCCAGATCTGGCCGCCGGGTGCGGGGTTGTCGTCGATCACGACGATGGCCGCGCCGCTGGGCGCGGCCGCCAGCGCGGCGGCCATGCCCGCGGGACCGGCGCCCACGATCAGCAGGTCGCAGTGTTCGAGGCCGATGGCGTCGGCGCTCATCGCAGGGTCTCCACGCGCATGCCTTCGCCGCAGACGGTCTGGCAGGCGAGGCGGCGACGGCCGTCGATGGCGACGCGGCATTCCTGGCAGATGCCCATGCCGCAGAAGGGCGCGCGCGGCTGGCCCGTGACGGAGACGCGCGCAACGCCCATGGCCGGGGTCGTGTCGGCGATGCGCAGCGCGGCGGCGACCGAGCTGCCGGCCGCGACGCGCACCTCACGGCCGTCGATTAACAACAAGGTCTGCGGCGCGGCGTTCATGCCACTTTCTCCAGCAGCCGTTCGGGCGCAAAAGGCCGCGCATCGAATGGCGGCGCGGTGCCCGTCATCAGCGCGACCAGCAGTTCGGCGCTGCCCGGCGCGGTGGTCACGCCCAGGCCTTCGTGGCCGAGCGCGAGCCACAGCTTCTCACGCCACGGATGCGCGCCCAGCAGCGGCAGGCCGTCGGGCGTGGCGGCGCGCAGGCCGGTCCAGCTGCGGATGGCGTTGAGTTCGCCGAGGCCCGGCAGGTAGTCGATCGCGCGCCGCAGCATGCGCGCGAGCATCGCGGGCTCGACCGCGGGATCGGTGGTGTCGAACTGCCGCGAGGAGCCGACCAGCAGTTGCCCCGTGGGCCGCGGCTGCACGTTGAAGGCGACCGAGTCGCCCTCGGCATGGTGCGCGCTGGTGACGTAGCCGAGCTCGACCAGCTGGTGCCGCACGGTGCCCGGATAGCGGTCGGTGATCAACAGGTGGCCCTTCTTGGGCCGCAGCGGCAGTTCGGGACACAGCGCGGCCGCCTCGAGGCCGGCGGCCAGCACGACCTGCGCGGCGCGGCGCCGGCCGCCGTCGGCCAGAAGCAGCGTGCCGTCGTCCTCGATGGCCTCGACCCGGGCCTGCTCGAATTCGATCGCGGCGCCCGCATCCGCGAGCAGCCAGCGCGCCGCGTTGGGCGCATAGAGGATGCCGTCGCCCGGCACCTCGAGCGCGCCCGCGAGGCCGGCGCGCAATGCCGGTTCGGCCGCGGCCAATGCCTTCGCGTCGAGCAGCCGACTCGCGGTGCCCAGCGCGGCGAGCCGCTCGCGCTTGCGTTCGGCCTCGGCCATCTCCGCGTCGTCGGCGGCGATCCAGAGCGTGCCGCAGGCACTGTGCGCGCAGTCGGCCGGCATGCGCGGCGCGAGCGCGCGCCACAGGTCGATCGAGCGGCTGCTGAGTTCGAGCTCGGCGCGGTTGTCGTCCATCGCCACGAGATGGCCCATGCCGGCGCCAGTGGCGCCGCCCAGGCGCGCATCGATCACGCGCACGCGGCGGCCGGCGCGCGCGAGCGCATGCGCGCAGGCGGCGCCGACGATGCCGGCGCCGATGACGATCGCGTCCGCGTCGGCCATCTGCAGCGTCAGAGGCGGATGCCCCAGCCGAAGGGATCGGCCTCGTCGATCAGCAGGGTGGCTTCGGCGCTGATGTGGGCGCGGCCGCGCAGGGTGGGGATGACGCGGCCGTCGTCGGCGGGCTCGTAGCTGGCCTCGAAGCGGCTGCCGATCACGCTGGCTTGCGTCCACACCTGGCCGGGCGCGAGCTTGCCGTCGGCCGCGAGGCAGGCGATCTTGGCGCTGGTGCCGGTGCCGCAGGGCGAGCGGTCGTAGGCATTGCCGGGGCACAGCACGAAGTTGCGGCTGTCGGCGCCGTCCGCGTCGTCGGCGAATAGTTCGATGTGGTCGATCTCCGCGCCGTCGGCGCCGGTGATGCCCTGCGCCGCGAGCGCGCGCCGCAGCGCGGCCGTGTAGCCGGTGAGCGCGGCGAGGTTGTCGCTCGCCACGCGCTGGCCGTGCGCGGCCTCGCTCACGAGGAAGAACCAGTTGCCGCCCCAGGCCACGTCGCCGCGCACCGTGCCATGGCCCGGCAGTTCGACGGCCACCTGGTGTAGGTGCCGGTACGCGGGCACGTTGCGCACGCTGACCGCGCCGTCCGCGTGCAGCGTGGTGGTGACGGTGCCCACGGGCGTCTCGATGCGGTGCTCACCGGGGCCGATGCGGCCCATGTGCGCGAGGCTCGCGACCAGGCCGATGGTGCCGTGGCCGCACATGCCGAGGTAGCCCGCGTTGTTGAAGAAGATCACGCCGGCCGCGGCATCGGGCACAACCGGTTCGCACAGCAGCGCACCGACCACGACGTCGCTGCCGCGTGGCTCGAGCACGGTGGCGGCGCACCACTGGTCATGATGCTCGGCCAGCAGCGCGCGGCGCTCGGCCATGCTGCCGCGGCCGAGGTCGGGAAAGCCGCCGGTCACGAGGCGGGTGGGCTCGCCGCCGGTGTGCGAGTCGATGATCTGGATGCGGTGCATGGGGGTGAGCGCATCGCCTTCCTTGAAGACGGCGATGCGTTGAAGGAAAAGGAGGAGGAAGGGGCCGCGGCCCCTTCCCGGAAGACACGACTCAGTAGCTCGCGAGCGCCGTCGGCGCGGCGTTCTTGAAGGTGAACACCGTGATCGGTGCCTGCTTCATGTTGCCCTTGTCGTCGTAGGCGTAGGTCGCGGCCACGCCCTTGTAGGTGGTCTTGTAGAGCTCGGCGCCGACCTTGTCGGGATCGATCGAGTTGGCCTTGGCCATCGACTCGCCGATGAACATCACCTGGTCGTAGTACGAGGCCGCGTAGGCATCGGCGTCGGCGTTGAAGCGCTTCTTGAACTTCTCCTTGAAGGCCGGACCGCTGACCGCCTTCTCGAGGATCGAGCCGCCCTGGGCGCAGAACACCGCGTCGTTGACCGCGTCGCCGCCGAGCTTGCCCATCGCGGGGCTGCACAGCGTGTCGCCGCCGAGCAGCTTGGCGTTGATGCCGAGCTGCTTCATCTGGCGCGTCATCGGCGCGCCCTGCGGCGCGTAGCCGCCGAAGAAGATCGCCTCGGGCTGCTTGGCCTTCATGTTGGTCAGGATGGCGGTGAAGTCGACCGCCTTGTCGGTGGTGAACTCCTGGCCGACCACCGTGAGGCCCTGCTTCTTCGCCTCCTTGGTGAACTCCTCGGCGAGCCCCTGGCCGAAGGCGGTGCGGTCGTCGATCACGCCGACCTTGGTGACCTTGAGCACCTTGGCCGCGTAGACGGCCATGCTGCCGCCGATCTGGTTGTCGCTCGCGATGATGCGGTAGAGGTTCTTGTAGCCGCCCTGCGTGACCTTCGGGTTGGTGCCCACGGTCGACAGCAGCACGCCGCCGTCGCTGTAGACGCGCGAGGCCGGGATGGCCACGCCCGAGCAGTACGGGCCCATGACGAACTTGACGTTGTCGTCGACGAACTTCTGCGCCACCGCCACGCCGCTCTTGGCGTCGCAGGCATCGTCCTCCGACTTGAGTTCGAACTTGAGCGTCTTGCCGCCGACCACGAGCTTCTTCGCGTTGAGCTCCTCGATCGCGAGGCGCACGCCGTTCTCGTTGTCCTTGCCCGCGAATGCATTGGGGCCGGAGAGCGGCCCGGTATGGCCGATCTTGACCACCTGCTCCTGCGCCTTCGCCTGGGTTGCGAGGGCGAGCGCCACGAGGCCGAGCAGCGGAATCATCTTCGATGGTGTCTTCATGCTTCTTCCTGGATAAAGGGACACGGAGGGTACGGGGGAAACGAGGGCGCCGCCCTCGGGGGAAACGCAGCAAACGAAGGGCTTAGGCGACCGACTGGTACTTGGCCGGACGGGTCGCGAGCGCCTTCTTCACGATGGCCTCGATGGCCTCGCGCTCGACGCCCACCAGCGGCAGGCGCGGACGGCGCACGTGCTCGGTGCCCACGCCCACGAGGTGGTCGATGAGCTTGAGGTTCTGGACCAGCTTGGTCGAGACGTCGAGGTGCAGCATCGGCGTCATCCACTGGTAGAGCTTGAGCGCCTCGGCGAACTGGCGGGCCTTCATCAGGTCGTACAGCGCCACGGTCTCGCGCGGGAACGCGCAGCCCACGCCGGCCAGCAGGCCGTCGCAGCCCAGCGCCAGGCCCTCGTAGGCGAGGTCGTCCACGCCGAGGAACAGCTGGTAGCGGTCGCCGACCGTGTTGCGCAGGTCGGTGATGCGGCGAATGTTGTCGGTGCTCTCCTTGATGGCCGCGATCCATTCGCAGTCGGCCAGCTCGACCATGTGCTCGGGCTTGAGGTCGACGCGGTAGGCCACCGGGTTGTTGTAGACCATCACCGGCTTCTGCGCCGCGTTGGCGATGGTGCGCACGTTGAGCATGGCTTCGCGCGCGTCGGCCACGTAGATCACCGAGGGCATGACCATGTAGCCGGCCACGCCGAGCTTGTTGCCGCCCTCGACGTAGCGCAGCGCGTCGCGGGTGCTGGTCTCGGACACGTTGGCCAGCACCGGGATGCGGCCGTCGGCGGCCTCGAGCGCGATCTGCGCGACCTGCAGCTTCTCCTCGAGCGACAGCGTGCTGGCTTCGCCGAGCGAGCCGCAGGTGACGAGGCCGTGGATGCCGTTGCGGATCTGGAAGTCGATGTGGCGCGCAGTGCCTTCGGCATCGATGCGCTCGTCGGCATGGAACTTGGTGGTGACGGCGGGAAAGATGCCTTGCCAGCGGGGGTTGCTCACGAATTCGCTCCTTGGATGGGCCCGGATGGGCGGGGCTGGGACGGAGCGGATTTAAATATATTAACGATATACCGTCAATATTCTCATAAACGAGCATGCGCCCGGCAGGGCCTGCCGGGCGCGGTTCCCGGGCGTGTCAGCGAACGCTTACTTGTGGCCGTCGGCCGGGCTCAGCGTGTGGCCCTTGAGCCTGACGGCCTTGCCGATCGGTGGCGCGCTGCGCGTTTCGACGCTGCGCAGCGTGCCGTTGTCCATGCGCACGCCGACCTGGTAGACGGTGACCGTGTGGGTGCGCTTCTCGATCTCGTTGCCGGCGTAGCCGCCGCCGACGGCGCCGAGCACGGTCGCGGCCGTGCGGCCGCCGCCATGGCCGATCTGGTTGCCCACCAGCCCGCCGACCACGCCGCCGGCCACCATGCCGACGCCGCTCGGGCGCTGGGTGCGCTGCACGGCGCGCACCGTCTCGACATGGCCGCAGACCGCGCAGGGCGGGGCGGCGGCCGGTTCGGGCGCGGCGGCCAACGGCGCGGCGCCCGTGGCTGGAACGGGCTGCGGCACGGCATTCATGGCCGGAGCGGGCGCCGCCGTGGTCGCGCTCGCGGTCGGGCCGGACGGCAAGGGCTGAAGCGCCGGCGGCGCCGCATCGGGCTTGAAGTCGTCGGGCGCCGGGCCGGTGGCCAGGGCCACGGGCGGTGACGCCGCCGTGCCGCCCTGGTGCCTCTGCCACAGCGCGCCGCCGAGCGCGGCCACCGCCACCGCGAGCACGCCGATCACCACCCAGAGCTTCTGCGTTCCACCCTGGCGCGAGGTCATGCCTGTTGTCGTTGTCTGTTCCATGAAAGCCTTCCTTCCTGCGGTCCGGCCTACGAGCCGGAACCCGTTCCCAGCATCGCCCGCGGAAGGCTGAAGTCAATGCACGGGCGTCCTACACGCCGGCACGCGGCGAGCGCATCCGGCTGGAGGACGAGACCGGGTCAGCGCGTCGCGGCGGGCGCCACGCCCGAAAGGAAGCGCCGCGCCTCGGCGCGCATACCGCGCGAAACCGCCTCCCAGGTCCGCGCGGGAAAGTCCGCGGGCAGCGCGGCCTCGACCTCGGCCAGCGCCTCGTCGAGCGTTTCGACCATCGCGAGCATCGCGCGCCAGGTGTCGTCGCCGCCGTTGCGCATCGCGAGCCCCCACCAATGGCGCGCCTGGATGGTGTGCAGCGCGTAGTGCGCGTTCTTCGAGCGCACGGCCATCGCCAGCTCGGCCCGGCGCGGCTGGAACTGGCTCGCGCCGTTGCCGAAGTAGGGCCACATCGACAGCACGTCGTAGAGCGGCGTCATCTCGTAGACGTCGCCGCGCTGCAGGTGGAGCGAGAAGTTCTTGGCATGCCCGTCGGTGGCCGCCAGCAGGAAGAAGGCGAGCTGCGCGAGCAGGAACAGCGTGCCGTCGTCCCGGCTGCGGCTTCCCTGCAGCAGTTGCAGGCAGCGGGTCATGCCGGGGCCGCCATGCTGCTCGTACTTGCGCTCGGGCGGCAGCGCCATCGCCTGGCAGAAATCTTCCTGCGGCAGGCGCGCGATCCAGCGCTCGCCGTTCGCGCCCGCCATCCACTCGCGGTCGAAGCGCTCGACCGCCAGCACCTGCTGGTCGCCGAAGCGCTCGATGGCGGTCGGCGCGACCGGCAGGCCCAGCGCGCCGACGATCCGCGCGCAGAGCCATTCGTTCTGCACCGAATCGGAGGCATCGACGCGCCGCGAGCCGCCGATCAACCCCAGCGGCAGCTTGAGGATGTGGGTGGTCGGCGTGGCGCCATGCGGACGGCACCAGCGGCCGTCGACGCGGGTCAGCGCGGTCTTTTCCTGCGCGCCCGCGAGCGAGATGCGAAACAGGTCGCGGTCGCGCAGCCGCTCGGGCGTCGATTCGGTCGGCACGGCACGCAACAGCTCGGCCACCTGCTCGTCGCTCAGCGGCTCGCAGTTCACGCGGTCCCAGCCTTCGGGCACCGCGCCGTCGGGCAGCAGCTGCATCGCCCCCACGCAGTCGCGGCCGATGGCTTCGAGCAGGTCGAAGACCTTGGTGTTCTTGAGCCCGAAGCGCTGGCCCAGCCGCGCGCGGATCCGCTCGTTGTCGGGCAGCAGGTTGTCGAAGTAGTTGCGCACCGCCTCGCCCTGGACTTCGAGCGCCGTGGTGATCGGCAACGAGAGCGACAGCGAGCGGCGCCGCGGCGACGCGAGCCACGCGGGCTCGTAGCGGAAGGTGTGGGATTCGCGATCGACCGACCAGGTGCCGACGAGTTCGCCGTTCATCCAGGCCTTGAGCGCGCGCCTCACCAGGAGCCCTTCCTCGGCGTGGCGGCGAAGCGCCCGCGGACGGCGGGCCCGGGGCCATCCGCGGCGGGGCGCGGCGCTTGCAGCGCTTGCGGCTCAGGGGGCGACGGGGCGGCCGGCGGCGGTTCCACGCCTTTTTCTTGGGCGACCGGCGCGGCCGGCGACGGCACCCGGCCATAGGCGCGCGCCGCGTTGCGGTCGTTCGGGCGCGGGTCGCCATCGGGAAGTTCCGCATTCGCCGGAACCTCGTCCTCGTCGCGCAGCGAGATCGACGCGCCCAGCGCCGCCAGCAATTTCATCAACTGCTCGAAGCCGACGGCCCCCGGATTCGCCTCGATCTCGGCGATCCGGGCCTGGCTGACGCCGACGAGGCTGCCGGCCTGCGCCTGCGTCAGGCCGCGCTTTTTCCGCAGCGCCTGGAGGTGCGCCCGGAGCTGGTCGGCAAAACGAAGGGGGTAGTCCATCTTGCCTTCAAGATATAGGCCCTTCCTTGTTTTGTCAATTTATAGGTTTTAGCTTATTTTTACCTTTTATCTGCCAAAGCTTGTATTCGCCATCAATCGACCTTCGCCCCCGAGGCCTTCACCACCGCTCCCATCGCATCCCAGTCGGCGCGCAGCAGCTTCTGAAATTCCTCGACGCTCTGGCTGCGCGGCTCCACGCCCAGCCGCGTGAAGCGTTCCTGGATCGCCGGGTCGGCGATCACCTTGTTGACGGCCGCGTTGAGCCGCTCGACCTCGGCCTTGGGCGTGGCCGCCGGCGCGAGCAGGCCGATCCACGAATCGAAGGCATAGCCGGGCAGGCCGCTCTCGGCCACGGTCGGCAGCTTCGGCAGGAAGGGGCTGCGCGACTGGCCGGTCGAGGCCAGCAGCTTCATGCGCGGATCGCTCTGGAAGCCCATCACGCCGATGCTCGACGAGATCACCGCCTGCACCCGACCCGCGAGCACCTCGTTGACCGCCTCGCCGGTGGACTTGGTCGGGATGTGCGTCATCTGCAGCCCGGCCTTGGCGAGGAACGAGGCCATCGCGAGGTGCGTGGCGCTGCCGTTGCCGGCCGAGGCGTAGTTGTACTTGCCGGGGTTGGCCTTGACCTCCTTGATGAAGTCGGCCGTGGTCGACACGTTCATGCCGCTGGCCACCGCAAGCACGTAGCCCGCGTTGCCGATGTTGGCCACGCCCACGAAGTCCTTGAGCGGGTCGTAGGGCAGCTTGCTGTAGAGGAAGCCCGCGATGTTGTGGCTCGCGGCCGCGAGCACCAGCGTGTTGCCGTCGGCCGGCGCCTTGGCCGCGATCGCCGCGCCCACGGTGCCGCCCGCGCCCGCGCGGTTCTCGACGATGGCGCTGGCATTGAGCGCCGCGCCGAGCTCGTTGTTGAAGGCGCGCGCCACGGTGTCCTGCACCGCGCCGGTGCCGAAGGGCACGACGATGTGGATCACGCGCTGCTGCGCCGCCGCGGGCAGTACGGCCGCAGCGAAGGCCAGGGCGAGGAGCGAGCGTCGGGCGAACGGGGTGGTCATCGGTAGGGCCGCTTTCGTCGGGTTGGAGAAAGGAAGAAATCCGCGTGGTCGCTTCAGCGCCCCGGCGCGAGCCAGCGCTGCGCCAGCCGCACGAAGTAGCTCGCGCCGATCGGGATGATCTCGTCGTTGAAGTCGAACGAGCTGTTGTGGATGATGCAAGGCCCGGGCCCGTGGCCGTCGAGGCGGTGGTCGCCGTCGCCATTGCCGAGGAAGGCGTAGCAGCCGGGCCGCGCCAGCAGCATGTGGGCGAAGTCCTCGGCGCCCATCACCGCCGGAAAGTCGGTGGTGACCATGTCGTCGCCCACCACCTCGCGCATCACGCCGGCCGCGAAGCGTGCCTCGGCCGGATGGTTCACCGTCGGCGGCGAAGAGCGGTTGAAGAACACCTCGGCCGTGCAGCCGTGCGCCGCCGCCACGCCCGCGGCCACCTCGCGCAGCCGCGCCTCGAGCAGGTCGATGGCCTCGATCGAGAAGGTGCGGATAGTGCCGCCGACCGTGGCCTCGTCGGGAATGATGTTGGGCGCATCCGAGCCGCGCAGCTGCGTGACCGCGAGCAGCGCGCGCTCGGTGCTCGGGATGGTGCGCGCGACGATGGTCTGCAGCTGCTGCGCGAGGTTGACCACCGCCGCCACCGGGTCGATGCCGGTGTGCGGCATCGAGGCATGCGTGCCACGCCCGTGCAGCGTGATGCGATAGGTGTTGCTCGAGGCCATGAGCGCGCCCTCGTTGAGCGCGAAGCGGCCCACGTCGCCGACCGGGAAGTTGTGCAGGCCGAAGACCGCGTCGCACGGGAAGCGCTCGAACAGGCCCTCGTCGATCATCTTCTTGGCACCGGCCTTGCCCATCTCCTCCGCGGGCTGGAAGATGAAATGCACCGTGCCGTCGAAGTCGTCCGGGCCCTGCTGCGACAGGTGCCAGGCGGCGGCCAGCAGCATGGTGGTGTGGCCGTCGTGGCCGCAGGCGTGCATGCGGCCCGCGTGGCGCGACTTGTGGGCGAACTCGTTGGCCTCGTGCAGCGGCAGCGCGTCCATGTCGGCGCGCAGGCCGATGGTGCGCGCGCCCGTGCCCTTGCGCAGCACGCCGACCAGGCCGGTGCCCGCGATGCCGCGGTGCACCTCGATGCCCCATTCGGCGAGCAGGCCCGCGACCTTCTCGGAGGTGCGGTGTTCCTCGAAACCGAGTTCGGGGTGGGCGTGGATGTCGCGCCGGATGTCGACGAAGCGGGCGACGTCGGCGAAGGAATCGACGATGTTCATGGGGGGGCGGCTGGCTGAATCGTTCTGGAAGCGAACGATTCTGGCGCAGCCGCCCGGCGCGCGCATGCTCGATTACGCGGCTCGTCGGAGCCGCGCTGCGCTATGCGGCCCGGCCGAGCCGGCCCTCCTGCCGCAGCTTCGCGCCGATGCGACGGATCTCGGCCTCGCCCTGGTCCAGCGTCGCGCGGCTGGTGTGCACCGAGTAGTGGCCCATCACGAGCTCGTGCGGATGCTTGACCGCCGAGCCCAGCACGAAGGAGGTGTCGCCCCGAGCCACCAGCTCGATGGCCTCGCCCGACTCCTCGAACACCGCGAGTTCGCCGTCGCCGATCGGGCCGCCGGCCTCGTCACCCGCGTCGAGCCGGCCGCTCTCCACCGCGAGCCAGCCCACCGTATGGCCGGCCGGCGGCGTGTAGCGCCAGTGCTCGCCGTCCTTCAGTTGCACCGCAAGGTAGTTGATCGGCGCGGGCGCCGGGATCGCGCTGCGCGCCGCGCCGTAGCTGCCGAGCAGCACGCGCGCCGGACCTTCGCGCGGCACCTGCGAGGGCGCGAGGTAGATGCTCTGCGCGGGCGCGTTCTCTTCCGATGCGGGCAGCGCCACCCAGAGCTGGAAGCCGCGCACGCGCTGCACGCCCGGCGCCGGCGCGCCCGTGTGCCACACGCCATTGCCCGCGCGCATCCATTCGACGCCGCCGCCGCGCAGCACGCCCTGTTCGCCGGTCGTGTCCTCGTAGAGCGTGTCGCCCTCGATCAGCCAGGTCAGCGTGGCGATGCCCGAGTGCGGATGCATGCCGAAGCCGCGGTGGCCGCCTTCGGTGTCGAAGCCGAACAGGTCGAGGAAGACGAAGGGCTTGAGGAATTCGCCGAGATCGCCCGGGCTCACGAGCCGCGCGATCGGGCCGTGCTTCATGCCGCGCGTGCGGTAGACGATGGCGCGGGTTCGTGTTGCAACTTCGGCGGTCATACGGCCTCCCTCGCGGTCTTCAGCGCCTTCGTCCACCACGCGAGGTCGTCGAGCATGCCGCCCGCGGCCTGCGCGAGGTGCGGGAAGTCCTCGAAGCTCTTGCCCTGCTGCCAGATGCCGAGGAACTCGACCATGCCGATGTGCACCGCGTTGCGCACCGGCGCCATCTGCATCTCGACCGCGATCAGCCGCAGCTGCTCGATCGCGCGCGCCGCGCCCACGCCGCCGTAGCCCACGAAGCCGATCGGCTTGCGCACGAACTCCTTGTAGGCCCAGTCGATCGCGTTCTTCAGCACCGCGCTCGGGCCGTGGTTGTACTCGGGCGTGACCACGACGAGGCCGTCGAAGGTGGCCAGCTTCGCCTGCCAGCGCTGCGCGGCCTCGTTCTTGACCGGGCCCCAGGCCGGCGCGCCGGCTTCGTCGAAGAAGGGCAGCGGATGGTCGCGCAGGTCGACCAGTTCGAAGGCGAGGTCGGTGCGCTGCTTCGCGATCTCGCGGATCCAGTGCGCGGGCTTCTCGCCGAAGCGGCCTTCGCGGGTCGAGCCGATGACGATGCCGATGAGGGGTTTTTGCTGTTGGGTCATGGGGTACTCCTGAATGGGGTGGGAACGAAAGAGGGATCAGCGCGCGATGGCGGCCGGCCGCGGCACAGGCCGCAGCCGCCACGCCACGAAGGCCGAGAGCAGCGTGAGAACGATGGCCGGCGCGGGGTTGCCGCCGATCAGCACGAGGTGCGTGGCCACGGCGCAGACCATGGTCGCGGCCAGCAGCAGGCCGCCGAAAAAGCCGGTCGCGGGCACGAGCAGCAGCAACGCGCCGCCGACCTCGACCACGCCCGTCACGTAGCGGAACCACTGGCCGAAACCGATGGCGTCGAACACCTGGACCATCTGCGGCACGCCGGCCAGCTTGGCGGCGCCGGCCGCGCCGAAAGCCAGCGCCAGGAGGATGCGAACGCCCCAGACGATGCGGCGCTGGAGGGGAGAAAGAGAGGACGAGGAAGTCATGGGTACAAGGTTAGGGTCGCACCCATTGATCGACTAGACGGTAGAGTCGGATTGCACTCGTCCATCCTTCGAAGGAATTCAACTCCCATGCTCGACCTCAACGACATCGCCATGTTCGTGCAGGTGGTGCGCCATGGCAGCTTTGCCGAAGCCGCCCGGCGCCTCGGGCTGCCGCCCAACACCGTGAGCCGGCGTATCCAGCAGCTCGAGGCGCAGCTGGGCACGCGGCTGATGCAGCGCTCGACCCGCAAGCTGACGCTGACCAGCGCGGGCCAGGCTTTTCACGAGCGCTGCGCGGGCGCGGTCGATGGACTGGTCGAGGCCGGGCAGGAACTGATCACCGGCAGCCATGCGCCCAGCGGCCTGGTGCGGGTGGCTGCGACCGCCGACTTCTTCGATTTCTTCCCGATGGAATGGGTGGCCGACTTCCTGGCCGCGAATCCGCTGGTGCGGGTCGACTTCGTGCTCAGCGACGCCAAGGCCGACCTGATCGCCGAACAGATCGACGTCGCCTTCCGCGGCGGCGCGCAGCCCGATTCGGGCTACGTCGGCCGCAAGCTGCTGGGCCCGCGCACCGACGGCCTGGTGGCGAGCCCCGCCTACATCGCCGCGCGCGGCGCCCCGGCCACGCTGCAGGACCTGGCGCAGCACGACTGCGTGACCGCGGCGCATCCCAGCGGCCGCGCGACCTGGCGGCTGGCCGGGCCGGACGGCGAGGAGGAGGTGCAGGTCACGGGCCGCTTCAGCGGCAACACCGCGCAGGCGCTGCGCCGGGCGGCGGTGGCCGGCCTGGGCATCGCGCTGCTGCCGCCCTCGATGGGTCTGCTCGACGTGGCGGCCGGCCGGCTCATGCCGGTGCTGCCGCGCTACCAGCGCACGGGGCAGGGGCTGACCGTGCTGTACCCGAGCCGCAAGCACCTGCCGCTCGCGGTATCGGCCTTCATCGCGATGGTGACGCAGAAGCTGAGCACCGAAGAAACGCTGCCCGAGGCCTTCCGCTCGTGGAAGACCTAGCCGTCACGGCCCATCGGTTTGCACGGAAAATGGCCCGATGAAAATCGCAAAAGACACCGTCGTCACCCTCAAGTACAAAGTCGCCGACGCCCAGGGCAAGCTGATCGAAGCCAGCCCCGAGCCCATGGCCTACCTGCATGGCGGCTACGAGAACACGCTGCCCAAGATCGAGGAAGCGCTCGACGGCCAGGAGAAGGGCTACCAGACCACCCTGAACCTCGCGCCCGAGGACGCCTTCGGCCAGCGCGACGAGACGCTGGTGCGCAGCATTCCCAAGACCGACTTCCCGCCGGGCGTGAAGGTGGGCGGCCAGCTGCAGGGCCGCCTCGACGACGGCCGCGAGCACGTGTTCACCGTGATGAAGATCAAGGGCCCGGTCGTGCTGCTCGACGGCAACCATCCGTGGGCCGGCAAGGCGCTGCGCTTCAGCCTGACCGTGACGGACGTGCGCGAGGCGCTGCCGGTGGAGATCGAGCATCGCCACGTGCACGGGGCGCACGGCCACCACCACTGAGCGCTAGCTGCGGCTACGTCCGATGGATTCCGCGAGCATTTCCGACGTCTCCAAAGTCTTCAGCATCGCAACGCCGCTGCTCATTTGTGGGGTGTTTTTGTGGGCGATATGGCGGACGGAATCTCGCCATGTGCTGATCCGGCGGCTTTGGCAGCTGGTGCACGGGAATCAGGAGATTTCCGATCCCGAGATCCGGGCTTTCGTCGACGAGCAGACCAGCCTGGTCTCTTTTCGGATGTTTGCCGGACTGCCTGTCACGAGTCTGGAGAAAGCGAGAGAGCTCATCCGCTGGGCAAAGCTCAACGGAGTTCAGATGCGAACCCTGCGCATGTGTGGCGAGTTCTTCGATCCAGATACGCGCGAGGTCAAAACAAGGAAATTGCCATCGCAGAGTTTGCAGGGAGTGAAGCTGGCAGGCTTCGTTATCGCGGTACTGCTATGCGCTGCCTCTGCAGCAAGCTTGGTCTCGTCGCGCTCGCTGTTGAGTCTGAAGGCTACGAATCGTTTCTTCTTGGCGACGACCACGGATGTGAAGCCACTGTGGCCTCTATGGCCGTTCGATGAGACACCGCTGCGCGCGAGCAACTGTTCGGCAAGCAACGAGGCCATTCAAATCAGCACGTCTTTCACGCCGCAAGAGGTCGGCATCCTCTGCGAGATATTGAAGGATGAAGGGTCCGCGAATTTCTTCAAGGACGCATTGAAAGAGCAGCGTTGGAGCGCCGCGCTTCTCTTCCTGTTTTGCGCATGGCTTTCCTGGATCGCGCTCTTCGCATGGGCAGCAGGAGCTGCCGCAAGGCGTCTGGCCGATCGCCGGCTTGATCCTGCGCTGCCGGGGTCTCAACTAAGTCTGGACCTTGGTAACTGACCGGCGTCGCTCGACTGCGGCCTGCATTGCAGCAGGTCAGTTCTTTCTTTTCTTCCAGAACCGCGGCGCGCCCTCGATCTTTTCCAGCGCCTCCCGGCAGGCCGCCGCGCCCGCCGCATGCCGCGCGCTGAACCAGCCCACCGCGAACCACGCGCGCGCATCGTGCGCCGTGGCTTCGCGGTACAGGGCCATCGCGACGGCCTCGTCGTTGTATTCGCCCAATGCGTCCTGCGCGGGACGCAGGCGCTTGAGGTAGCGCTCGGCGGCGCTCTTGTCGTCGCTCTTCTTCTCGTCCCGGGTCTCGAACAGCGGCGCCGCGAATTCGGCGAGGTAGCGCAGGCGCTTGAGGCGCTTGCGCACGCGGTGCTGGCTGTCGGTGTCCAGCGATTCGAAGCGGCCGCCGTCGCGCAGGGCCTGCTCGTGCAGGCGTTGCAGGCGCTTGCGCAGGAAGCGGCGGGCGTCGTCGGGATTCAGCGGCGTGACGGCGGGCGGCGCGCCCTCCGCCGCCGGTTCGGGCACCGGGGCCTCGGTCGCGGTGAAGCCGATCAAGGCCACCAGCACCGCCTGGAACGCCGGCGCGCGCACGGCCTCGCCGGGTGAGGGCTGCGCGGCGTCCGCGCCGGCCGCCTCGCCGGCCAGCGGATCCACCTCGGGCGCCCCGGCCTCGCGCAGCTTCGGCTGCGCGATCTTCGCCACCTGCTCGCGGTCGCGCAGCGCGCCCAGTGCGCGGAAGCAGTCGACCAGCGCCGGCTCCCAGCCCGCGCGGTCGAAGGCGCCCGAGGGATCGAGCCCCTCGAGTTCGCGCAGGGCCGTGCGCAGGCGGCGGATGCCGATGCGCAGTTGATGCACCTGTTCCTCGTCGTCGCTGCCCGCGGCCACTTCGGTGGCATTCGGCAGGATCTGCGCGAGGCAGTTCGCGACCACGGCGCGCTGGATCGCGCGGCCATCGGGCGCGCTCGCGAAGCGCGGCGGCTCGGCCTTGACGGCGGGCACCACGTCGAGCCCCGCGAGCAGCCGCGCGCCGCGCTCGGCCTTCGAGATGGTGCTGAACCACAGCCCGTGCTGCTGCGACCAGCGCTGCGCGAGCGCGACCAGCCCCGGCACGCTGCCGCGCTTGAGTTCGAGCTCGAGCTCGCAGACCGGCGATTCGCGCTGTTCGGGCGTGCCGGCATGCGCCACCACCTTGCCGACATCAAGCGCCAGCTCGGCGACGACGCCACCGGGCCCGGTGTTGCGCACGTCGCGCGTGAGCCGCACGATGTCGGTGGACTGGCGCTCGACCAGCGCCGCGGGCTGCCCATCCTCGCCCGCGAGCGCCTGCGCCAGCCGTTCGCCGACCGGCGTCCCCTGGTGGCGCTGCGGATCGATGCCCGGCGAGGCGCCCGCAGTGCCGAGGTCGACGTTGTGTTCGAGCCGGTGCAGCGCGTTGTCGCCGGTGGCTTTCACCGTCTGCACCCAGCGCCGGCCCTCCTTGCGCAGCCGCAGCACGATGCCCTGCGCGGCCAGCCGTTCGTCGGCGGTGTCGAAATAGCGCGCCTGCAGCCGCGTGCGCACCACGGCACCGCGGCGCAGCGCGGCATCGACGGCCTTCAGGCGGTCGGTGGGGATGTGGAACTTGAATTCGATTTCCATGAGCCGACCATGATGCACGCTGCGCGCCGTGGCGCCACCCATCGACGCACGGCGCGCGCGGGCATCGGGGCGGGCCGCCGGGGGCCGGAAGCGTCTTCTTGCAAATTGATGTGGACACCGTCCATTTTGTTTTGCATAATTTGTGGACGCTGTACACAACAACCCGTCCAGCGCCCCGAAGCCCCCTTTTTCTTTCTCTTCTTTCGACGCACAGGAAACACCATGGCCACCAAGCAGATCTTCGTGAACCTCCCCGTCAAGGACCTCGACAAGTCCAAGGCTTTCTTCAACGCGCTGGGCTACAACTTCAACCCGCAGTTCACCGACGCCAATGCCGCCTGCATGGTGGTGCAGGAAGGCAGCATCCACGCGATGCTGCTGGTCGAGTCCTTCTTCAAGACCTTCACCGACAAGGCGATCACCGACACCCGCACCAGCACCGAAGTGCTGCTGTGCCTCTCGTGCGAGAGCCGCGCCGAGGTCGACGAGCTGGTGGCCAAGGCGGTCGCCGCCGGCGGCACCACGCCGCGCGCGCCGCAGGACCTCGGCTTCATGTACGGCCATGGCTTCCAGGACCTCGACGGCCACCTCTGGGAACTCGTGTTCATGGACCCGAACGCGCAGATGCCCCAGCAATAAGGGCGGCAGGCGGTCCGGCGATGCCCATCGTTCCATCCGCGAACCGCACTGTCGCGCGCACGCGCCCTTCCGATGGGCGCAAGCGCCCCGACATGGGGGCCAAGGACGCCGCGCCATCGACGGCGTCCGATCCCGAAAGGAAGGCCGACGTGCCCACCGCCACCGCCAGCTACAACCCCATCGTGGGGACCAAGCCCCTGGGCTTCCCGTGGGAGACGGTCGACCCGTTCCTGTTCTGCGTCTACCACGACGACGCCTATCCGCGCGCCAACGCGCAGATGGGCCCCGAGGCCTCGCTCGCGGGCCGCGACATCGGCCAGGACTTCAGCCGCAAGGACGGCTGGAGCATGTACCACGGCGAGACCGTGCCGGGCTTTCCCTCGCACCCGCACCGCGGCTTCGAGACCGTGACCATCGTGCGCAAGGGCTTGATCGACCATTCCGACTCGCTGGGCGCCACCGCGCGCTTCGGCGGCGGCGACGTGCAGTGGCTCACCGCCGGCAAGGGCATCGTGCATTCGGAGATGTTCCCGCTGCTCGACGCCAACGCGGCGAATCCGCTCGAGCTGTTCCAGATCTGGCTGAACCTGCCGGCCGCCAGCAAGATGGCCGAGCCGCACTTCACGATGTTCTGGTCGGAGGCGATCCCGCGCCTGGTGGTCGAGTCGCCGCGCGGCGGCCGCACCGAGATCGCGGTGATCGCGGGCCAACTCGGCAACGCGGCCGAGGCCGGTGCGCCCGCGCCCATCGATCCGCTGGCGCCGCCGCCCGATTCGTGGGCCGCGCGTACCGAGGCCGACGTGGCGATCTGGACCCTGCGCATGACGCCCGGTGCCGACTGGACGCTGCCGGCCGCCAGCGGCGAAGGCACGCGGCGCATGCTGTACTTCTTCAAGGGTGCGCAGGCGCGCATCGCGGGCCGCGAGGTGCAGGGGCCAGCGGCCATCGAGCTGCATGCCGGCACCGCGGTCGAGATCGTCAACGGCGACGCCGGCACGGCCGAGTTCCTGCTGCTGCAGGGCCGCCCGATCGCCGAACCGGTGGTGCAGTACGGGCCCTTCGTGATGAACACGCAGGCCGAGATCAGCCAGACCCTGGCCGACTACCGCCGCACGCAGTTCGGCGGCTGGCCGTGGGACGACGCGGCGCCCGTGCATGGCCGCGACCCGGCGCGCTTCGCGCGGCACCCAGGCGGGCGCGAGGACAAGCCGGCCCGCTGAAGACTCAGAAGGTCTTGAGCATCTCGGCGCCCAGCGCCGTCATGCTCGGCACGAACTCGATCACCTCGGCGCGCGCCACTTCGCCCTGCACGAAGGGGTCGCGCGCCAGCACGGCTTCGAGCGCGGCGCGGTCGCCCGAGCGCGCGATGATCACGCCGCCGCGGCGCGGCACCTGGCGGCCCGAGGCGATGAACAACCCGCTCTCGTAATGCTTTCGCAGCCACACCATGTGCGCGTCGATCAGCGCGTCGACCTCCTCGAGGGGGCGGATGTAGGTGAGGGTCACGATGAACATGCGCGGGGCTTCCTGGGTGATGCGACGGGCCCGATGCTAGGGCCTTCGCATGACCGCCCGAAGCCGCGCCGGGTAACCGGATGCAAATCCGCGACCGACGGTCGGCGCTCAGCCGATGCCCAGCACCACCGACGCCACCAGCCACACGTTGGCCGCGCTGATCACCGCGAACAGCAGCCAGGCCAGCGACTTCACCACCGGCCCGTTCGCGAAGCCGCCCATCAGCGCGCGGTCGCTCGTGAAGCGGATCAGCGGCCACATCGCGAACGGCAGCTGGAAGCTCAGCACCACCTGGCTCAGCACCAGCATCTTGCCCACGCCGCCGTCGCCGAACCACCACACGCCGACGAAGGCCGGCACCAGCGCCAGCGCGCGCGTGATCAGGCGCCGCTGCCAGCACGGGATCTTCAGGTCGAGAAAACCTTCCATGATGATCTGGCCCGCGATGGTGCCGGTGAAGGTCGAGCTCTGGCCCGAGGCCAGCAGCGCCACGCCGAACAGCGTGGCCGCCAGCGCGCTGCCCACCACCGGCTCGATCAGCCGGTAGGCATCGTCGATCTCGGTCACCGCCGTGTGGCCGGTGCCGTGGAAGGCGCTGGCCGCGAGCACCATGATGGCCGCGTTGACCAGCAGCGCGAGCGACAGCGAGACCACCGCGTCGAGCGTGCAGAAGCGCACCGCCTCGCGCCGCGCGGGCTCGGTCGGCGCCACCAGCCGGGTCTGCACGATCGACGAATGCAGGTAGAGGTTGTGCGGCATCACGGTCGCGCCCACGATGCCGATCGCGAGGTAGAGCGCGCCCGGCTGGTGCAGCCGCTCGAGCATCGGCACGAAGCCGACCGCCACGCCGAACCAGTTGGGCGGCGCCATCGCGAGCTCGACCACGAAGCAGGCCGCGATGGTGCCGACCAGACCGAGCACGATCGCCTCCACGCGCCGGAAGCCCGCGCCCTGCAGGCCCAACACCAGCAGGGTGTCGAAGGCGGTGATGAGGATGCCGACCGGGATCGAGACGCCGAACAGCAGGTGCAACGCGAGCGCGCTGCCGAGCACCTCGGCCAGGTCGCAGGCCACGATGGCCAGCTCGGCGCCGAGCCAGAGGAAGCGGTTGACGCGCGGCGAATAGCGCTCGCGGCAGGCGCGCGCCAGGTCCTTCTGCGCGATCAGCCCGAGCCGCACGCACAAGGTCTGCAGCAGCATCGCCGCGAGGCTCGCGAGCAGCACCACGAACAGCAGGCCGTAGCCGAAGCGCGAGCCGGCCTCGATGTCGGTGGCCCAGTTGCCCGGGTCCATGTAGCCCACCGACACCAGCAGCCCCGGGCCCGCGTAGCGCAGCAGCTTGCGGCCGAAGGACAGCTCCTGCGGCACCGCGACGCTGCCTTTCACCTCGGACGGACAGAAGGGCGCGGTGGCGGTGCGGGGCAGCGGGAAGAACATGCGCGCGATGATAGGGACAAGCCCCGGGCCTTGTCGCCCAGCGGACCTGCGCCCCGGCAGGCCCGCGCGGAATCTCTTAGATTCGAAGGCTCGCGGCCGCTTCGGCCCGTTCTTCCCATCCCCAGGAGACCCTCGCCCATGATCCACGTCGTCGCCGTCATCACCGCCAAGCCCGGCCAGCGCGCCGCACTGCTCGCCGCCTTCGCCGAGAACCGTGCCGCGGTGCTGGCCGAGAAGGGCTGCATCGAATACGGCGCCACCATCGACGCGCAGGGCATCCCGCCCTCGAAGGCCAGCTTCGGCGCCGACACCTTCGTCGTGATCGAGAAGTGGGAGACGCTGGCCGACCTGCAGGCCCACGCGGTCGCGCCGCACATGAAGGCCCATGGCGAGAAGACCAAGGCACTGGTCGAGAGCAAGCTGATCCACGTGCTCGAACCGGTCTGAGGCCGCGCGCCCGACAGGCGCTTCTTTCTCCTTCGCCGCCTACCCCTTTCCGTTGTATTCGTGCGCACGGGATGCTGCTACCTTTGCCGGCAGCGGTTCAACGACACAGAGAGGGGACCACGGACATGGCGATCTTCCGTTCGCAAGGCCTGCGCCGGTGCGCGCGCGCCACCGCGGTGCCCGCCGCGCTGGCCGCGCTCGTGCTGCTGGCCAGCGGCTGCGCGCCGCTGATGGCACCGCCCTACGCGGCCGACTACGAGGCGCTCGACCGCCTCGAGGCCACGCGCCCCGGCATGGTGGCGGTGGCACGCGCCCAGCCCACCGATCCCGAGGACAGGGTCAACAACGTGCGCATGCGCAGCACGCGCCTGGTCTCGCCCAACGGCAGCTTCGCGCTCTACCTCGAGGAGGCGATGCGGCGCGACCTGGCCGAGATCTCGGTGCTCGACCCGAAGGCGCCCACGCGCATCGCGGCGCGCATCCTGCTCAACGAACTCGACCTCGGCGTGTTCAACGGCGGCGGCCGCATGGAGGTCGAGATCGTGGTCACGCGCGGCGACACGCAGCGGCTGCGCCGCACCTACCGCGGCGAGACGAAATTCGAATCGGGCTATGGCGCCGCGGTGGCGGTGCCGGCCGGCCAGGCCGAGTACCCGCGCCTGGTGCGCGCGCTGCTGCGCCAGGTCTATGCCGATCCGCAGTTCGTGGCGGCGATCCGGCCATGACGACAACGACACGAGGCGCCGCCATGTCCCTGCTCTCTTCCTGCGCGCGCGCCGCCGGCATCGCCGCCCTCGCCTTCGGCGCGCTGCTGCTCGCGGCCTGCACCCATCCGATCACCATGGTCACCGACCCGGCGCCACCGCGTTCGCTGCAGCACCTGGTGCAGAAGAAGGTGGCCTACGTGATGACCGACGCCCAGCGCGACACCCAGGTGGTCACGCCCGGCGGCAGCGGCGACAAGGTCAGCTACTTCCCCTACCGCGACCTCGAGAAGCCGGTGCGCGACGCGCTGCGCTCCGTCTACCGCGACGTGGTGGTGCTGCGCACCGCGAACGACGTGAAGGCCAACCAGGCGGCCGGCATCGCGCTGGTGTTCACGCCGAAGATCACGACCGACTCGAGCTCCACCTCGCTGCTGGCCTGGCCGCCGACCTCGTTCACCGCCGAGGTGCAGTGCGTGGTCACCGATGCCGCGGGCGCCGAGGTCACGCGGGTGCGCGCGGTCGGCAATGGCACGGCCGAGTTCGGCGAGTACAAGGGCGACTTCGGCCTGGCCGCGCGCCGCGCCGCGGCGCGCATGGCGGGGCAGCTCGCGAGCGAGATACGGCGCAACGAGAAGCTGCGCTGAAGGCGGCGCCCCAATGAAAAACGCGCTCCGGGGAGCGCGTTCTTCCTGGCGGGTTCGAAGGCTTACTTCGAGACGACCTTCACCATCTCGAGGCACTTGTTCGAGTAGCCCCATTCGTTGTCGTACCAGCTCACGAGCTTCACGAAGGTGCCGTCGAGCGCGATGCCGGCTTCGGCGTCGAAGATCGAGGTGCGCGGGTCGCCGCGGAAGTCGGTGGCCACCACCTTGTCTTCCGTGTAGCCCAGCACGCCCTTGAGCGCGCCTTCGCTCTGCGCCTTCATCTCGGCGCAGATTTCCTTGTACGTGGCTTCCTTCACCAGCTCGACCGTCAGGTCGACCACCGACACGTCGGAGGTCGGCACGCGGAAGCTCATGCCCGTGAGCTTCTTGTTGAGCTCGGGGATCACCACGCCCACGGCCTTGGCCGCGCCCGTCGACGACGGGATGATGTTTTCCAGGATGCCGCGGCCGCCGCGCCAGTCCTTGTTGCTCGGGCCGTCCACGGTCTTCTGCGTGGCGGTGGCGGCGTGCACGGTGGTCATCAGGCCGCGCTTGATGCCCCACTTGTCGTTGAGCACCTTGGCCAGCGGGGCCAGGCAGTTGGTGGTGCAGCTGGCGTTGCTGATGATGGCTTCGCCGGCGTACTTCTTGTCGTTCACGCCGTAGACGAACATCGGCGTGTCGTCCTTCGACGGAGCCGACAGGATCACCTTCTTGGCGCCCGCGTCGATGTGCTTCTGCGCCGTTTCCTTCGTGAGGAACAGGCCGGTCGACTCGAGCACGATGTCGGCACCGACCTCGTTCCACTTCAGTTGCGCGGGGTCGCGCTCCTGCGTCAGGCGGATCTTCTTGCCGTTCACGATCAGCGTGTTGCCCTCGACCGTGACCTCGCCCTTGAAGCGGCCGTGCACCGAGTCGTACTGCAACATGTAGGCCAGGTAGTCGGGCTCGAGCAGGTCGTTGATGGCAACGATTTCGATCTCGTTCTTGAAGTTCTGCACGGCTGCGCGCAGCACGTTGCGGCCGATGCGGCCGAAGCCGTTGATACCGAGTTTGATAGCCATCTGACTTGCTCCTAAGGTTGAAAAACTTGTGATCGGACCGGAAGAAGGGCGCGCGGCGCTCAGTCGCGCAGGGCCGCTTCGACCGTGGCGGCGACGTTCTCGGCCGTGAAGCCGAAGTGCTTGAACAGCACCGGCGCGGGGGCCGATTCGCCGTACGTGTCGATGCCGACGACGGCGGCGCAGCCGTACTTCCACCAGCCATCGGTGCAGCCCATCTCGACCGCGACGCGCGGCAGCTTCTTCGGCAGCACGGCCTTCTTGTAGGCCAGGTCCTGGCGATCGAAGGTGGTGGTCGAGGGCATCGACACCACGCGCACCGCGATCTTCTTCTCGGCCAGCAGCTTCTGCGCGGCCAGCGCGAGCTGCACTTCGGAACCGGTGGCGATGAGGACCGCCGCGGTCTTCTTGTTCTTCAGGCCGACCTGTTCGGGCTCGGACAGCACGTAGGCGCCGCGGCTGATGTCGCCGAGTTCGCTCTTCGCCGCATAGGCGATGTTCTGGCGGCTCAGCAGCAGCGCGGTCGGGCGCGACTGGTTCTGCAGCGCCACGGCCCAGGCCACGGCGGTTTCGGCCGTGTCGCCCGGACGCCAGACGTCGAGGTTGGGGATCAGGCGCAGCGAGGCGGCGTGCTCGATCGACTGGTGCGTCGGGCCGTCTTCGCCCAGGCCGATGGAGTCGTGCGTGAACACGTGGATCACGCGGTGCTTCATCAGCGCGGCCATGCGGATCGCGTTGCGGCTGTAGTCGCTGAAGGTCAGGAAGGTGCCGCCGTAGGGGATGTAGCCGCCATGCAGCGCCACGCCGTTCATGATCGCGGCCATGCCGAACTCGCGCACGCCGTAGTTGATGTGGCGGCCGATGGTGCCGTGCGGGGCTTCGGCCGGCGCCTCGGACTTGGCTTCGTCTTCCGCGCCGGGCTTGGCCTCGACCGCCGGCACGTTCATGACCACGGCGCCGGTCTTCGGATCGAAGCGCAGCGCGGCGGTGCTCTTGGTGTTGGTGAGGTTCGAGCCGGTCAGGTCGGCGCTGCCGCCGAGCATTTCGGGCAGCGCGGCCGTGAACGATTCCAGCGCGAGCTGGCTGGCCTTGCGGCTGGCCACGGTCTCGGCCTTGGTGTGCGCGGCCACCACGGTGTCGAACGCGACCTGGTGGAATTCCTTGGGCAGTTCGCCCTTCATGCGGCGCGTGAACTCGCCGGCCAGCTCGGGGTAGGCGACGGCGTAGGCGGCGAAGCGCTCGTTCCAGTCGGTCTCGAGGCGGTGGCCTTCGTCCTTGTGGTTCCAGTCGGCGTAAACCTCGGTCGGGATCTCGAAGGCCGGCGCGGTCCAGCCCAGGGCTTCGCGCGTGAGCTTGATTTCCTCGGCGCCGAGCGCCTCGCCGTGCGCCTTGGCGGTGCCGGCGCGGTTCGGGCTGCCCTTGCCGATGGTGGTCTTGCAGACGATCAGCGTGGGGCGCGACTCTTCCTTCTTCGCCTTGGCGATGGCCTTCGACACTTCCTTGGCGTCGTTGCCGTCGATCGGGCCGATGACGTTCCAGCCGTAAGCCTTGAAGCGCTCTTCCGTGTTGTCGATGAACCAGGGCTTGACCTGGCCGTCGATGCTGATGCCGTTGTCGTCGTACAGCGCGATCAGCTTGTTGAGGTGCCAGGCGCCGGCCAGCGCGCAGGCTTCGTGGCTGATGCCTTCCATCATGCAGCCGTCGCCCAGGAAGGCGTAGGTGTGGTGGTCGACGATGTCGTGGCTCTTGCGGTTGAACTCGGCGGCCAGCAGCTTCTCGGCCAGCGCGAAGCCCACGGCATTGGTGATGCCCTGGCCCAGCGGGCCGGTGGTGGTTTCCACGCCAGGGGTCACGTCGACCTCGGGGTGGCCCGCGGTCTTGCTGTGCAGCTGGCGGAAGTTCTTGAGCTCGTCGATCGGCAGGTCGTAGCCGGTCAGGTGCAGCACCGCGTACAGCAGCATCGAGGCGTGGCCGTTCGACAGCACGAAGCGGTCGCGGTCGAACCAGTGCGGGTTGGCGGGGTTGTAGCGCAGGTGCTCGCCCCACAGCGCGACGGCCATGTCGGCCATCCCCATCGGTGCGCCCGGATGTCCGGAATTGGCTTGTTGAACGGCATCCATAGCCAACGCGCGGATCGCGTTGGCCATCAGGGCTTGGTTGGCCATGGGCAGGGAACTTTCGGGGGAGTTGGGTGGGAGGGACTCGGGAGAACCCGCGATTTTACCGGGCGAGCCCGAACCGGCACCGACAGCCTGCTGACACCCCTCTTCGCTTATTTTGCGCAGCCGGCCGGACCCGCGTTTTCCCGCATGGGCGATGTACTAAAGTCGCGGGCATATGCACGGGCTGCACCTCACCGCCGACCTTCACGACTGCCAATGCGGCGCGCAGTGGCTCACCGACGGCGAGGCGCTCGGCGCCGTCTGCCTCAAGGCGGTGTCGGCCGCGGGGCTGCAGCCGGTGGGCAAGCTGGTCCACGGCTTCCCGGCCACCATGCACGGCCCGGGCGGCGTCACCGCCACCGTGCTGCTGGCCGAATCGCACCTGTGCCTGCACACCTGGCCCGAGCAGCGCGCCGTCACGCTCGACGTCTACGTCTGCAACTTCGGCGGCGACCATTCGGCCAAGGCGCATGCGCTGATGGACTGCCTGGTCTCGCTGTTCCGCCCGCGCCACAGCGAACGCAACGAGCTGCAACGCGGGCGCGTGGCGGCCAGCGCTTGAGCCGGGACGCGACGGTGGCGGCCAAGGCCATGGTGCTCGCGGCCGGACGCGGCGAGCGCATGCGGCCGCTGACCGACACCACCCCCAAGCCCCTGCTCGAGGTCCGCGGCAAGCCGCTGATGCAATGGCCGATGGAGGCGCTGGCGGCCGGCGGCTTCACCGAGCTGGTGCTCAACACGGCCTGGCTCGGCGACCGGATCTCCGGCCACTTCGGCTTGAAACCGTTGCTGGGCGGCGAGGTGGCGCTATCGATTTCATACTCCGACGAGGCCCGCGACTTCGGCGGCGCGCTCGAGACCGCGGGCGGCATCGTGCGTGCGCTGCCGCTGCTGGGCGATCCGTTCTGGGTCGCGGCGGGCGACGTGTTCGCGCCCGGCTTCGTCTTCACCCAGGCCGCGGTCGAGCGCTTCGTGGCGGGCGGCAAGCTCGCGCACCTGTGGCTGGTGCCCAATCCCGCGCACAACCCGAAGGGCGACTTCGGCCTCTCGGCCGAGGGCCTCGCGCTCAACACGCCGGACGGCGCGCGCCACACCTTCTCGACCATCGGCCTGTACCGCGCCGCACTGTTCGCGCCGCCCTACTGCGCCATCCCTGGCGGCAACCCCGGCGGCATCAAAGCCCCGCTGGCGCCGATCCTGCGTGCCGCGATGGACAATGGCCTGGTGAGCGCCGAGCTCTACACCGGCCCCTGGACCGACGTGGGAACGCCCGAGCGCCTCGCCGAACTCAACCGGCCTTCGTAGCCAGCCCGTCTCACAGGAAGTCTCCACGCGATGACCACCACCGACACCAAGAAGATCTACGCCGAGCGCCGCGCTCGCCTCGCCTCGCAACTGGGCAAGGACGGCATCGCGATCATCCCGACCGCGCCCGAACGCCAGCGCAACCGCGACAGCGACTTCCTGTTCCGCCACGACAGCTACTTCTACTACCTGACCGGCTTCACCGAGCCCAATGCTTGGCTGGTGCTCGGCGGCGACGGCCGCGCCACGCTGTTCTGCGCGCCCAAGGACCTGGAGCGCGAGATCTGGGACGGCTACCGGCTCGGCCCCGACGCCGCGCCCGACGCGCTCGGCCTCGACGAGGCCTTCTCGGTCACCGAGCTCGATGCGAAGCTGCCCAAACTGCTCGAGAACCGCTCGGTCGTCTGGTATCCGTTCGCCACCCACAAGGGCCTCGAGACCCGCGTCGACGGCTGGCTGCAGTCGGTGCGCGCGCGCGTGCGCTACGGCGCACTGTGCCCCGAGGAACAACGCGACCTCTGCGGCCCGCTCGACGAGATGCGCCTCGTGAAGGACGCGCACGAGCAGGACATCATGCGCCGCGCCGCCCAGATCAGCGCCCGCGCCCACATCCGCGCGATGCAGCTGTCGGCGCGCATGCTGCGCGAGGGCAAGGACGTGCGCGAGTACCACCTCGACGCCGAGCTGCTGCACGAGTTCCGCCTCGGCGGCTCGCAGTACCCGGCCTACGGGTCCATCGTCGCGGCCGGCGCCAACGCCTGCGTGTTGCATTACCGCGCCGATGCGGCGCCCGTGCGCGACGGCGAGCTGGTGCTGATCGATGCCGGCTGCGAGCTCGACGGCTACGCCAGCGACATCACGCGCACCTTTCCCGCCAACGGCAGGTTCACCGGCCCGCAGCGCGCGCTGTACGACCTCGTGCTCGCGAGCCAGGACGCCTCGGCCGCCGCCACCAAGGCCGGCAACCGCTTCAACGACCCGCACGACGCCGCCGTGCGCGTGCTCGCGCAGGGCATGCTCGACCTGGGCCTGCTCGACGCCAACAAGGTCGGCGGCCTCGACGACGTGATCGACAGCCGCGCCTACTTCCAGTTCTACATGCACCGCACCGGCCACTGGCTCGGCATGGACGTGCACGACTGCGGCAGCTACGTCGAGCCCACGCAGGTCGGCGAGGTCAGCGAACGCAAGGACCCGCTGTCGAACGAGCTCATCAAGAACCGCCCGAGCCGCATCCTGCAGCCCGGCATGGTGCTCACGCTCGAACCCGGCATCTACGTGCGCCCGGCCGACGGCGTGCCCGAGCAGTTCCACAACATCGGCATCCGCACGGAAGACGACGCCATCGTCACGGCCACCGGCTGCGAGCTCATTTCGCGCGGCGTGCCGGTGAAGGGGGACGAGATCGAGGCGCTGATGCGGGCCTGAGCGCCGCGCGCTGCGGTGTCTGCGGCGCATGCCGCGCCTGCAGGAAATCGATGAACACCCGCAGCTTGCGCGGCATCTGCGCGCGGCTCGGGTAGTACAGGTAGAAGCCAGGAAAGCTCGGCCACCACGGCTCGAGCAGCGGCACCAGCCGGCCGCTGTCGAAGTCCTCGCGCACCGTGCCCTCGAAGGCCACCGCGATGCCCGCGCCGGCGCGCGCGGCCGCCAGCAGCACCTCGCTGTCGTTGGCGATCACCGGCCCCGCCACCTCCACGTCGAGCTCGCGGCCGTCCTGCGCGTACTCCCAGCGATAGAGCCCGCCGGTGGTGAGCCGGAAGTTGAGGCAGCGGTGCTCGCGCAGGTCCTCGGGCGTGCGCGGCGGCGTCCGCCCCTCGAGGTAGCGCGGCGCCGCGAAGCTCACCATGCGCTGCGGTCCCGCGATCGGCAGCGCCACCACGTCCTGCGCCAGGCTCTCGCCGAGCCGGATGCCGGCATCGAAGCCGCCTTCGACCAGGTCGACCATGCGGTTGTCGCAGACCAGCTCGAGCACGATGTCGGGATAGGCCGCGGCGAAATCGCCGAAGTGCGGATAGAGCAGCAGTTCGGCCGAGACCCGCGCCACGTTCAGGCGCAGCAGCCCCGCCGGCTTGTCGCGCGCCTCGTCGATGCCCTCCACCGCCTGCGCCAGCGCCGCGAGCGCCGGCCGCGCGCCCTCGAGGAACTGTCGGCCCAGCTCGGTCGCGCCGACGCTGCGCGTGCTGCGGTCGAGCAGCCGCACGCCGAGCTTGGCCTCGAGCGTGCGCACGGTCTGCGACAGCGCCGAGGGCGAGACACCGAGTTCCTCGGCCGCGCGCGTGAAGCTGGCGTGATGGGCCACGCGCGCGAAGGCGGCGATGGCGGGGAGAAGGTCGGGCGACATGCGGGCATTATGAAGAGAGCCTTCACAAAGCATCAAGCACAGCGGCCTTTTTCCAACGCAATGGTGGGACGACATTCGAGTCCATGGCGCTCGCGCACCGCGGCGCTTTCCGAATCGAAAGGACATCCCCATGCAACTCAACGACTACCTCACCCTCGGCCGCTCGGGCCTGCGCGTCAGCCCGATCTCGCTCGGCACCATGACCTTCGGCAGCGACTGGGGCTGGGGCGCAGACGCCGGCGAATCGCGCCGCATGTTCGACGCCTACCTCGAACGCGGCGGCAACTTCGTCGACACCGCCAACTTCTATACCAACGGCAGCTCGGAGCGGCTGCTGGGCCAGTTCCTCGCCGACCGGCGCGAGTCGGTGGTGCTGGCCACCAAGTACACGCTCAACATGCAGCCCGGCAATCCCAACGCGGGCGGCAACCACCGGCGCAACATGGTGCGCTCGGTCGAGGCCAGCCTGAAGCGCCTGGGCACCGACTACATCGACCTGCTGTACCTGCACATCTGGGACGGCCTGACGCCCTTCGACGAAGTGATGCGCGCCTTCGACGACCTGGTGCGCGCGGGCAAGGTGCTCTACGCCGGCATCTCCGACACGCCCGCCTGGCAGGTCGCGCGCATGCAGACCCTGGCCGAGCTGCGCGGCTGGGCGCCGCTGGTGGCACTGCAGATCGAGTACAGCCTGATCGAACGCACCGTGGAGCGCGAGCTCCTGCCGATGGCGCGCGAGCTCGGCCTCGGCGTGATGGCCTGGTCGCCGCTGGGCAGCGGCGTGCTGACCGGCAAATACAGCCGCGCCGACCTCGATCACGCGAAGGGACAGGACCCGCGTGTGACCGGCACGCGCAAGGACGTGGCCGTGGGCAACGGCGCACTGACCGAACGCGCGCTCGCCATCGCCGACGTGGTGGCGCAGATCGCGAAGGAGCAGGACCGCTCGAGCGCGCAGATCGCGCTGGCCTGGCTGCTGCACCGGCGCGGGCCGACGGTGATGCCGATCATCGGCGCGCGCACCTTCGCTCAGTTCGAGGACAACCTGGGCGCGCTCGAGGTCGAGCTCGATGCCGAGGCGCTGCGACGGCTCGACGCGGCGAGCGCGATCGCGCTGGGGTTCCCGCACGACTTCATGGCGCTGCCGATGACGCAGGGAGTGCTGCACGGCGGCACGTCGACGCGCCGCGGCGAGTGAGAGAGGCTCAGTCGCCCAGCGCGGCCAGCACGAGGCAACCGAGCCCCGTCAGCACCGCGATGGCCGCCGCCACCGACGTCACCCAGTGGAAGCGGCGCGGCGCATAGCTCAAGAGCCCCACCACCGTCTGCGCGGCCGCCGTGAGCGCGCCGAGCCAGAGCACCCAGCCGATCGAATGGCCGGCGGCGCGCAGGCTGGCGACGAGCGACAGGCACAGCGCCACGCTGCCGCCGAGCTGCAGCCAGCGGCGCCACGGGCCGGGCGTGCTGCCGCGGCCGAAGACGTCCTCGCTGTGGCGGTCCATTGCGAGGCCCAGCGCGCAGAAGCCCGCGAGCGAGGCGGCGAACACGGTCGCGATCAGCAAGGCATTCATCACGATCCCTGGCCCGAGGTGGCGAGCGAAGGCGAGTCCACCGCGTCAGCGGCCGGGTCGGCCTTCGCGGCCTTCTTCGCCGAAGCGCTAGAGGCTTTGCGACGCTTGCGCTCCACCATCCAGGCCGCGCCCGCGAGTCCCAGGCCCAGCGCGATCGACACCAGGTCGAAGCCGGCGATGGCGCTCGGTCCCGAGCGCAGGCTGACCGTGAGCGGTGCGGGACCGGTGAATGCGTTGAGCACCGGCAGCAGCGCGAACAGCAGCGCGCCTGTGGCGAGCTGCGCCTGCCACATGCGCAGCGTGGGCCGCGCGAGGCCCAGCAGCGCGGCCGCGCCCCAGACCGCGAAGAACCAGCCGATCTCGGCCGCGCCGCGGTCGGCCGTGTCGAACGGCACCAGCCGGTTGGTCCAGAAGAAGGCGGCCATCGCGAGCGGCAGGCCCGCGATCGCGCCGAGGTTGAGTCCGTCGACCAGCCGCAGGCCAAAGCTCACGCGGCCGCCCTGCTTGAGCCGCTTCGCGAACTTCTGGCGCTCCTTCACGGCCCATAGCAGGAGGCCGGTCGCGACCATCAGGCAACCCGCGAGGCCCGAGACGAAGAACAGCGCACGCAGCAGCGGATCGCCGAAGCGGCCGATGTGCAGGCCGTAGAGCACGCTGCGCGTCTCGACGGCGGGCCGCATGCTGTCGCCGTAGGCACCGACCAGCGCGCCGGTCACGCCGTTGAAGACCATCGACGGTTGCTCGGACCCCAGTTGCGGCCCTTCGGCGCGGCGCACGATGACTGTCGCATTGGCATCGTTCGGCGAATTGACCGTGAGGCGGCCGACCGGCGCGCCGCCCCAGTGCGCGGAGGCCTGCGCGAGCATCGGCGCGACCGGTGCCATCGGCGCCTTCTGGCCCGCGGCCTTGAACTGCTCGCGCACGCCGCCCGCGAAGGCTTCGGAGAAGAAGGTCTGCGTGCCGCCGCTGTCCTTGTATGCCGCCTGCGGGCCCCAGGGCATGTACATGAACATCAGGGTGACGAGTCCCGTGTACGTGATCATCGCGTGATAGGGCAGCGCGAGCACCGCGGTCGCGTTGTGCGCGTCGAGCCACGAGCGCTGGCCTTTCTTCGGTCGGAAGGTGAAGAAGTCCTTGAAGATCCGCTTGTGCGTGACGATGCCGCTGAGGATCGCCACCAGCATGAACATCGCGCAGAAGCCGACGATCCAGCGACCCCAGATCGCGGGCATGTAGTGCAGGTCGAAGTGCAGGCGGTAGAAGAACTCGCCACCGCGCGTCTCGCGCACCGCCGCCGAAGGCTGGCCGCTGGCCGCATCGAGCACCGCGCGGCCGAAGCGGTCGCGCCGGTCGCGCGGCGGCGAGCCGGCCGGCGGCGCGGGCCGGGTCCAGAACAGGCTGGTCGAGGGTTCGCGCTCGGTCGGCAGCGTGATGAACCAGCGCGGCGAGTCGGCCGCGTGCTGCTGCAGGTAGGCGTAGGCGCCCTCGGTGGCCTGCACCTGCGGCACCGGCGCGCGCGAGAGCCCGTGCAGCTCGGGCTTCATCCAGAGCGTGATCTCGTCCTTGAAGTACGAGGCCGTGCCGGCCGCGAACACCATGAACAGCACCCAGCCGACCAGCAGGCCCGACCAGGTGTGCAGCCAGGCCATCGACTGGCGGAGGCCCTCCTTCATGCGCCCGCTCCCGGCGTCGGCAGCACGAGCAGCAGCGCGCCCAGCGGCGCCGCGGCGATGACCAGGCCAATCCAGGCGCGCCACGCGCTGCGCGCCGCAAACACCCACATCACCGCGACCGCGAACACGAGGAAGGAGGCCAGCGTGCCTGTCATCGCGGCTTCGCTGCGCGCCATGCCGAAGGCCGCGGGCAAACATAGCGCGAGCGCCGCGGCGGAGAGCGCGGCCACGCCGTAGCCGCCGGCAATGGCGGCGACGGCGCGCGAGGTAACGCCGAGGCGGTAGCGCAGGCCGGCGCTCACGCCGCGCGCCGGACGGCGTGCGAAGTCGTTCGGGAAGTCATGGGAAAGGGGGATTCGGAAAGATGAGAATAATACTCATCCGCCGAATCCGCACCGGGGCCTGAGGGATTTTGGGGATCAGGCGGTCAGCGCCGAAACCTCCGCATCGGTCAGCCGCTGCGGGAAGTAGCTGGCCGCCTTGATGTGGAGGCAGGCCTGGTTGCTGCCCCAGGCGACCGCGCCGAGCGCGAAGCGCGTGATGGGCGGCATGGCTGCCATCGCGTTCTTTCGGAGCCCGTCCGTGCGGAAGCTGTAGCGCAACCCTTCGGCCCCATAGGCCAGGGCGACCTTGAAGTAATCGCCTGGAGACAGCACGCCGGCGTTCCCCGCGGAGGTCGTCGCGGTGGTCGTGCCCCCGACCGTGCCAGTGCAATACACGCCCCCAGGGATGCTCATCCCCATCGACAGCCGGTTGCCCGCCGTGCCGTCCCCGAGTTCCATGATGTTCCGCACCGTGATGTCCGGCATCTTCGGCAGTTCGACCTCGAGGGCAACCGCTCCTTCGGCGGCATTGAGCCAACCCTTGGCGGCATCGATGTAGACGAAGTCGGCGCTTCGCGCGACGGCGGCCGATCCGACCGTGTCGGCGGCACGCGTACCGGCGGTCGAGCTCGTCACCTCCGCAGCGCGCAGAACCGTTGCCGCGGCCGTGGGGATATAGCTCGAAGCGAATGCAGCCTGCTCGAGCTGGTATCCGGTGACCCGGAAACCACGAGGCGAGTTTTGAGGGTACTTGACCGCGCCGACGTTCGCTCCAGGCACAGAAGAGCCCGTCGTGTGGATGCAGGAGACGCGATAGACGCCGTCACCCTGAGGCGTCACGATGAACTTGGTCATCGGTGGCGTGACGCCGACGATGGCCAGCGCGAAATCGTTCGACTCGGAAGCAGCGGTGTCCGATCTGAAGACGGGGACCAGGCCATCGTCCATCTTCACGAACACCGACAAGCAATACGAGGTATTCGGCTGCAAGGTCACTGTCTTGTAGGCAAGACTCCATTGCTGGGCCACCGTCGGCCGGCCGATCTTCACCCCGGTGACCATTCCGATGCCGCTGAAATCGCTGTAGGCCGCGTCACCCAGCAGCGACGTCCCGCCAGGTGTCGCGAAATCCGAGACAGTCAGCATGTTGGTGCTGGCGGCTTCTTGAAGCAATGTCGGGGGCGCCAGCAGGTCGGCCGGGTTGTAGCTCATCCGCGCAGCGTTCACTGCGGCGGTCTGGATCTTCCCCTGGGCATCGAAGTAGGTGCCGGTCGAGGAGCGCGAGGCGAAGGTGTCGCTGCTCGGGATGTAGGAGGTTGCGACCGAGCCATCTTCGAGCTGCGCACCGAAAACCTGAAATGCACCTCGATCGGAGACCGCACCGGTCACGCCTGTGTATATGCGCAGCGAATCCCCAACCGCGATGCCTGTGCTTTTCGTGTTCGACAGCCGATACCATCCGTTGCCCACCGACCTCAGATCCCAGCCCGTGCCAGAAACGGTCAAGCCGCCATTGCCGTCCGCGGAAACGGTCGCGTAGGGTGTGAAGGTCAGCGCGGTCGTGTCGTTGCGCCAGGTGAACGACAACGGCCCGGTCAATCCCGCGTTCTTGACGAACACCGAGAACGTCATCTCGCTGCTCGTCGCAATCATGTTGCCCTGGGTGAGCGGCCCCGTGGCAGCACCAGCGTATTCGATGGCGCGCAGCGTGCCGTCAGGAGCCAACTTGCCTGCCGAGCCCCCTGTGATGCCGACACTCCACGGATTGCGGTTCATCTGCGAACTGCTGAGCACAAGGTTCGTCCGTTGCGGCTCCGTCAGGAGCGCCGGCGCCAGCATCAGATTGGCCGGATCGTAGTTCACTCGCCCCACCCCGGCCACTGCGTAACGCATGACACCCTTGGCGTCATAGCAGGAGGCGATCGAGGCACGCGCGGTCACCGTGTCCACGCTGGGAATGCACGAAGTGACGAACGTACCCGCTTCCAGTTGAGCGCCCCAGGCGAAGGCACCGTTGATGTCATCGCCGGCACCCATGGATGCCCCGCTTGGATAGAGGGCGTACGTGATCGCGGTGGACTCATCGCAGGTGAAGACAAGCGCATAGCGACGCCACCCGTTGCCCGCGTCGGTGACTGACGTCGAGATGATCGCAAAGGAGCCCGTCTTGGACGACGAATGCGTGCTGCCCAGCAGATCGAAGTTGGCGCTGATCGAGTTCGTCGCGCTCGCGCCGCAAACGTAGATGAACGCCCGTTGTCCACCTGCGGATTTCAGGTACACGGAGGCCACGTAGGTTCCGATGGCGGCGGCCTTGGTCGCGATCTGCGTGACGCGCCCGTTGCCATAGTTGCTCTGGCTGCTCAGGATGAGCTTGGCTGCCTCCATGTGTCCATTCGGCGCAAGCGTAGCGTTCGGCACCACTTTGACCAGCGGGGTACCGCCAGCGACATTGACATTCCAGCCAGCCGTCTGGTCGAAGCGCGATGCATATCGCAGCATGTTGGTCCGACCGCTTTCGATCAGCAGGCCCTTGGCCGCCTTGGTAACGGGGTCGTAGTCAAGGCGTGGTGCCACCGCGGACTCGATGAAGCCCAGCGGGCTCACGCGCGTGCCGTTGGCACCGCCGCTGGAAACGAACATCTCGGCCGCGGATTTGGAAGTGAGGGTCGTGGGCATGGGGTCAGCCAGTGATGGTTTCGGTTTCGGGGGTCAGGGAGACGATCTCGGTCGCGTTGGCTGCCTTGGGCCAATAGACGAAATCTTGAAAGAAGCCGTCGAAGGGGTCGGCTCCGTTGTTGCGTTGACCAAGCCATAGCGTTGGACCGGTGTAGGTCGGGATCGATGCAAGGCCGACGGCGACCGCTGGCTTGTCGTCGCACTGAACGATGAAGCGCCCTTGCTTCCAGGACATCGCCACCTTGCGAACCTGTCCGATCGGCGCCGCGCTGCCTGCGATCGAAGTCGCTGCCTGCTGCGCACCCCGGTCGAAGCAATTCGCGCTGATGCCGCCTGCGCCGTCGAAGTAGACGAGCATTCGACTCGTCGCCCCAGCCGCATCGGTGATTCCGAAGATCATCGAAGTGGCGGGAACAAGGTTGGTCGCTTGAGCGACGCGGGCGCAGATCGTGCCTTCCCGCGGGTTGTACCAAGGTTGGCTCTGGAGATTCGGAATGTGAATCTGGTCAGCAGTTCGCGCGATGGGTGTCGTAGACGGGACAGGTGTGTAGCTCGATGCGGTCGCCCCGACCTCGACCTGCCCCTTGCAGATCCAGACCGTCAGGTTACTTGCCAGCGTCGACACGATATGGACCACCGGATAGATGGTCCCCGTGTTGCCGGGCGTGGCATTACCCATCACAACCCGGGTGAAGCGCTCAGCATATGGGGCCGAATTCACGGCGGAGATGTTCGTGCTTCCCATGCCGTTCGAGCCTGTGTAGTAGACGTTGATGGCCTCGCTTCCGACCAGCGGCCGACTGAGCTTCACGTAGGAACTCGTCGAGTAGGTGGTCGAGGCCACGATCGCCGCCGCCGAACTATTGGGGCGCCAGCGACTTCCCGGATAGCCTGATGCCATGGCCGGGGTAAATGTCACCGCCGAACACGCCTCTCCATCGACAGTGGCCACGCCCACGGTGGGCGGCGTGGTCCCCTCGGCAACCCCCAGGGCGCTGAGCTGGCTGTTCGTCAGAAGATTGGTGCGGACAGGTCCGCGAAAGCGCAGCCCGCGAGACGCGAGGGTGATTGGGTCGTAGTCGAAGGCAGGCGCAACTGCAATTTCGATCTTCCCCTGTGCATTCACACGTGAGCCATTCGCACCGCCGGCGGCGATGAACAACTGCGCGAAGGTCTTTTCGGTGAGCGTAGTGGTCATGACGGGATCTCCTCAATCAAGCGCTGGGGGAATTCGGGATGACGGACGGCGCACGCAGATCAATGGAAGGCCATCCGGTGGCGCAGTCGTATGCATCGAACTGCGCGTCAGTTTCGAGCGCTGCGATTGCCCGGTGATGGACTCGTTCGGCGGAAAAACAGGCTTGCACATGCCGGGCTATCTGCACGGCCATCTGCCGCAAGGTCTCTACGTCCAGGCGTATCCATCCGCTTTGCGCCTTGAAATCGATGGTTTCGATTTCCGCGCTGGCAGCAGTGACCAAGATGGAGGTGATGCGATCCTGGTCGGTCCTGGCGGTGAGCAGATGAGTGCCATCCGGCAGTGTCAATCCACCGGTTTCCACGGCCCAGCGTTTCGCGGAGGCACGCGCGACGAGCGTCTTGCGCTTTTCCTCGAGCGTGCTCGGCTCCGCAAGGATGGTCCCTCCGGAGAAAGGACCATCTGTACCAATCAGCCAAGTCTCCGCATTGCCCACTTCTGCGATTGGCATCAGGAAGCTGTCTTGCCAATTAATCAGCTTGGGCGTTGCGCGCCAAGCAGCTTCGGTGGCATAGCTGTTGATCCAAGCGACAGCCGCCCCATCCGAAATCTCGATGCGCAGGATTTCATGAATCAGCGACAGTGCGCCATTCGGTTGGTTCTTGATGAAAGTAACGCTCATGATGATCTTTCGATTGAAGAGAATGGAAGAGATACGGAGAACAGGGTCTATTCACAGGGCCGACTCATAGATTCGCAACGTCGATCTGCAGCACGTTGTGCTCGCCACCAGAGACTGGATAGGAGCTTCCGCCATTGGAGGGAATCTGTGCGACCTGCACCGGCCCGAAGTGAAAGGTCTGCCCCGAGTACATGACTCCCATCGCCATCAGCCGGGCTACCCACACCCCATCGTCTTGCCACCAGATGCCTGAACCTGCGACCAGTGCTGCGCCGTAGCTGCCAATCCAAAAAGACCCCTCGGGCACACCGCCGTCAAAGTTGAAGCCATTGATCTGGCGCACGCACATCGCCTTGACGTTGCTGTTGTAGGCGAGCTGTCCATCCTCGGCGTACACACTCAGTCCCGGCGAAATGTCCTGGTATGGCTGACCGACGTCGAAGATGTAGTACTCCACCGTCGCCGGTGCATCTCCCGCGTACAGACGCCATCGGAAATAGCCGTTCGAGATCGTTTCGATACGCACGTGGACCAACCCCCCGTAGGGCCGTACACACAGCAACGGATGGGTGCAGTCGCCCGCTTCGACCGTTGCAGAGTTATTCGCCCCGATCCCCACCGTACCGCGCAGTCGCAACAAGTGGTTTTTGTAGCCCTGGTCGATCTGCAACACGCCGTGGTCGCCGAAAATTTGAAGGCCTGCAGTCATGGATTGGAGCTCCTATGTGCCATACGAATCAGTACACGCCAAAGACCACATAGCCTGAAGCGGGCGAGCCGCCCCAGGGGTAGTCCCACCACATGGATGCACCCGAAAATTGGAAGCGCGGCATCGAGTTCACGGTGTGTGAACAGAAGATCGCGAAAGGCTGACCTGTAGTCAGCCCGCCGTGCGTGAGGGAACCCGACGCGCTGATCCAGAAGCTGCCCAGCACCCGCGACATACGGTCGTTCGTGTCCAACACCACATTCCCATTCGCATCGAAAAGTTGAAGACCGGCCGGCATCACCAGATCCCCAATCGCACGCGCATGCGGTTGCTACCGTCATAGACCCGAATCTGGTTTGCCTCGATTTCGGTGCGAGCGCCATTCGATCCGGTGCGCAGCAATCCAATATTGGCGCTGATCGCAGACAGGCTCGGCGTCCCGATGCCCTCAGGCGAGATCTGCGTACCCAGGCCCGAGTGCGAGTACGGCGAGAACACCGTCTGATACGACGAGGCCACTGCAAACATCGGCATCGTGTAGAAGAGCCAACTCGTCTTTTCGGTCTGCCCGGGCTTGGTCGGCCCCTTGCGGATCGCCAGCAAAGCCGTCACCGCATTGGCTGGCGCGGTCACGAACATGCCGATCCGCTTCCACCCGCTCAGCACCTTGCCACCCACCTTCTCCGCATCGTTGCTCTCGGTCGACTGAATACTCGATATCTGGTTGTTGTTGACGTCGTAGAACTCCAGGCCGGTCCAAACCATGCACCGATGCGCACCGGTGTAAACGGAGAACTCGTAGCGCTGGCCCGGAATCACCGGGATCTTCGGCGAGTGCGCCTGCACGAATGCCGACTTGTTCTGAACCGAGTTGTTGATCTCGTTCGGCTGAAAGATGCTGCAGGCGCTTTGGCCAGGAAGATGCCATTGATGGTCTTCCGGCGAATTCATGCCGAACTGCGACTGCGAAGCGAAGGTCTCGTAAGCGCTCCAGCCGGTTGGGACCGCGTCGAGGGTGTATGTTTTCGTCCCGCCGGCGCCGGCCATCATTCCCGAGTCGGGCGCCATGTTCGCGCCCATGCCCACATTGATCAGATCGGCAGTGATCGACCCCGCCTTGAAGCTCCGTGCCTCGAGCGTGTTGGACTTGATGTGGTCACCGTTGATCTGCTCCGCATCGATCATGCGGCCCTTGAGCACGCCGTCGATGAACATGTTGCCCGCAAAGCCGAATGAGGACTTGCCATCGACGTTGCCGAACACCACCGGGTACTTCACCTCGGTACCGCTCTGCGTTGCCCAGGCGAATTTGTCGGAAAGCACCACGAAGTTGGAGTTGCGTCCGTCGCTGTCCAGGACCACACCGGCGACGTGACTGTTGGCGTTGACGTTGAGACGCCAGCTGCTCTTCACCTTCCCATCGAGCGTTGCCAACGCCGACACCGTGTTCGTGATCGCCGCCGTGTTCGCGCCCGCCGAGGTCGAAAGCTGGCTGATCTGCGTGGCCTGGGCCGAGATCGTGCCGTTGATCGAACTCACTGAAGTCGAAAGCGTGGAGGTCGCGGCAGCAGTGACGACGATATTGCTTTCGGCCGTCGACAACCGCGCCCTCACTCCGATGATCGCAGCGGCGTTGGCTTCATCTTCCTCGATGCGCGCGGCACGTTCCTCGTAGACCAGGCCGCTGGCCAAGCCCTCCAGCGACAGCGGCTGCCACGCACCGAGCTTCGCGCCAGGCGCTTGTGCGAATTCGAGGCGCAGCGATGGCCCAACGACATCCAAGAGCGTACCGGCGACCCCCTTCGCCCCCGTCAACACCGCAGAAAGCGCCTGCCGCTGCGACACCTCCGCCGCGTCGGCCCGTGCACGCGCATCGGCTTCGCTGGTCAGTGCGGCCATGCCGGCCGTCTGGTTGTTGTTCACGGTCGTCGAAAGCGCGCTGATCGAGCCCGCCTGCGCGGCGTCGGCCGCGACGCGGGCCGTCTGTTCGCTGAGCAGCCCGGCATTGGACGTCGACAGCCCGGTCGACATCGAGGCCGCCAGCGCCTGACGGGCCACGACCTCGGCGTTGTCCGCGGCCACGCGCGCCTGGCGTTCGCTGTAGATCAACCCGCCGGTGACCGCGTTGAGATCGCCGCCCGCATAGGCGCCGCGGATCTGCGTGGCCAGGGTCTCGCGTGCCGCGACCTCGGCACTGTCGGCATTGCTGCGCGCCGACTGCTCGGCAGTGAGGCCCGCAGTCACGGTCGACAGGCCCGTCGAGACGGACGTGGCCAACACCTGGCGCGCCGTCACCTCCGCCTGGTCATCGGTGATGCGCGCCTGACGCTCTTCGTAGATCAGGCCGGACGTGAGGATCGCACCCGTCGGGCTCTGCCACAGGCCGTAGCTGTCCTCGAGGAAGTTCGCCTCCATCGACGCACCGATCACCGTCGCCAGCGTGCCCGAGATATCGGGCATGCCGGTCAGCGCCGCGGACAGCCCCTGCCGCTGGGTGATCTCGGCCGCATCGGCACGCACGCGCGCATTGACCTCGGTCTGCAGCGCCGCAGTGGTGCTGGTCAGGGTGGTCGACAGCGAGGTCGACAAGGCAGAGATCGCGCTGGCATTCGCGCTGTCGCCATCCGAGCGCGCGGACTGCTCCGCCACGATCGCCGCGTCGGTCTGCGTCTTGTTGTTGACGACGGTGGTCGACAAGGCCTGGCGCGCCGTCACCTCGGCCGTGTCGGCGCTGATGCGGGCCTGGCGTTCGCTGAAGACCAGGCCCGCGCTCAGCGCATTCACGTCCGTGCCGGCATAGCTGCCGCGCATCTGCGTGGCCAGCGCCTCGCGTGCGCTCACCTCGGCGGTGTCGGCATTCGCACGCGCGGTCTGCTCGGCCGTGAGGTTGGCGGACACGGTCGACAGGCTGGTGGACAGCGACGCGCCCAGGGCCTGCCGCGCCGAGACCTCGGCCGCATCCGCATTGGCGCGAACCGTCTGCTCGGTCAGCATCGCGGCGTCCGCGGCCGTCTTGTTGCCGGTCACGGTGGCGGCGAGCTGCTGCCGCGCCGTCACCTCGGCGGCATCGGCCGAGACGCGCGCGTCGCGCTCGGCCGCCAGCAGGCCCGAGCTCAGCGCACCGACGTCGTTGCCGGCGTAATTGCCACGCAGTTGCGCCGCCAGGGTTTCGCGCGCCGTGACCTGCGCCGCGTCGGCGCTCGCACGCGCGGTGGCCTCGGCCTGCAGCGCCGCGTTGGAGGCGCCCGGTGACGGCCTGCCGATCGCTACCCAGTCGATCTCGAAGTAGTCGGTGGCCGACTGCGCGACCGAGAGATCGATACGGATCTGGTCCACCGTCACGTCCCAGCCGGGGCTCACGTTGACCATGCCGATGCCGGCGGCATCGTAGGTCGGCTCGTTCAGCGTCGCGGCGCGGCCTCCGGTGAATCCGGTGTCGGCGGCCGCGCGCCAGAAGATCTGGCCGGCCCAGACGGGCGCGCCGACCTTGCGGATCCGGATGCGCACCTGGCTGAAGGTCGCTCCCGCGCTCGCGAGGCCCGTGGGCGAGATCACCCACGGGTCGCTCGCATTCGCCGGCCGCAGCCAACCCGCCGTGGCGACCGGTGCGCCATTGCCGCCCCAGGCCTCCACGCCGGTATCGAAGTACCAGATCTTCGCGTAGTCGAACTGCTCGCCCACGCCCGCCGAGATCAGCGTGATCTGCTGCGCCAGCGCCTCGTCCTGCCTGGCGCGCGCGGTGCTCTCCTGAAAGATCAGCCCGCTCGTGACCTGCGACAGATCCGTGCCGTCGTAGCCACCGGTGAGCTGCGCCTGCAGGGTCTCGCGCGCCGTCACCTCGGCCGCATCGGCCGTCAGGCGCGCCTGGCGCTCCTCGGCCAGCAAGCCACCGACGCTGGTCATGGTGGCGGGCTGCCAGACGCGATAGCTCGATGCCGCGAAGTCGAGCAGGAGCGACGGGCCCTGCACATAGTCGAGGCTCGCGCCCACGTCCGGCAACCCCGTCAGCGATACCGACAAGGATTCGCGGCTGCGTGCTTCGGCGCTATCGGCCGTGCTTCGCGCCACCGCCTCGCTGGCGAGCGAAGCGGCCAGCGTCGCATCGGCGTTCTGCAACTGGGTGGCGAGCTGCTGGCGCGCGCCGACCTCGGCGGCATCGCCACTGACGCGCGCGCTCTGCTCGGTCTGCAACGCCGCGGCCGTGGTCGACAGCGAGGCCGTCAAGGTCGTGAACTGCGACGAGAGCGCGCTATCGGCCTGCTGGCGCACGGTGGCTTCGTTCGAGATCGCGGTGCCGCGCGCGGCCGCCTCGGCGATCAGCGCCGCGGCACGTGCGTTCTGCTCGGCCGTGATCGCATTCGCGCGCAGCGTGGCTTCGGCTTGCACGGCCGTGGTTCGATCCGTGACCTCTCGCGCCACGGCGGCGATGCGCGCCTGCACCTCGGCGGTGTCGGCCGCCGCGCGCGCCGCGGCTTCGTCCGACATGGCATCGGTCAGGCCGGCGATCTGTTGCGTGCGAGTCTGGGCCTCGGCTTGCAACGTCGTGAAGCGGTTCTGCGCCTCGGCCTGCACGGCCTGAACGCGCGCCTGCCCTTCGGCCACCAGCGCCGCGGCGCGGTTCTGCGCTTCCTGTGCGATCGCCGCGGCATTGGCGCTGTCGGACTGCTTCAGCTGGTCGACGGTTTCCTGCAGCCCCTCCTGCAGTTCTTCCAGGGCCTCGTCGATGCCCGGCAGCGTGATCAGTTCCTTGAAGCCCGGCGCGCTGCGATTGCCCGCCAGGTCGACGGCGCACACCCAGTACAGGTAGGTGCCCGGCACCGTCTGGGTGTACTTGTAGCCGAGGGCGTCCACCAGGTTCAGCACGCGTGCTTCCGCATAGACGGAGCCGACGCGCACCTCGTAGCCCCGCAGGGGCTGCGTGGTCCCGCTCGCGGGCCACTGCAGCTCGACCTGGTCGCGGAAGGCCTGCCCAGTCAGCACGGGCTGCGCGGGTGACAGGATCTCGATGGCGGTCGACACCGGCGTGGACCACCGGTCCGTGGTGTCGCCATGCGATGCCCACAGCTTGATCACGCCCGCCTGCAGCCAGCCGAGGTTCGCCTGAACCGCCTTGCCCGACCAGACCTCCGCGGCGGTGGCCCAGTCCGTGCCGATGCGCAGTTCGGTCAGGTTCCAGTCGAGCAGGTCGAGGCCCGCCGGCTCGGCCCAGCGCGCATGGACACCGTCGTTCTCCACGCCGAGCTGCAGCCCGCTGACGCTGCCGGGCGGCTGCGTCTTGCCGGTCACCACGTGCTCGACCATCACCCAGCTGCTGACCGCGTAGGGCGTCGCGAAGCGCGCGCGCACCTGGTAGACGCCGCCCACGGACAGTCCGAGCAGGAAGGTCTCGACGGCGTCGCCCGGCAGGTCGATGCTCTGCCATCCCTCGCCGGTCTGCATCAGCCGCCATTGCACCCGGATCGCACCCGTGCGGGCGGCCGCATCGTCGGCCCAGGGCGCCCAGCTCACGCGCGCCCGCACCACCGTCGAGCCGCCCTGCTGCACCATCAGTTCCGGCCCGCTCTTCACCATGAGGTCCATCGGCGTCTGCGGCGCGATGAAGGGGCTGGGAAGGTTGGTGTTCGGCGCGGCATCCGACAGCACCTCGTCGGCGAGGTCGTAGTAGGCGGGCACGTCCTCGATCACCTGCAAGCTCAGCGGCGCGTTGCGCTGGTAGCTCCAGTCCTGCACGCGGAAGGTCTTGTTGGTGAAGCCGTACAGCGCGCTCGAGAGCACGATCCGGTCGCCAGGCTGCAGGTGCCAGGCCAGCATCTTGGGATGGATCCGCAGCACCAGGCCACCGCGGCTCTGCTCGACGGCCACGCGCGCCAGCTGGTGGCAGCGCACGTGAGAGCCGGTGAAGGCCAGTGCCATGTCTCGGAACTTGTCCTTCTCGTCCTGCGCACGGAACACGGTGTTCTGGTAGGGCTTGAAGTCCTCGTTCACGCCATTGCGCGCCGCGTTCACGTAGGTGCCGCGCACGCCGTTGATCCGGTCCGCGCCGACGTTGGCGGTCTGGACCACGGCGGTCGGCGACAGCATGTCGACGTCCGTGAGATTCAGCACCGCCGTCGACCACGCGCCCGCCTGGATCCGCCAGACGCCACCGGTCTCGAGCGAGAAGCCGGCCATCGACTCCTCGAGCTGCTGGCGGGTGCTCTCGCGGTCCTGATCGGAGCGGAAGGCACCGTCGCAGGTGTAGCGGACGTTCGAGTTGCCATAGTTCTCGGCGTCGACACCCATATAGACCTGGTCATCGCAGGCGCTGGCCGCGCCGATCAGCGCGGCTTCGTCGATCTGGTCGGCGGCCGCGAGGTAGCCGGCTTCCGAACGGATGAAGTCCGCCAGGCACAGCGCCGGATTGCGCGAGTAGCGGGTCTGCCCGTTGCGTGGGTCGTAGACCTTCTTGCCGCGGATTCGCGCGGTGATCGCGGGCAGCCCTCCCTGGAAGCGCTCGAACAGCATGTTCAGGGTCACGACCGCGTAGGTGTAGCCACTGAGCCGGTGCGCATCGGTCCAGAGATCGAGGTCGGGGAAGGTAGCCTTGAGGCTGTCCCTCATGAAGACGTCCGCGGTATCGACACCGCCCGGCGAGGTGTGGAACTGGACGTTGACGGCGGGGCCTTCCGACGGCCATCCCTTGAACAGCGGTGGCAACTGGAACTCGGCGCCGTCGGTCCAGCCCGTCGCGTTGGGGCGACCGACCGACGTGCCTTCGATGAAGATCTCGTCGATCGCCTCGCACTCGTGGGCCGCGAAGACGATCACCACATGCTTGAACTGCGCCTGCGCGCCGCTGTCGAGCACGGCCACGATCGAACCGCCTACGGGTGCCGGCGCGCCGTAGATGGTGGTCCATGGCGATTCCGCGCTCACGATGGTCGTGGTGCGGTCGCGCAGGTTGGCGGCGTCCTCGGCGGCCTTGCGCGCAGCGGCTTGGCGCGCCTGCTTGCGGGCCTGGGAGGCCTTCGACAGGCTCGAGACCACGCTGACAGCCAGCATCGCCCAGGACGCCAATGCCCCAGTGCCAGCGAGTGCCGTGCCGATGACGGAGATCAAGCCGCTGACCGGATCGGCAGACGCGCTGCCGCAAACCAGCAGCAACGCCAGGAACGCAAAAAGACGAGTTGTCACGCCGCGCATGCAGACCTCCATGCAGCCACCGCTGCCGTCAAGGGAAGAAAGTTCATTCGATCCACGCCGAGCGCAGCGACGTGGGTGCCGGTGCAGATGCCGAAGCAATGACCGGAGACGCGGCCGATGCGGCCGCCACTGCGGGCGAGCACCACGTCGCCGCGCTGGGCGCACAGGCCGGGCTTCGACGGCCCGAGCAAGGCATTGCCCATGGCCTCGAAACCACCGGCGGCCCGCACGTAACGCAGCGCGGTCAACAGGCGCCGCGGCACCAGGGCACCATCGTCGGCGCGCAACGGGGCCAGCGGATCGGTGCCACGCACCTCGCGCACCCAGTCCGCCGCGAACGTGGCGCAGTCGTTCTCGAAGTAGGCGAAGCGCAGCGCGCGCCGGGCCTCGATGAAGGCGTCGAGATCGGCGTTCATTTGGAGCCCACTCCCAGCAGCTGGCGGTACTGGAGATTGGCCTGCAGCCACTTGCCCACCCACACGGCCGGGTTGCCGATGATGCTGGTGAGGTAGCTGAAGCCCATCTCGCCCGGATGCCGTGCCTGGTGCTGCGCATGATTCATGCGCAGCGCCGCCGGATTGCTGCGCACGTCGTAGCTCGCCGTGCGGCAGTCCATGCTGATCGACGCCGTCGTGCCGTCGCGCTCGATCTTCATCTGGTCCATCACGCCCACGAAGCGCAACACCGGCTGGCCGGTGATCTGCAGCGTGGCCGCATCGACCAGCGCGATCCAGATGCGCACGCGCCGGTCCTGGTAGTCGGCCGGATCACCGAGCGCGAGCGCGCGCGTGCCCACGTCGATGGGAGAGAGCGTCAGCGTGAGCTTCTCGGCCGCGCCGTCCTCGCTCTCGTGCAGCTCGCCGATCGATCCCAGGTTGCCCAGGCCCAGCCAGGACTGTCCCATCGTCTGCACGTTGACTGGCCAGGTGGTGTAGCGCACCGTGCCCGAGCGAAGCTGCAGCTCCGCCAGCGCCATCACGCCGTAGGCGCCGGCACGGCTGGCCGCGTCGAATCCCGAATTGGTGTTCACCGTCATTCCCAGGACTCCATCAGGTCGAAGCTGAAACCGCCCTGCGCGCGCGACTCCGAACTCCAGTTGCTCTTCGTGTCGGTCCGGCGCATCAGGCAGGTCGGCCGGTCCCAGACGACCGCGCTGCCCGCGGCCACGGCGACGCGCAGCACCGGTTCGATCTGCACCACGATCAGGCCCGCGGCATCGGCGACCGCGTCGGCCTGCACGTGCAGCAGCTGGCGCTGGACCGACCCCTGGTTGACGCCGATCCAGTCGCCCTGCAGCAGCGTCTTGCCGGCCTGCGCGGCCCCCATCTGGATCGACAGCGACGATGCACCGGCCAGTGCCGCCACCGCGGTCCAGGTGCCGCGCGCCGTGCCGCGCGGCACCGGTTGCAGCAGATCGCAGATCGCGAGCACGTTGACCTGGCCGCGCAATGCGTGGGCGAGCGCGCGCCATTGCGCGGCCTCGCTCATCGAGGGAATGCGCTCCTCGCTCACGAGCGCGCAGGTGCGCCGCGGCGGTGCCAGCACGGCCACCTGCGTGGAGCCGGTGTCGCCGCTGCTGAAGCTCAGGTCGAATGTCTGCAGGCCGAAATCCTGGCGCTTGACCGGCAGGTTCGGCGGAAGTGTGACGATGCTCATTGGGGCACCACCCGCATGCGCTTGAGTTGTTCCATCTGACCCTCGTTGTTGGCTTGGAGCACGCGATCGAGGTCGGCCATGACGGCGCCCCTGTCGGACCGCGAATCGATGTAGAAGACATTCGAGGGCGCGAAGTGCAGCGCCTGCGCGGCCGCACCGCCTCCCTGCAGGCTCACGCCCAGTCGCCCGTCGGTGCCACGGCGCAGGGGCATGATGGCCTCGGCCCCCGCCTCGCCCATCAGGCCGATGCCCTTGGCAAACGGAAAGAACGTGGGGCGGTCGACGATGCTGCTCGAGTAGGCGTGCAGGCCGGGCGAGGAAAAGACATTTCCCTTCGCGCTGCCCACGCCGAAGAATCCGAGCACGGAGGTGACGAGGCTTCCGAACCAGTTGCCGCCACCACCACCGCCACCACCGCTTCCTCCGCCGCTCCCACCCCCGTTGAACAGCCCCGTGATCGAGTTGGACAGCCAGCCGGTGAACTTCTCCACCGCGGGCTTGAGCGTCGCGTCGTAGAGCGCATCGGCCAGCGCGCCGGAGACCTTCTTCTTGAGGGACTCGGCCATCTTGTCGATCGCGCCTTCCTGGCCCTGCATCAGCCCCGTGATGCCTTCCTTGAACGTGCCGTTGAGATCGTCAGAGAGCTTCTTGGAACGGCCTTCCTGCTCCTTCTTCTTGTCCTCGGCCGACTTGATGCCTTCGGATTCGCGCGTGACCTGCAGCAGGTTCTTCTCCGCATCGATGCGCCGGCTCAGCGCGTCGATATAGCCGGGGATGACGTTGTCGGTGGCTTCGAGGTCGCGGTACTGCTGCTCCAACTGCGCGATGCCCAGTTCCTGCAGAACGGTCTGAGACTTGCCTTGCTCCTCGTTCCTGGCTTTCAGGGCTGCCGTCTGGTCAAGAACGCTCGAGGTGCTCTTGCGCATGCTTTCGAGCTGAGCCGCCTGGTGCGCCTCTTCCGGATCGACAGACGTACGCTCCGAGCCGTCTGCGGCCATGGCGGGCTTTGCCCGATCCATTGGCCCTTCATTGCAACCGCACACCACCTCGATGCGAGTGCGCAATCCATCGACCTCGGCGCGCTGGATACCGGTACCCGCACCGCGGCCTTTCGATGCATTGCCCGAAACGCCCCTCGCAAGAGGTGACTGTGTCTTGCCGCCTTGGTAGGCCACGACCTTTCGAGCAATCTCGTCAGTCAGCTTGCCCTGCTCGATCGCTTCCGTTTCTTCCACTGCCGCATCGGCAGCCACCTTTCCTCGACTCGCGCTCTCTCCTTGCGCTGCGGCCGACCGGGCTTGCGACACCTGCAGTTCCCTCAGGCGTTCACTATCCCGGTCCCATGTCGATGACGCGGGGCGTCGCGGGTATCCAACGACAGCTCCACCCGGTGTTTCGGCCATCGACGTACCCACGCCGCCATCGCGACGAAGCCGGTTGTCCCGTTTTGTCGAGGCGCGCTCATAGTCCTCCCGCAACGTGCTGCCGCGACCGATATTGCGCGCGAGATCCCGGGGAAGCTCCTTCAACTCGCGGAAGCGCAGCAGTCCACGATCGATGGGCGTCATGTCCTCGATTTCCTGCCTGGCTCGCCGATCCATTGCGACAGCAAGAGCTTTTTGAGCGGCCGCGACGGCAGCCTCGTTGTTGCCTTGACTCTCGAGATCGCGAATCTGCTTGATGTCGTCCGGAGTGAGGTAGTTGCGGCCCTTGTTGAGTTTCACGGACCCCTTCAAGGGTTCGTCGGCCACCTGGGAGAACATCTCCGTGCCGTCCTTGATCGAGACGCCTGAAACCCGATTCATCTGCACCACTGCAGTCGCCGCTTCCTGTAGGACACGGGCCTGCACCTGGCCCGATGCCACCAGGCTGCTCAAGGCCTCCGCGGCTTTTGCCCGGGAACCACCTGTATTGCGCGCGATATCGACCTCCATTCTTCGAAGGTCGTCGTTGGTCACTCCGGCATAGTTCCCGCTTGCGGTCTTCGCGCGGGAATAGGAGGCGTCTTCTCTCTTGCCTTCGAGGCCGCTTTCGCCCATGTAGCGCGCGACTTTCAGGCCGAACCTGATGCGCGGATCGAGTCGGAGGGCGCCCATCGCCAGATTCGCAGCACCGGCGGCACTGGAGAGGTCTTTCAGCGCTTGCGTGGCAGCGGGCACTTCTTTGGTCACCATCGAAGCGCCGGCGAGGATTCCAGTTGTTTTTTCAGCAGCCATGTCTGTATGGTCCGTTTGAGAGAAAGAAAAAAATAAGGCCGACATCCGTCTGCCCCATGCTTCTTCGATGGGCCGAGGGCCCGCGACACCGCTAGGCGTTCAGCACCGCAATGCCTTCGTCCTCCATCACCTGCAGCTGCAGAAAAACCTCGCGCTGCCGCGCACGCGGAATGCCGAGGCGCCGCATCGCCACGTCGACCGCACCGAAGTCGAGCCCCTGGTGCCACGTGCCCGCGGGCCCCGCGACCACGCGCCACTGCGTGCGGCAGGCGTGGAACACCTCGAAGGCTTCCTGGTGTTCCGGCCAGAGCTCGAAGATGCGGATCTCCTCGCTGCCGGCCGCCGGCGAGACCAGCCGGACCGGATCGAGTCCGAGCGACGCACACTGGGTGCGAAGCTCGTCGTCGAGTTCGTCGTGAACACGTGTGTCGGCGCCGAGCACGTAGCGCGCGGCGCCCCTCAGTTTTTTACGGCGGCCGGGTACGCGTGCTCGAAGTAGCTGTAGGTGATGGCCGCCTCGAAGCCCGGCCACTCCTCCACCGCCGCGGCACGGTTCTCGGGCGTGCAGATGAAGGGCAGGCCGTCGTCGCCGGCCAGTCCCTTCCAGTCGGCCAGCACCATGTCGAGCAGCTCCCGGTCGTTGAGGCTGCGGTCGTCCAGGCGACGCTGCAGGGTGTCGTTCTCGGTCTTCGTCAATCGTTTGAAGACCGCATCGAAGCGCACCTCCTCGACCTGGCCGTCGCCCGGCACGCGCATCAGGACCGGCGCGGCGAAGGTGGGCTTGATCGCGAGCTTGAGTTTCTGGGGCATCTGGTGTGTTCCTTTCGTTTTCCGATGAACCCGTCGCTCAGCGCACGACGATCGACCACTCGTCGTTGCCCGCGCCGCTGGGCACGAACTCGAGCGGCACGGTGATCATCTGGACGCCATCGACATCGCTGTAGGTGGGCTTGCCGATCTGGGCGCGCGGCGACTTGATCTCCACCACGTTGGTCGCGCCCTGGCCATGCTTGAGCGCGAGCGCGACGCGCGTGCCGCTGCGCGCCATGCCGATCCAGTCCTTCACGGCCACCGCGGTGTTCTCGAAGGTGACGGAGCCGGTCGACACGCGCGCGGTGATGTCGACGGCATCGATGGTCATCAGGTCCCGCTTGACGACGGTGTTGCCCGCGTCGAAGGCGAAGGCGCTGGCCGCGACGCCCAGGCCATCGAGGCTCAGCGTGGTGTTGGCCTTGTTCACGCCCAGCGGGTCCATGAACTTGCTGTAGTCGGCGGTCGGCAGCGGTGCATCGGCGGCCGGCACGAACAGGCCCGTGAATTCGAACTGCCACTTCGGGATGCCCTTGGCATCGACGGCGGCCTTCACGTTGCCGTGGGCGTCGGTCATCTTGTAGACGGTGCCGTCGACGTTGCCGTAGATGGTCAGCGACTCCAGCACGTCGGTGGTGGGCGCGAAGGTGGTGCTGACGCCGGCCGCGGTGGTGACGCTGATCGCACATCCGCGCATCAGCGGAGCATAGGCCGGCACGTCACCTGCCGCGGCCACACCCGCCATTTCGACCGAGAAGGCGATCTTGCTGTACTGGGTCACGAGCACCGAGCCACGCGAACCGAAGTACGGACGCACGTTGTCACGCTGGATCACGTCGCCTTCGATGGGCGTGAGCGTGACTTCGCTCACCAGGATCGCATTGGCGGCCCCGGTGGGTGCGGCGTCGGTGCCGCGCACGGTTTCGGCCTTGGCCAGGATGGCCATCTTGCGCATGAGTTTGGGCATGTTTGCGTTTCTCCGTTGGTTGAAAAAGCGGGTGAAAGGGATGGAATCGAAAGAGCCGAAAAACACGCACCGATTGCGCGATGCGCCTGGCACGACCGCCCGGTTCGCACGGGCGCGTCGATGCCGTCCTTGCCGATGCGTGCATGCGGCGCAGATGGAGAGCGGCGGGACCGAACGGACACATCGCCGTTCGGCACCCGCCATCAGCGGGTGGAAAAAGCGCGGACGCTCAGAGGTAGCGCCAGGTCCTCAATCGCAACGTGGCGCCATGGCACTTGAGGCCGCAGAAATCGACGAGGCCCACCTCCGCGACCTGCACGCCGTCGGTGTCCTCGGTGTCTTCGTCCTCGTCCTTCAGCGGCGAGAGCGCGCAGGCACCGCCGAGCGTCGGATCGGCGCGCACCGCATCGCGGATGGCTTCGATCAGGGCGTCGAACACGAGCTCGGAACCCGCGGCGTCGTCGAAGGCGAGGTAGCCGCGCAGGGTCCAGGTGTCGATGGCGACACCACGCACCGCATTCAGCGCGTGTTCGCTGGTCTGCGCGCGGCGCAACCACCAGCCGCGCAGCTGCAGGGCGTGATCGGGCAGCTCGTGCAGGAAGAGCGCGCGCAGCGCCGCCTCGTCCGCGAGATAGCGCTCGCGGTCGTGCACGCGGCCGATGGCGGGCACGGTGCCCAGCGTCTGGACGATGGCGGTGCGGATGGCGGCGAGAGAGGTCATGCGTAGGCTCCGACGGTCATGCCATGCACACGATGCACGGCAGTTGCAATAAGAAAAGTCATCGAACGGCGACGAACGGGGCGGCAGAAAGATGCGGTGGCGTTCTTCTCGGTCGTTGGATCCACTGTCTCCGACGAAGCCCCGATCGCCGAGGCGGACATCTGTCCGCCGATGGCCGCGCGACGCGCATCAGTTGCCGCTGGCATTGCTGCGAAACCACTGCTTGAGGCTCTCCGCGAGCAGGGCGGTCGCGATGGCCATGGCACCGCCCGATGCGGCGCCGAAGGCCGCGGCACGCTGCTCCACCGCGCGCAGGCGGCTGTCGAGTGCGTCGAAGCGCGCGTCGACGGCGTCCATGCGCCTGTTCTGCCGGTCCTGGCCCTCCTTGAGCGCCGACACCAGGCCGTGGATCTGCCCGAGCAGGAACAGCTCCTGGGCGCGGATTTCCGGATCGTTCATGGCACGGGCCTCTGCGTGAGGAACTCGATCAACGCGGCATGACGGAGCCGGTCGGCGGCGCAGGCGCGCGCGTTGAGCCGCTGGTTGTCCCACGCGTCGTCGACGACAAGACCGGCGTCAGCAGCACAGGCCGCGTCGGAGGTATCAGCAGATCCGCAGGCACCGGCAGGGACGTCGGTTCCCGCCAGCGCGCTGTTCCACATCCACACAGCAGCGAGGCTGAGGCGATGGCGATCGTCGCCGACAGGGCCTGGCGGTGCCGCCTCGACGGCATCGTGCGGCAACGGCGCAGGAGACGGCGCGCCGCGTGGGACCCGATCAGGGCGATCACGCGCAGTGACGGGAGGGAGCACGAGAGCCACGCGCTGGCGCAGTTCATGGGAGATTCCTTCGAGAGCGAGATAGCGGGTCTGCAGCGCGCCCGCGTCCAGCTGATAGCGGGTGGAGGCGGCGCGGCCGCGTTCGTATTCCTTGCGCAGGGCCTCGGCGGCGGCGGCGTTGCGCTGCGCCTCCCTGCCCTGCCAGACCAGGCGCTCGCGTGTCGCGCCGGCCTCGTGGATGGCGGCGGCGAGCGCCGCGAGAAGGCCGATCGCCAGCATCGCCCCGGCGAGACGGAGCCAGGCCCTGGAGCTGCTGCTCATCCGGCGGCCTTCAGGCATTGCGCATGCAGGCGCAGGCGGTCTTTCCAGAGGCCCGCGCAGACCTTGTTGCCCAGCGCGGAGCAGTCGGTGCCGCCCGCGTACTTCCAGTCCAGGATGGCGTTGCAGGCCCCTTCGTAGTCCTCGGCATTGAGCCGGGTCACGAGCGTGGACACGCGGCCTTCGCGTCCGCCCGTGCAGAAATTGAAGGCACCGATGTTGTAGGCCAGGCTCACGTACGCGTCGTACTCGCCCTGGTGCAACGGCACCTTCACGCATTGCTTGAGCGCGCCCTCGTAGCTGCGGATGTCGCGCAATGCACGCTCGAGCGCGGGCACCGGCGTGGTGGTGTCGCCCATGCGCACGCCGTCGGTCGAGCCGAAGCCGATCGTGGGGACGGCGCTGCCGTGAACCGGATCCGGATAGGCCCGGTCGCTGTAACCCTCGCGCGCGACGATGCCGACCAGGCCCGCCGCGCTCAACGCCAGCGTGGCGAGTGCCTGCCGGGTGATGCCGCCTCGCGCTCGCGGACGCGACGCGTTCGATGGATGGATGTTGTTGTTGCCCATGACCAGATGGTCTGGCAAGGGGCATCGAACACTGAGGCGGACAGGTGTCCGCCGAGGGGGTGCGAAGGCCGCGGCGCTATGCCGGCGGCGGCCTCCGGCCGATGAAGCGCAGGGTCAGATCTCGCCGCCGTGCCAGACGACGCGGCCGCTGATCCGCAGGTCGGCCGCCTGTTCCGCGCTCAGCATCTGCGGCTTGTAGGCCAGGTTGTAGCTGATGATCTGCAGGCCGCCGGTCGAGAAGTCCCGTTGCAGGACCTTGACGTAGTCGTGGCCGTCGAGCTGGATGACATAGACGCCGTCCTGCTCGAGCGACCGGATGGCGGTGTCTACCAGCAGGATGTCGCCGTCGTTGATCTTGTCGGCCATCGAATCGCCGCGCGCATGCACGATCCTCGCGCTGGCCGGCTTGACGCCCTTGCGCGTCATCCAGGAGCGGCTGAACGCGAAGCGGCCCATGTTCTCCTGCGATCCATTGAAGGCGCCGTTTCCCGCGCTGACCTGGACATCGAGCAGGTCGATCAGCACGAACAGCTCGTCGTCGAGCCCCGAGGGCGGCGCACCCGCCTTGCCGGCGGGAAAGGGGTTGAACTCGGCGGGATCGACGCCGAGCGCCAGCGCGATCACGTAGAGCTGTTCCAGGCTGGGGTCGCTCACGCCGCGCTCGATGCGACCGACGGTATTGAAGTGCAGGCCGCTGCGCTGGGCCAAGTCTTCGATCGTCAGCCCCTTTTGCTTGCGCAGATCCCGTACGCGGCCGCCCTGGGCGTGCGCCAGTTCGCCCACCCGCGATTTCACGTGGCCTTCGTCGACGGGAGGAGACGGTGGCGGTGTCAAGACAAACCTCGATTCGACTTCATAGCATCAACACTAGACATAAATCAGGTTTCAGTCAACACAGAACACGACTTTTATCCATAAGACACCTTTCATAGGTTTCATTTTGAATGTTTAACTCGATTTGTGTTTATCATTGCGACAACAAACACAAAATACGATTAAGCAATGATCATGTGTCTCATCAGGGTCGAAAAAACACTGTTTTGGGTGTTTTTTGGTCTTCTCCGCACTCTAACCGGTTTTGAACACTGGACGGAAGTGCGTGCTTTCGGGTCTGTGGAAGGTCTCCGGAGCGGGGAGATGACCCGATGAACGCGCCTGGCTACATGGACGAACGGTGGTTCGTGCTGCTGCGCGCCGCTTGCCACGGACGCAGACAGGCCGCCATCGCCGCCCGGCTCGGCCTGAGCGGCGGCACGGTGAGCCAGGTGCTCAATGGCACCGGGAAATACGGCACGGGCCAGGCCACGACCACCCGGATCGCCCGGCGCGTGCTCGAGGTGCTGGGTCACGGCGGCGACGGCCCGGCCGGCGCGAAGCCGTTCCGCCATGCGGCGGACCACGCGGCAGGCAGCGTCCTGGCCCGGCGCATCTGCGCGACGCTGCGCAAGGAAGGCGGCTGGTGGTCGGCGCCGAATCTGGCGCGCCACTGGTCCTCGGCCGGCGACCTCGAGGCCATCGAGACGCAGCTGCAGGCGCTGCATGCCAGCGGCCTTCTCCAATGCCGCCTGCTGCCTTCGGCGCCCCAGCAGCCGACCTATGCCATCGCCGCGCAACGCGTGGCACCCCGCGCCTGCGCATTCAGTTCCGAAGGAGCTTTCGCATGACACAGCCACGCCCTTGCGGGCATTCCGTTCCCCTGCCTTTCGGGCGGCACGCCGATGCGGCGCGGCGCGCGATCCTCGGCCACCTGCAGGACCGCGGCGCGGCTTCGCAGACGGAGCTCGATCGCGTGCTGCGGACGCGCATCGCCGACCACCGCGACGACCCGGCCTGCTCGGGACTGCGCCAGCTGCTGTCGCTGCTGGCCAGGGCCGGCCACATCCATCGCATCGGAGCGCGGGGCAAGCGCCGATGGAAATCGGGAACCGGGCCGCTGACCGAACGGACCGCCGCGGCGCGCCAGATCCCGATGCTCGGCACCAGTGTCTACCGGCCCCCGGTTCCGTCCGCGGTACGCCAGGGTGCGATGGACTTCACCCGCATCCCCAGTGTCCTGCTCGGGCGCCGCTGTCCCTATCGCGCGCCGGGTGGCTGACGCCATCCGAACGCCCCGCCCTTTTTCCAACCATTCCAGAGGAGTTCACATGCAACAGATGCACGCACATCCAGGCCATCGGCAGCTCGAGGCGTCGATGCCGCGCCCGACGATCAAGCCCATTGACCGCGACCGTCACCACGTGGTCCGCCAGCTCTGCGAGGAAGCCAAGCGCCAGAGCGCGGCGCTGGTGGGCTTCAAGGTCGCGGCGATGAGCACGGTGCACGAGTTCCTCGAGCGCAGCCTCATGGACTACGACGTGCACCGGGGCGGCAAGAAAGGCAACGTGACGCTGGTGAGCGCCGACGGGCGGCACAAGGTCGAGCGCCGCGTGCAGGACACCATTTCGTTCGACGGCCGGCTGCAGGCGGCCAAGGCGCTGATAGACGAATGCATCCAGAACTGGAGCAAGGACATCAACGCCAACATCCGCCTGCTGGTCAACGATGCCTTCCGCATCGACCGGCAGGGCCGGATCAACACCGCCCGCGTGCTCGCGCTGCGACGGCTGGAGATCGCCGACGAGAAATGGCAGCAGGCCATGCAGGCCATCGGCGACAGCATGAGGATCGCCGGGACCAAGCCCTACATCCGCTTCTACGAGCGCGATGACGCAACGGGCGAGTACACGCCCATCCACCTCGACGTGGCGGCGGCATGACGGCGCCCGCGCACACCCTCTGCGCCTGGTGCCGCCCGCTCGAGCCGGGCGCACCGCCCGCGGCATGCGAGACATGCGGACCGCCGCATGAAACCAACGACCCGGCTCCACCTGCGCCGCCCAAGGTGCAGATCGGCCCGACCGACATCTGACCCGCCGTCCCGCCGCCACGCCGGCGCGCCCCTCCACCGACCGCAACACGAGATCGACAGAAATGAATCCCCCGGAATTTGTGAGCAGAACCCCCTGTCCCGTGCATGCCACGGAGGACGACGCGCCGGACAGCGGCGGCATGTGGAGCGGCCTGATGCAGGGCCGGGACGGCACGCCCCGTTCGCCGGCGAGCTGCGTCCGGTCCGCGCCGCGCTCGAACCGCTGCGGCGCGACGGCGCCGCGCCGCGCGGAGCCGAGCGCCGGCCGCTCGACGACCGACCTGCTGCCGCCAAGGCTGCAGGAGCTCATCCGCCTCATCGGCCTGCCGGCCACCATGCGCTTCGTCGAACGCTTCGGCGGCTCGAGGATCTACATCCCCGCCCATCCCGCCGAGGACCATCCCTTCGTCGCAGTGATCGGTTTCGAGAACCTGCGCACGCTGAGTGCCGAGTACGGCATCGACGGGATCGGGCTGCGCTTCGAGCTGCCGACCGGGCGCAGGGCCCTCAATGCCGCGCGCAACGAACGGATCCGGGCGGAATTCGACGCGGGCAAGTCGATCCGTGTCCTAGCCGCCGAGCACCGGCTCGTCGAGCGGCAGATCTCGCGGATCGTCGCGGAGGCTTCGCACGGATGAGCGCCGCCCTCACTTCGCCTGCAGCAGCGCCCCCGCCTCGAGCAGCACCAGCTCGTTGTCGTCGGCCTTGTTCGGCTCGCGGCTGCTCGAGAAGGGCAGGTTGTTGTCGTTGCCGACGACGATGTGGGTGGCATCCACCACGTCGACGTTCTCGATGGTGAAGAACGGGAACTTGAGCACGCCGTCGTTGAGCGGCTTGCGCGCGAGCTTGTCGGGGTCGGCGATGTTCAGCAGGTCGATGTAGCCGATCTTGCGCACCGGGCCGCCGACGTTGGCGTCGCTGAGCTCGACCTTGTAGACGCGCTTGAACTTCGCGATGTCGTGGAAGCAGTCGGTGCGCTTCTGGCCTTCGGGGCAGGCCTTGTCGCTGGTGCCTTCGCCGTTGTCGCGCTCGATGATCAGGCCCGTGGTGCCGTCGATCATGTTGAAGTCGCCGATGGCGTTGCCGTTGGCCTCGAGCACGTACTTCCAGTGGCGGCCGGTCCACTTCTCGCCCGCCACGTCGAACTCGAGCACGCGCAGCGCTTCCTTGCCCTCGACCTTCTCGAAGTCCTTGGCCTCGGCGTTCCACACCGGGCCTTCGAGCAGCGCGTAGAGCTTGCTGCCGTCCTTCGAGGCGGCCATGCCTTCGAAGCCCTTGGAGCGCTTGATCTGGAAGTCGACCGCGCCGCCGGGCACGCCGGGCGTGGTGACGGCCGGGTTGTCGGGCGAGCGCACGACCTTGCCGTCGACCTGGGTGTCGAACACGGCGAGCACCTTGCCCTTGAGGTCGGCCTTGATCAGGTAGGGACCGAACTCCTCGCCGATCCACAGCGCGCCGCCGGCGAACTGGAAGCTCTCGGGATCGAAGTCGGAGCCGGTCAGGTAGCGCTGCTTGCTGCCCTCGTGGACGATGCGGAACGGCACCTTCTTGTCGGGGTCGTGCAGGAACACGGTGGCCAGGCGCTGGAACTTGCCGCTCTTGAAGTCGACCTTGTAGTGGTTGAGGTAGAGCATGAAGTCGGGCGAGTTGGCCTTCGCGCCGGCACCGTTGTCGGTGAGGATCCAGAAGCTGCCGTCGTCCATCTTCTTGATGCCCGAATGGCCCTGCAGCGGCTGGCCCTTGAAGGGCAGCGACACGCCGGTGCCGCGGCCGCCCGAGAGGCCTTCGACGCTGCCGATGGCTTCCACGCGCTTGGGCGTGGTGAACTTGCCGCTGACCTGCAGGTCGGCCGGCGCATCCTTGGGCGCGGCGACGAAGCTCTGCGCGGGCAGCACGGCATGGCCGGCGAGGGTGGCGGGGAAGGCGGTCTGGGCCGAGGCACCGGTGGCGGCGAACGCAGCGGCGGCGGCCAGGGCGAGGAGGGAAAGGCGCGTCTTCTTCATGGAGGTCGGGAGTCCGAGTCGAAAACGCGAGACCTTGCCGACCACGCGTGACGCCGCGGTGACATGACTGCCACTAAGGTGCGATATCGACGATCACTTCACGCGACTCGGCCCGGCCTTGATCGTCGACCACGCGCAGCACGTAGCGCCGCCCCGACTCGGCCAGGTCGGGCATCCAGGCGAGGCCCTCGCCGGGCGCGGCACGGCCGACCAGCGCATCGTCGGCGAACCAATAGAGGGTCTGCGTGCCGGCCGCGGCCTCGGCGCGCAGCACCAGCGGCTCGGGCCTGGCCACGCGCAGCGTGTGGCGCACGCCGCGCAGCGGCGAGCTGATGAGCGGGGCGGCCTCGGGCGCGCCCGCGTCCTTCTGCTCGCAGCCGTCGGCGGGCACGCTGGCGCGCGGCAGGCCGGCCTGGCGGAACAGGCGGCGCATGTCGCTGCCCCATTGCTCGACCACCTGCTGGCGCGCGTTCGGCTGCGGACCGCAGACCACCTTGCCCGTGGTCTCGTCGACCCACACGGCGCGGTGCAAGTTGCTGACCTGGATCGGCGACTTGCCGGCGATGAACCAGGTGCGCGTGCGCACCGGGCACAGCGCATCGGGCAGGCCGCCGGTGGCTGCGCAGACCTCGACCTGGCGCAGGTTGGCCGGCTGCGTGACGGCAACCTCGCCAGGATCGAGCCGCTCGGCGCGCAGCGCGTCGACCATGCGCAGGAACAGCGGCGCGGCCGCGTCGACACCCACCAGCGCGGGGTTGCTGCTGCCGTCGAAGTTGCCGACCCACACCACCAGCACGTGGCGGCCGAACACGCCCGCGGTCCAGGCATCGCGAAAGCCCCAGGAGGTGCCGGTCTTCCAGGCGATGGCGGGCCGCGCGGGCAGGGTGGTGTCGGGACGCGGCGTCTGGCGCAGCATGTCGAGCGTGATGAAAGAAGCCTCTTCGCTCAGCAGCCGCAACGGCTGCGCGGGCCGCTCGTCGGGCGCAGGCTCGGTGTAGCGCAGCGGCTGCGCGATGCCGCCGTTGGCCAGGGTGCCGTAGAGGCCCGCGAGCTCCTCGGGCGTGACCTCGCCGCCGCCGAGCACCAGCGCGAGGCCGTAGTGCGATTCGCTCTGCAGCTTCTGCACGCCGGCCAGTCGCATGAAGTCGTAGAGGCCCGGCTTCGAGAGCTTCGCGGCCACCGCGACCGCGGGCACGTTGCGACTGCGGATCAGCGCCTCCTGCGCCGACAGCGGCCCCGCGAAGCGATGGTCGAAGTTCTCGGGCGTGTAGGGACCGAAGGCGGTCGGCGCGTCCTTCAGCATGGTCTTCGGATGCAGCAGGCCCTGGTCGAGCGCGAGCGCATAGATGAAGGGCTTGAGCGTGGAGCCCGGCGAGCGCTTGGCCTGGGTGCCGTTGACCTGGCCCGCGATGGCATCGTCGTGCCAGTCGGCCGAGCCGATCAACGCGCGCACCTGCATGGTCGAGGCATCGAGCAGCAGCGCGCTCGCGTTGTTCATGCCGACGTCGGCATGCGTGCGCAGGTACTGGGCCATCACGCGCTCGAGCGTGGACTGCATGCGCAGATCGAGGGTGGCGCGGATCTCGACCGGCGCCGCGACGCCGGCATCGCTTCGCGGCTGCGCGAGCAGCATGTCGGTGAGGTGCGGCGCCAGGAAGGGCAGGCTGCCGCGCGACTGCGCCGAGAGCACGAGCTGCGCATCGGGCGCATGCTGGCGCGCGGCGGGATCGCGCTCGGCCCACAGCGCCCAGAGGCGTTCGCGCGCGGCCTGCAGCTCGGTGTTGCGGCCGCGCTCGGCGATGCGCTTGACCGGGTTCTGCGGAATCACCGCGAGCGTGAGCGCCTCGGGCAGGCTGAGCCTGGCGGCGTCCTTGCGGAAGTAGATCAGGCTCGCGGCCTGCACGCCCTCGATGTTGCCGCCGTAGGGCGCGGTGTTGAGGTAGGCCTCGAGGATCTCGCGCTTGCCGTGGCGCGCCTCGATCCACAGCGCGGCGGCGATCTGCGCGACCTTGCCGCCGGCCGTGCGGCTGTCGATGCCATAGAGCCGGCGCGCGAGCTGCATCGTGAGGGTGGAGCCGCCCTGGCGGCGCTCGCCGCTCGCGATGCGCCAGGCGCTGCGCACCAGCGCCGCGGGGTTGACGCCCGGGTGAGCGTAGAAGCGCCGGTCCTCGTAGAGCAGCACCGCGTCGATCAGGGTGGGCGAGATGCGCGCTAGCGGCACCCACAGCCGGTACTGTTCATCGGCCGCGAGCGTGAGCCGCAACAGCTCGCCGCCGCGCGCATAGACGGCACGCGAGCTGCCCACCGTCTCGCTGAGCGGCGCATGCGGCCACAGCCGCAGTAGCGCGAGCAGCAGGGCCAGCAGCACGCCCGCGATCAGCAGGCGGCGACCCCGGCCTCGCCATGCGGAACGTGCGCGCGTCGTGGTCATGGGTTCGCCCCCGCCTCGGCTCAGTTCGCGACCACCTGGAAGCGCGCGCCGGCCGAGCGCGCGTAGATGCGCCGGTCGTACATCGCCTCGCCGTAGGCCGCGGGCACCACGAAGTCGCCGACGTTGGTGGCGCGCGCCTTGTAGGTCACCTCGAGCAGGTTCTTGTCGACGCTGCCGTAGAACACCACGCGGTCCTCGCGGATGTCGGCGTACTGCACCTTCCACGAGCCGTTGCCGCCCAGGCGCTTCTTCCAGACCGGCGCGTCGGCGTTCTCGCCCTCGGCGTCGTCGCCCACGGCCTGCAGCACGGGCTCGAGGCCACCGGGCAGCAGGTCGACCAGCGCGACGTCGGCGATCTGCGGCCGTTCGAGGCTGCGCACGCGCACCCGCACCGTGACTTCCTCGCCGAGCTTCGCCTTGGTGACCGGGTTGCCCTTGGCATCGAGCACCTCGTGGAACACCTCCAGCCCCTGGTTCACCGCGGTGTCGGGCAGCTTGCGTTCGAAGCCCTGCTCGGTCCAGCTGTAGTAGAGGTTGAAGTCGCTGTCGTTCGCGAGGCCCAGCTTCGCGGTGCCGACGGGCACCGCGGCGCGCGCCACCGGGTTGACGGCGCCGAGCGCGAGCGCCGCGGCCTTGCCCTGCGCATCGATGGCCGAGGCCGTGAGCTTGCCCTCGGCGTTCTGCGCCACGGCATCGAAGTAGGCATCGACCGCCATCAGCATCGCGGCCGACGACAGGCTGTTGTACCAGCCGTCGCGCACCATGCCGGCCATGCCTTCCCACACCGCGGGCTTCAGCGTCTTGAGCCGCACGGGGAAGTGCCGGCCCACCAGGTGCAGCATCATGCTGTCGTGCACCAGCGGGTCGTAGTAGCGGCCCCAGACGTTGCGGCGCTGGTTCTTCTCGGTGCGCGCGAGCAGGTCGGCCCACACGGGGTTGAGCAGCTCGTTGGCCACCTGCTCCTGCTTCACGAGCTGGTAGCTCGCCGCGAGGTAGACGGCGCCGAGGTCGTCGCTCCAGCCCGCGGTCTGCTTGGCCTGCTGGTTGCGCCAGGTCTCGCGCAGGTTGGCCAGCGCGGCCGGCACCACGATGCCCTGGCGCGTGAGCAGGTAGGCCGCCTGCGTGCGCTGGCGCCAGCCATCGAGCGACGAGTCGCCGCTGCCGAGCCAGCCCTGCAGGTAGGTGTTGGCGCGCTGCAGCAGGTCCTGCGGCACCGGCAGCTTGTGGTCGCGCGCCTCCACCAGCAGGTGCACCGCATAGAGCGTCGCGAACGGGTCGGCACCCGCGCCGGGCCACAGCGAGAAGCCGCCGTCGGCCGTCTGGCGCGCGCGCAGTTGCACGAGGTAGCGCTCGAGCGTCTTGCGCGCCTCGGGCAGCGGGCCCTGGTCGGCCGTGCGGCCGCGCGCCATTTCCTTCAGCAGCTCGGGCCGGCCCGCGAGCAGCACAGCCGGGAAGGTCTGGCTCGTGATCTGCTCGGTGCAGCCATGCGGATAGGCCTCGAGGTACTGCATGAGGCCGGTGGCGAAGGCCCAGGGCGCGGCCGACACCGCGAGGTCGCTGCGGCGGAAGTTCGGATAGAAGTCGCCCTTGCTCGCGATCTCGCCCGAGCGCTGGAAGCTGCCGGCCTGCACCAGCGAGACGAAGGGCGAGGCGGGCCGCACGCTCACCTCGGTGGCGAGCCGTGCGCTGAAGTTCTTGTGCGTGGAGGTGAACACCAGCGCCGACGAACCCAGCACCGCCTGCTCCCCGGGCTTGGCGCGCACGTTGAACTTCGTGCTGGCCTCGCCGCGCTCGTTGACCTTGAGCGTCTGCGTCGCATCGCCGACCACCTCGAGCCCGCCCGAGGCGGTGAGCGTGAGCGCGATCGGCGCCTCCTTGCCCGAGCCCGCGATGTTGTTGGCCAGGCCCACGCCGACCTCGACCGTGTCGCCGGGCGCCATCGCGAGCGGCGCGTTCGGCAGGATCACCATGTCGCCGCGCACCGTGGTGCGGGTGCTCTTCGCGGCCGTGGTCTCGTCGTTCACGGCCACCGCCATCACGCGCAGGCTGCCGTTGAAGCTCTCGGGCACGGTGTAGCTGAACTCGCGGCTGCCGTTCACGTCGACCAGGCCCGACCAGTAGGCCACCGGCTTGTCGCGCTTGCGCTTGAACGGGTTCAGGTGCTTGCCGAGCTCGCCTTCGCCGTCGCCGCCGGGCGCGGCGCCCTGCATCAGCTTCTTGAACTCGGGCAGGATCAGGTCGAGCGTCTGCAGGGTGCCGACCTCGAGCGCGCGCTTCTGGAAGAAGTGCTTGAGCGGGTCGGGCGTCTTGTAGCGCGCCACCTGCAGGATGCCCTCGTCGACCGCGAACACCACGGCGCGCGTGGGCTGGTCGCTGGTGAGCTTCATCTTCACGGTCTGGCCGGGCTTCACGAGCTCGGTGCTCGTGAGCTGCAGGTTGGCCGTGCGCTTCGACAGGCTGGTGGCGAAGGGCGCGATGCCGTAGGACAGCGGGCTCATGTAGACCTCGTCCGAGGCCGGGTCGCGCACGAAGTGCACGTTGATGTAGCCGGTGCCCTCGAAGTCCTTGGGCAGCACGATCTTCTGCACCGAGGCGGTCTTGTCGGTCTTGAACCAGGCATGCGCATAGACCTTGTCGCGCTCGATGGTGATCAGGCCGGCGCCGACGTAGGGCGCGCGGATGCTGACCTCGATCTCCTGTCCGGGCTCGTAGTCCTTGCGGTCGAGCGTGAGCTGCAGCTCGGCATTGCGGTCGAGCGAGCGGCTGACGTTGGCGTTGCCCGCCACGCTGTACTCGACGCGGTTGAGCTCGAGCCCGCCGGCATTGCGCACCACGTAGGCGAAGTTGCCGGGCGTGCCGGTGTCGAGCGCCACGTTGTTGCCGGCCGCGGCGATGGCCAGCGGCTTCTCGTCGAGCACGATCTCCTTGCGGCGCGATTCGTAGCGGTACAGGCCGTTGTCCTGCTTGATCAGCACCGACAGCACCTTGCGCTCCACGCGCTGCAGCACCAGGTCGGCCACCGCGGTCTTCTTCGCCTGCGGGTCGATCGCGATCACGTGCGCGTTGCGCGCCGCGCCCTTGCTCACGTAGCCGGTGTCGCCGTCGACCTTGACGCCCACCAGGTAGGGCAGGTCGCTCACCAGCGTGCGCGCCTCGGCCGACACGCTGCGCCCGCCCTCGGGTTCGAAGGCCTTGGCCAGCACGTGCACCTGGTAGGTGGCGGCCTCGAAGCGCGACAGCCGCAGGTCGAACTCGGCCTTGCCCTCGGCGCTGGTCTGCACGCTGCCGAGGTCGTCCACCTGCTTCTCGGCCGCGCGCTGCGGATCGAAGAAGGCGTAGTCGGCGAAGGCGCGGAACACCGGGAAGGCCGGGCTCAGCGTGAGCGTGCCCTCAACCTTGCGGTCGGGCGCGGGCGTGCCGAACAGGTTCTGCACGTCGATCAGCGCCTTCATGTCCTTGGGTTTCACCCAGCCTTCGGCGATCTCGCTGCTGAGCCTGGCCGTGACCTTGGTGCGGTCGGGCAGGAACTCCTGCACCTTCACCGTGGTGCTGCCCAGCAGCAGCCCCTGCACCTCGGGCGCGCCGGGCGAGGACTCGCGCGGCAGGTAGAGGTTGACGGTGTAGTTGCCGGTGGGCGAGGTGTCCTGCGTGGCGTGCGCGATCTCGGCCGCGCCGCCGGGGCCGAGGCGCAGCTTCTCGCGCCGCACGCTCAGGCCGCGCGCATCGATGATCTCGGCTTCGAGCGGCAGGTCGCGCAGCGAGGTGCCCCAGTTGCCGGCCTTCACCATCATCGCGATGTGCATGGTGTCGCCCGGGCGGTAGATGCCGCGGTCGCTGAAGACGTAGGCCGTCATCTGGTTCGGCACGCCGGCCGCGCGCAGGCCGCCGACGTCGAAGCGCGAGATGTCGAGCGTGCGGTCGGTCTTGTTGAAGGGCAGGAAGCTCAGGTCGCCGTCCTTGCGCACCACCAGCACCACCGGCTGCTTCTCGCGCTGGAAGCCCGCGAGGTTGGGCAGCTTCGCGCGGCCCGTGGCATCGGTGGCCTGCGACGCCACGATCATGCCGTTGCGGCCCCACACCTCGACCAGCGCGCCGCCCACGGGCTGGCCGTTGGCGATGCTCTGCACGAACACGTCGCGCGTGCCGTCGAGCGACTTCTTGGCGACGATGCCCAGGTCGGTGACAAGCACCAGCCGCTCGTCCTTCTGGTCCTCGGGGTTGCCGCTCTCGGGGTTGCCCTCGTCCTCGCCCGAGGACTGCTGCTCCTCGTCCTCGGACGACGCCTCGGTGGCGTCCGCTTCGCCCTCGGGCTTCTTCTTCGCCTTGGGATCGAAGCCCTGCACCTTGAGCAGGAACACGCCGCGCCGGTCGCTGATGTCGCTGCGCAGGTACTCGGCGAAATCGACCGTCTCGTAGTGCGCCTTGCCGGGCGGAATGGCCAGCGGGATCTGCTTCTCGAAGCGATCGACCAGGTTGTCGGTGCCGAGGCCGCCGTAGAACTTGGGATGCGAGAAATCGCCGTTACTCTGCGTCACCAGGTGCTGCAGCTGCTGCGGCAGCAGGCGCCCGATCTCGACGCGCACGCCCGGCAGGTCGCGCACCAGGATCGGCAGCTTGCGCTCGCCCGACAGCGCGAGCAGCGAACCCTGGCTCATGATCGTGAGTTCGGGCGCGAAGGTCTTGAGCAGCTGCACGCTCTGGAAGGCCGTGCCGAGCTGGTAGCCGCCGGGCGTCTTCAGGCCCTTGGCCACGCGCACCAGCAGGTAGCGCCCGCCTTCGGCCTGCGGCAGGCGGAAGCTGACCGTCTCGGTCACCTCGCGCTCGCTGGCGATGGGCTGCAGGCCGATCTTCTTCGCGCGGCGCAGCACCGCGTCGGTGATCTTCGCGGGATCGGCAGACCAGTCGAACCTGTCTTCCGGGTCGCCCTTGGGATCTTCGGTGACCGGCAGCAGCCAGGCCTGCACCAGGCGCGCCATCTCGCGCTCGTGCACCGGCATCGAGGCGCTGACATGCATCACGTGCTCGGGCTCGCCGTTCTCGCCCGTGACGATGGTGGGTTCGACGCTGGCGATGTCGAGGCTGAAGAGGCCGGGGATGTCGACCGCGCGCGAGACGTCGTTGCGCTGGCCCGGGCCGCCCTTCTGCGCCACCGCGCCGGCAGTGAGGCTCAGCAGCACGGGGCGGGTCTTCTCGGGAATGGGCAGGGGCTCGGACTGGACCGTGGCCGTGAGGCGCAGCTTGTCGTAGCTGACCGTGAATTTCTCGCTCGCGCATTTGCCGACGCTGAAGAACGAGCTGCTGCAGGCCTGGTCGTAGGTCAGCACCAGCCGCTTCTCGAACTCGGCGGTGTTCACGGGATGCGAGAAGCGCACCTGGAACAGCGCGCGCCGCACGTTGGCCTGCACCGGGTCCTGGTAGAACTCGGCGCTCGCGATGCGGGCGCTGAACTCGGCCGAGCTGAAGTCGTACTTGCGCTGTTCGATCTCGATGTGCGGTGCCAGCGCCTCCTTCGAGAGCTGCACCTTGTAGGCCTGGCCCACCGGCCAGTCCTGCGCGGGCAGGAACTCCAGCTTCTTGGCATCGGTCCAGGTCCAGCGGCCCGCGATGGCCGGCTCGATGCCGACACCCGTCGCCTCCTGGCCGACACGCGCGATCGGCGCGACTGAGGCCGAGAAATTGATGACGACCGGATTGGGCCCCTTGTCGAGCTCGATCTGCGTGCGCGGCGGCGGCACGATCTGCGCGGTCGCCACCACGGGCTCGACGCGATCGGGCGTGAGGCCATGCCACCACTTCAGGAGCTGCGGGCTGGCCATCCAGCCCGCGAACGCCAGCAACACCAGCAGCAGCACCCAGGCAAGCCGCTGCTGCAGCCATTGCAGTCCGAGCAGCAGCAGCGCGCCCGCGATGCGCAGCCAGCCCGGGGGTCGCCAGGAACCGATGAGCCCGCGCGCGAGCGGGCGCAGGAAGCCGAGCGCGCGGCCCAGCCCGGTGAAGAGCACGTCGCTGAGCGACGCGAGTTTTCGATTGGCAACTTGAAGCATGGAGGCTCCCCCGGTGTTTTTGTCGGCGTCTGGCAGTCTGTCCGCGGTCTGTGAACCCATGGCGGCGTGTGTGAAGTCTGTGTGAAAACCGCACAGGCCCGCGCCCCGGCCCGGCTCAGGGCGAGAGCGCGGGCTTGTTCACCATGAGCCAGAAGACCACGACCATGGCCACGAAGGCAGGGTAGCCGAGCCACTCCCACCAGCGCTGGTAGCGTGCATACAGCGGCGGCAACGGCAGGCCGTCGCGCTGCGCCTGCCCGGCGATCGCGGCCATGCGGATCTGCAGCCACACCACGGGCAGCCAGCAGGCGCCCGCGAACACGAACAGCCCCAGCGACAGCGCAAGCCACGGCGTGGACAGCGGCCAGCCTGCCATGTGGGCGAGCGCGAAGCCGGTGGCCGGCTGCAGGATCACGGTGGGCGTGGTGAACCACCAGTCGGCGCGCACCACCAGCCGGCTCACCACCGCCTGCGCCGCAACGCTGCCGCTGCGGTTGGCGAAGAACATGTAGAAGGCCGAGCCCAGCCCGGTGCCGACCATCAGCACGCTGGAGACGATGTGCAGCCACTTGAGGACCAGGTAGGTGTTCATGGCGTGGCGCGTCGGTACAGGTGCCACAGCAGCGCGGCGATCGGCAGGTTCTTGAGCAGCGGGCCCAGTGGATGCAGCCACAGCGCCGGCTGCAGGCCGGTGGCGACCGCCGTCATGAGCAACAGCAGGCCGAGCGCCGCGAGGTAACTGGCGCGGCCCGGCCGCCACCACAGCGCGAGGCCGACGACGAGGTCGGCCGCCGCGCCGCCGACGATCAGCAGTTGCACCAGCCAGGGCGGCGAGGCGATACCGGCCTCGGCCAGCACCCGGCGGCTCTGGCCGTCGAGTTCGACGATGCTGACGACGGCCGTCACCAGCCAGACCGCGACGAGGCTCAGGCGCAGCAGGCGGTCGTCGTCGGCCGGGCGGGTCATGGCATTCGCGGCGTCTCGTCGACCACGTCCGTCACCATGCCCCAGCGCGCGAACTCGGGTTCGAACTCGGGCAGCGCGAGCAGGCCCATGCAGGCCTGCGCGCCGACGGGCAGCGCATCGCCGCGCGCGAGCCGGCGCGCCAGCAGGATGGCGGCCATGCAGGGAATCTCGGGCCCATGGTTGTCGTCGGCCGCGATGTGCCAGGCGCGTTGCGCCGCGGCGCCTCGCGCGTCGATGCCTTCGACGCGCACCACCATGCCGCCGAGCGCGCTGCCGAACGCATCGAACAGGCCGCCCGTGGCATGCAGCAGCGGCGCCAGCTTCTGCGGCGCGGGCAGCAGGCCGATGCGGCGCAGGGCCGCCAGGAAGGCGAAGGCCTGCTGCGTGAGGCCCACCTCGAGCGCGGCGCGAAACATCACCGACTGCACGCCGGCATGGCGCGCCGGGAAGAGTTCGAGGTCGGGGATGTCGCACAGCGCGCCGCGGCGCGGACGCATGCGCGCGAAGCGCACGGTCGAGGGCCGGGCCCAGCCGGGCTGCTCGGTCCAGCGACCGTGCTGCCAGACGCGGATCGGCGCGCCGCAGTAGGCGAGCACGCCCGCGAGCGTGGCCTCGCCGCGCGGCGCGCCCTGGGCCGGTGCGATGCAGATGTCGATGCCGCGGATGCCCTGCCAGCCGGCCGCGAGGTGGTCGACCACGGCCGAGGAAAGCGCCGGCACGGTGCTCGCGCCCGTGACGGCCGTGCGGCCCGCGTTGCGGAAGGCGCCGTCGAGCGCCGCGGGAAAGTCGCAGACGAAGCGACGTCCGTCGGCCAGATCGATGTAGTGCGCGCCGGCGGCGGCCACCGCCTGCGGCACGCGATAGTCCTGGTTCTGGAACGGACCGGCCGTGTGGATGACGAGCTCGACGCCGAGCTCGCGCAAGCTCTGCACGAAATCCGGCGACTGCGCATCGACGCGAACGGCACGCGCCCCGCCCGCCAGCGCTTGCGTGAAGGCCGTCGCCCGTTCGAGATCGCGCCCGCCCACCAGCAGCTCGATGGCCGTATCGGCGGCCAGCGCGCGGCTGATGCGCGCGCCGAAGTTGCCGTAGCCGCCGAGCACCAGCGTCTTCATGCGAGGCTCGCTCCGGCCACATGCCCGCGCGTGAAGGCTTCCTCGAAGATTGAATAGCCCGACCAGTCGGCATGCGCGAACGACAGCCGGCCCGCGATCACGCTGCCGCGGTGGGCATCGTCGGGCGCGGTGCGCTGCGAACCGATCTGCGCCAGCAGTCCGGGCCGCGGAATGGCCATGGCATGCCCGTAGCGCGTGATCTCGATGCGCGTGGCCAGCGCGGGCAGGTCGGGGTGCGGCACCGAGAGCTCGGCCAGCAGGTCGTCGCGCCAGCCGGTCCAGGGCCGCTCGAGCAGCAGACGGCGGCCGTCGCCCGCGTCGTAGCGGCTCGGGCCCAGCGGTCGGTACCAACTGAGCACGGTGCCGCGCGGCGTGGGGTCGAGCGTCTGGTGGCGCGCATCGACATAGCCGAGGCCGCGCGTGCCGTAGACCACGTTGTCCCAGCTCGGCGCGGCACCGGGGCGATCGACCAGCGGGCCGCGCAGATGCACGTTGGCCACCAGCCAGGGCGCATGGCGCACGTGCGCCGCGGCATGCGCGAGCACCGCGGGCGCGTTCTCGACCACGCGCGCGGCGACGAACACCGGCAGCGCGACGATGCAATGCGCGGCCTGCCAGCGCACCAGCGATTGCGAGGCGGCATCCCAGGCATCGACCTCGACGCCGCCGCGCACCTCGGCGATGCGCACGACCACCTGGCCCGTGCGCAGCCGTTCGCCCAGCGGCACTGCCAGCTGCTTCGTGAGCCAGCCGTTGCCCTCGGGCCAGGTCAGCACGCCGTCGCGCTCGGGGTTGGTGTCGTTGGCGCTGCCCGACGGATCGCCGGGTGCGTGGAAGCCGTGCCGGCTCGCGAAGTAGTGGATGCCGGCCCAGGCCGAGACCTGCTCGATGCCCGCGCCGTAGTCGTCGCGGCAGCAGTAGTCGAGGTACCAGCGCAAGTGGTCGTCGCTGAAGCCCTCGCGGTCGAGCCAGGCCGAGAAGGCCTGCGCATCGAGCGCCAGCAGCTCGGGCGTGACCGCGACCTTGAGCGTGGGAATGGCGAAGTGGGCCGCATGCTGGAGCGCGTCGATGCGCTGCGCGAAGCGGCGGTACTGCGCCTGCGTGTCGGCGCCCACGCCATGCACCGGCAGCAGGCCGTCCTGCCACTCGCCGTGGAAGAACAGCCGCTCCTGCGGGCTGTGGCACAGCGTGCGCTCGTCGTATTCCCAGCGGCCGGCCACGCGCCGGCGCAGGCCCAGTTCCTCGAGCAGGTCCTGCACCTCGCGCGCATCGTCGCCGGGCACCGGCAAGTAGTGCGCGCCGAGCGGGCAGGCGATGCCGTTGACCATGCCGCCGCGCGCATTGCCGCCCGCGCTGTCCTCGAGCTCGAGCAGTGCGAAGTCGTCGATGCCCGCGAGGCGCAGCGCGCGCGCCGCCGCGAGCCCGGCGACGCCGCCGCCGGCGATCAGCACGCGGGTCCTGCGGGTGCTCGCGGGCGCGCGCGACTTCAGCGTGCCGTCGCGCATCGCGTGGCCGCGCGCCATGTCGATGCCGGTGAAGCCGCCTTCGATGGGCGGCGGCGCATCGCAGCCGGCGAGCGCGAGCGCACCGGCGGCGCCGACCGTGCCGAGGAAGCTGCGCCGCCTCATGGCCGCATCGCCCGCGCGCTCAATGTGCCATGACCTTGCCCCACTCCTGTTCGTAGGTGGTGACGAGGACCTGGTTGGAAAGCCGGTTGACCTCGGCCGGCACGCGCGCCATGTCGAGCGGGAAGTCGAACATCAGCGGCAGCGTGGGCGCGGACAGGAAGCGCAGGCCCGCGGGCAGCGCGTCTGGCTTCCGGTAGGGGCGGTGGCTCGCGATGATGAAGCCCCATTCACCGAAGCTCGGCACGTGCACGTGATAGGGCGTCGCGGTCAGGCCCACCGACTCCACCGTCTGCGCCACGGTCCAGAAGCTCTTGCGCGCCACCAGCGGCGAAGTGGTCTGGATCACCGCGTAGCCGCTGGCCGCGAGACGCTTGTCGAGCAGCGCGTAGAAGCTGTTGGTGTAGAGCTTGCCGATCGCGAAGTTGGTGGGATCTGGAAAGTCGACCACGATCACGTCGAACAGGTCGTCGTCACCGCGCTGCTGCAGCCACTGGAAAGCATCGGTGTTGACGATCTTGAGCTTCGGCGACGACAGCGAATGGCCGTTGAGCGCGGCCAGCGTCTCGTGCTCGGTGAACAGCTTCGTCATGTTCGGATCGAGCTCGACCAGCGTGACCGACTCCACCGAGGGGTACTTGAGCACCTCGCGCACCGCCATGCCGTCACCGCCGCCGAGCACCGCCACCTTCTTGGGCGCGCCGTGCGCGGCCATCACGGGGTGCACCAGCGCCTCGTGGTAGCGGTATTCGTCGCGCTCGGCGAACTGCAGGTTGCCGTTGAGGAACAGCCGGTGCCCGAGCAGCCCGCGCGTGACCACGATGCGCTGGTAGGGCGAGGTGGCGCTGAAGACGATGCGGTCCTGGTAGAACTTGTCCTCGGCCAGCGTGGTGATGTGGTCGGCGCCGATGAAGCCGCCCAGCAGCGCCGCGAGCGACAGGAAGCAGGCCAGCGCATGCGCGCCGACGCGCCGCAGCTCGTGGCGGAACAGCCAGAGCGCCCACACCGCCACCGCCGCGTTCATGAAGCCGAACAGCAGGCCGGTGCGGATCATGCCGAGCTGCGGCACCAGGATCAGCGGGAAGGCCACCGACACCGCGAGCGCGCCGAGGTAGTCGAAGGTCAGCACCTGCGACACCAGGTTCTTGAGCGCGACGTTGCGCCGCAGGATGCGCATCACCAGCGGGATCTCGAGCCCGACCAGCGTGCCCACCACGATCACCAGTCCGTACAGCAGCAACCGGAACGCTCCAGGCGCGTAGGCGTTGGCCAGGAACAGCACGGCCGGCAGCGCGCCGCCGATCAGCGCCACCATCAGCTCGATGCGCAGGAAGTGGGCCGGCAGCTGGCGGTCGAAATAGCGCGACAGCCACGAGCCCACGCCCATCGCGAACAGGTAGGTGCCGATGATGGTGCTGAACTGCAGCACCGAGTCGCCCAGCAGGTAGGAGCTGAGCGCCGCCGCGCTGAGTTCGTAGACCAGCCCGCAGGCGGCCACCACGAAGACGCTGGCGAGCAGCGCGATCTCGACGGGCTGCGGCCCGCGCGCATCGGCCGGGCGCGCGGACAGGGCCTGCTCCTCGCTCAATGGATGGCGGCGGCGACGATGATGCTGATGCCCAGGCTCATCGCGGCGACGACCAGGCCCAGCGCCACGTTCTGCTTCTCGACGATCTCGCCCCAGAGGTCATAGGGCGTGATCTTGTCGATGATCAGGAAGCAGAGCCAGAAGATCACCACGCCGATCAGCGCGTACACGAGCGATCCGAGGACCACGCCAGGTTTCAGCCATTCAAATCCCATGGGGACCTCCAGTCGTATCTGTATCTATCAGTCGATGAATCGGCAGCGCGATCTTCGTCATTTGTGGCCACCGCCGCTCGAGGAGCCGCCGTAGGAGCCGCCCGAGCTGCGGTAGCCGCCGCCCGAACCGCCGCTGCTGCTGCTGCAGGTGCTCAGGATGATGAGCAGCACGATGATCACGATCGCGATCACCACGATCGTGCCGCAACCCAGCCCCGAGGCCGCGCTGACCGGCGACGCGTCGGAGCGCTCGAACAGGTCCTTCTTGGCATCGAGCTTGAAGGCCGTGGCGACCGCGCCGCTGTCGATCTTGCTGCCCGAGGACCAGGTGAGCTCGTTGACCGAGCGCTCCATCGACAGCAGGGCGCCGCCGACCGCGAAGTCGCGGTTGAAGGTCTTCTGCCCGCGCTCGACCTGCCAGTAGAACTCGCCGGCCACGTAGGTGGTCTCGGCGTTGTAGGCGTACTGCTGCTGGTAGCGCTTGCCGAGGTAGGTGGCGGTGCTGCCGTTCTCGGCCATCACCGGCGCGCCGGTGGTGGGGCGCACCATGCTCCAGCCGTCCTCGGCGTCGACCAGGAAGCTGAAGCCGCGCTTCTTGTTGTAGAGCAGGTACTCGTCCCAGCCGAACTGCTCGTCGTCGCCGGGCTCGCTGCCCATGCGGTGCTGGAAACCCACCACCTGCCATTGGGCGCCCTGCAGCTGGCCCATGCTGCCCAGCGCGATCAGCGGGCGCACCGGCTCGTTCTGCGCCGCATGCTTGAGCTCGCCGCCGATGCCCTGCGTGAGGTCGATGATGCTGTTGCACGAGCGGCAGGTGACGCTCTTGCTGTCAGCCAGGTTGAGCGTGACCGGCGAGCCGCAGTTGGGGCAGTTGAAGCTGCGCCCCTTCTCGTCCTTGGCCGAATCCTCGCGCAGTCCGGTGAGCTGCAGCGATTCGAGATCGACCGAACGGCCCAGCGAGGCCGTGGGCGGCTGCGAGCCGTAGTCCAGGCTCAGCACCAGGCCCTTGTCGTTGCGCAGCTCGACCACCTGGAACGGCCGGCCGAGCTCGGGCAGGTGCGGCAGTTCGCCCTGCGCCGAGACCAGCGTCACCTCCTCGTTCGAGGCGACGGTGTAGCTCTGGCCGTTGAAGGCGCTGGTGGCGCCCACGCGCAGGTCGGCCGCGGCCGGCGCCGTGCGCTGCAGTTCGAACGGCAGGGAGAAGACGTAGGCGCCGTTGTCCTCGCTGAGCACGCCGGTGCGGTCGCCATCGAGGGCCGCGATCCACTCGGTCCAGCGGCCGCCGGCGTACTTGTACTGGAGCCGGCCGACGATGGTGAAGGGCTTGTCCTGGATCCGGCCCGCGGCGAACAGCTGCAGCGGGCTGAAGTCGTCGAACAGCTCGGCCATCTTGCCGGTGCGCGCGAGCGTGTCGCCCTGGCGCACGACGGTGCTCTGGCAGTAGGGGCAGACCGCATGGGTCGACTGGGCCGATCGGAACTCGACCGGCGCGCCGCAGCCGGGGCAGGGCGCGCGGTAGTAGCGCTGGGTGCCGCCGGCTTCCTCAGCCATGGCGCGCACGCGCGGGCGCGAGGCCCGCAGCATTCTTCCAGCCGATCATGCCTCTCACGCCCGTCGAGCGGGCGTCAGGCGCTATACAGAACATAGCGCCGGGTCAGACCAGCTTCTTGAGCAGTTCGGCCTTCTTGGCGTCGAACTCTTCCTGGGTCAGGATGCCCTTGGTCTTGAGTTCGCCGAGCTTCTCGAGCGTCGTCATCACGTCGTTGGGGTTCACCACCGCCACCGCCGGCTGCTGCTGGGTCGCGGCCGCCTGGGCCGCAGCGTTCGGGCTCAGGCCCTGCGCGAGGTTCTGCGCCAGCACCTGGCCGAGCGCCACGCCGGCGCCCAGGCCCATCGCGTCGCCCGCGATGCCGCCTCCGTTGGCGGCACCCTCGGCGAACTTGGGGATCGCCTGCGCCGTCTGGTACTGCATGAACTTGCCCATGTCGTTGCCGACCATGCCCATGCCGATCTTCTGGTCGAGGATCTTCTGCAGTTCCTCGGGCAGCGAGACGTTCTGGACCGTGATGTTCTCGAGCTTGATGCCGATCTTGGCGAACTCGGGCACCAGCTGGGCCGCCAGCGCCTGCGCGAACTGGATCTGATTGGCCGCGAGGTCGAGGAAGGGCACGCCGCTGGAGGCGATGGCGTTGCTGATGTTCTGCAGCACCAGGCCGCGCAGTTGGCCGTCGAGGTCGGCCACGGTGTAGATGTCGCGCGTGCCCGAGATCTCGGTGTGGAACAGCTTGGCGTCGCCGATGCGGAACGAGTAGTTGCCGAAGGCGCGCAGGCGCACGGCGCCGAAGTCCTTGTCGCGGATGGTGATGGGCTGCGGCGTGCCCCACTTCTGGTCGACCTGCTGGCGCGTGCTGAAGAAGTAGACGTCGCTCTTGAACGGGGACTCGAAGAGCTTGTCCCAGTTCTTCAGGTAGGTCAGCACCGGCAGCGTCTGCGTGCTGAGCTTGTACATGCCGGGGCCGAACACGTCGGCCACCTGGCCTTCGTTGACGAACACCGCGACCTGCGACTCGCGCACCGTCAGCGAGGCGCCGTTCTGGATTTCCATTTCCGCCATCGGGAAGCGCCAGGCCAGCGTGCCATCGCCGGACTCGGTCCACTGGATGATGTCGATGAACTGTTTCTTGATGAAATCCATCAGGGCCATGGCTGCGCTCCTCTAGAGGGTTTTTGTGCGGACTTGGCATATTGCCACAGCGACTTGACCGCGGACCCGTGCTTTTGGTCATTTTGGTCATGGCTGCACCCTGGCCAGGCGTCATAGTCCGTCATCGTCCGAGGTCTACAATCGGCGCCCCCAGAAGAAGCGCCTCAGGAGCAACGGCACATGTCTGACACGACCCCTTCGTCATCCTCGACTCCCTCGCCCGAAGACAAACGCGCCGAACTTCGACGTGCCGCCCTCGAGTACCACGAGTTCCCGGTCCCCGGAAAGATCTCGATCGCCGCGACCAAGCAGATGGTCAACCAGCGCGACCTGTCGCTGGCCTACTCGCCCGGCGTGGCCGCGCCCTGCGAGGAAATCGTCAAGGACCCGGCCAACGCCTTCAAGTACACCGCGCGCGGCAACCTCGTGGCGGTCATCACCAACGGCACCGCGGTGCTGGGGCTCGGCGACATCGGCCCGCTGGCTTCCAAGCCGGTGATGGAAGGCAAGGGCGTCCTGTTCAAGAAGTTCGCCGGCGTCGACGTGTTCGACATCGAGATCGACGAGAAGGACCCTGCGAAGCTGGTCGAGGTGATCGCCGCGCTCGAGCCCACCTTCGGCGCGATCAATCTCGAGGACATCAAGGCGCCCGACTGCTTCTACGTCGAGCGCGAGCTGCGCAAGCGCATGAAGATCCCGGTCTTCCACGACGACCAGCACGGCACGGCGATCACCGTGGCGGCGGCCATGCTCAACGGCCTGAAGGTGGCCGGCAAGGACATCGCCGACGTGAAGCTCGTGACCTCGGGCGCGGGCGCCGCGGCGCTGGCCTGCCTGAACCTGCTGCTCAAGGTCGGCCTGAAGCGCGAGAACGTGTTTGTGACCGACCTGGCCGGCGTGGTCTACGAAGGCCGCACCGAGCTGATGGACGACGACAAGCGCCAGTACATGCAGAACACCACGGCGCGCACGCTGGCCGAGGTGATCGAGGGCGCCGACGTGTTCCTCGGCCTGTCGGCCGGCGGCGTGCTCAAGCCCGCGATGGTCGCCAAGATGGCGACGCGCCCGGTGATCTTCGCGCTGGCCAACCCGAATCCGGAAATCACGCCCGAAGACGCGCGCACGGTGCGCGACGACATCATCATGGCCACCGGCCGCACCGACTACCCGAACCAGGTCAACAACGTCCTGTGCTTCCCGTACATCTTCCGCGGCGCGCTCGACTCGGGCGCGACCACGATCACCGACGAGATGGAGATCGCCGCGGTGCACGCCATCGCCGAGCTGGCGCAGGCCGAGCAGAGCGAGCGCGTGGCGGCCGCCTACGTCGGCGAGAAGCTGTCGTTCGGCCCCGAATACCTGATCCCGAAGCCCTTCGACCCGCGCCTGATGATGAAGATCGCGCCGGCCGTGGCCAAGGCGGCCGAGGAAAGCGGCGTGGCGCTGCGTCCGATCAAGGACATGGACGCCTACCGCGACAAGCTGCAGAGCTTCGTCTACGCCTCGGGCACCACCATGAAGCCGATCTTCGACGCCGCCAAGCGCGCGCCGAAGAAGCGCGTGGCCTACTGCGAGGGCGAGGAAGAACGCGTGCTGCGCGCCGCGCAGATCGTGGTCGACGAGGGCATCGCGCGCCCGACGCTGATCGGCCGCCCGGCCATCATCGCCCAGCGCATCGAGAAGTTCGGCCTGCGCCTGAAGGAAGAGCTCGACTACGACGTGGTCAACGTCGAGCAGGACCACCGCTACCGCGACTTCTGGCAGACCTACCACCGCATGACCGAGCGCAAGGGCATCACGGTGCAGGTCGCCAAGATCGAGATGCGCCGCCGCCTCACGCTGATCGGCGCGATGCTGCTGCACAAGGGCGAGGTCGACGGCATGATCTGCGGCACCTGGGGCACCACGCTGATCCACCTGCACTACATCGACCAGGTGATCGGCAAGCGCCCCGGCGGCTGCGCCAGCACCCCGCAGGACGTGCCGGTGTATGCCTGCATGAACGGCCTGCTGCTGCCCGACCGCCAGGTGTTCCTGGTCGACACCCACGTCAACTACGACCCGACGCCCGAGGAACTGGCCGAGATCACGACCATGGCGGCCGAGGAGATGATGCGCTTCGGCCTCAAGCCCAAGGCGGCGCTGCTGTCGCACTCGAACTTCGGCACCAGCAACGAGCCGAGCGCGCTGAAGATGCGCAAGACGCTCGACCTGCTGCGCGTGCAGGCGCCCTGGCTCGAGGTCGATGGCGAAATGCACGGCGACGTGGCGCTCGACAGCAAGCAGCGCGCGGTGGTCATGCCGCACAGCGCGCTGGCCGGCGATGCCAACCTGCTGGTTTTCCCGAACATCGACGCGGCCAACATTTCCTACAACCTGCTCAAGACGGCGGCCGGCGGCAACATCGCGATCGGCCCGGTGCTGCTCGGAGCGGCCAAACCTGTGCACATTCTCACGGCGAGCGCCACCGTGCGGCGCATCGTGAACATGTCGGCGCTCACGGTGGCCGACGCCAACGCAGAACGTTAAGCTTTAGCAAGCATTTCTTCGAGAGTGGACGCCAACTTATGGCGTCCCTGTCAAGCCCTCGATGCTGCTCAAACTTTGGGCAGTCGCTTGCTATTTTCGCCAGCGTGGTGCACACTCGCGGGCTTGGATTTGCGGGTTAACCCCAAGGTTGATCGCTGATCCGAACCCCCCGCTCTTTTCTTGTGGTGCCTCTTTATGGCGATGGCGTCTTGCGCCTCGATCACGTCCTCTGTCGCTAAGTTTGCGCTCACCGGCTTCATGCTGGCAGCGCTGGCGACGACGGGGGCCGAGGCCCGCGGATGGTTCGGCGCCGGGAATTCCACCGCCCAGGAAACGATTGCGCTGGCCGAGCTGCCGGTGCAAGGCCAGCGTACCTACGAAGCCATCCTGAACGGCGGTCCCTTCCGGTACGACAAGGACGGCTCGGTGTTCGGCAATCGCGAGCGGCTCCTGCCCTCGGCCCAGCGCGGCCACTATCGCGAGTACACGGTGAGCACGCCCGGATCGCGCGATCGCGGTGCCCGGCGCATCGTGTGCGGCGGCGAGAAGCGAACGGCACCCGAGGCCTGCTGGTACACGGCGGACCACTACGCGAGTTTCAGACGGATCACGCCATGAGCGACGACAACGACTTGAGCGGCGCACCGAAGCGCCCCGAAGAAATGATGATGACTATGGAAAGACCAGCGGAGATGACTTTATCCCTTCGTGCCGTACGCCCGAACATCGTGCAATCGATTCGCGCGTTCCGCGTGAGCGACCTGCAGGACGCCGCCAACGCGGCGGGCCAGCACTTCCTGTATGCCAACCTCGGCAACGCACAGACCAAGCAGGACGTGCTCGACCTGATCGCCCAGCAGTTCACCTTTCCGGCGCACTTCGGCAAGAACTTCGACGCGCTGTACGACTGCATGACCGATCCGTTGCATAAATCGGGCCCGCAGCCCGGTTTCGTGATCGTTCTCGAACAGATCCCGGCCAACGGCAAGTTCGACAAGGAAGCGCGCGAGCAGCTGCTCGACATCTTCCGCGACGCGTCGGACTACTGGGGCGACCGCAAGGTGCCCTTCCGGTGCTTCTATTCTTTTCTGTAGCCCGTTCTGCACAAACCAGCCAAGCAGAACGGGCGAACGAGGCCCAGCCGACCAGCGCGGCAACCCTCGATGGCATCCAGATCGACCCGGCGACCGTCCCCCCCGCGGTGACGGCCACCGCGACCGACGAACCCACCGGCGAAAAAATGCCGACCGACAAACTGGTCGACGTCTCGCCGCTGGCCTTGCGCATGAGCAGCCCGTTCAACGCGGGTTACTGGCTCGCCGCGGCGTAATCAAGAAGAAAGAAGCGCTCGCCGGGCGCGTCCCGGCACCGCAAGAAAAAACCCGTCATCGACGGGTTTTTTCGTTTCTCTCGCGGCCCGCGCAACGGCTCGGTCGCTTCAGCCGAGCCCCGGCGTCTGCGCCAGCGCCACGTACTGGTCGACCGGCACTTCCTCGGCGCGCCGCTGCGTGTCGAATTCGCCGGCGAAGCCATGCTCGTCGAGCCATTTGCCGAGCGTGTGGCGCAGCAGCTTGCGGCGCTGGCTGAACGCGACCTGCACGATCTCCTCGAGCCGCTTCGCATCGACCGCCGGCGGCGCGGCCAGCGGCACCATGCGCACCACGGCGCTGTCGACGCGCGGCGGCGGATCGAAGCTCTCGGGCGGCACGAACAGCACGTTCTCCATCTCGTAGCGCCACTGCAGCATCACGCTCAGGCGGCTGTAGTCCGAGGTGGCGGGCCGCGCCACCATGCGGTCGATCACTTCCTTTTGCAGCATGAAGTGCTGGTCGGCCACCAGGTGGGCATAGCCCAGCAGGTGAAAGAGGATCGGCGTGGAGATGTTGTAGGGCAGGTTGCCGACCACGCGCAGCGCGGTGGTCGGCACCTTCGCCGCCAACGCCGCGAAGTCGACCTTGAGCACGTCGGACTCCACCACCTCGAGCTGCGGATGGCTGCGCAGCCGCTTGGCGAGGTCGCGGTCGAGCTCGATCACGGTGAGCCGGCCGAGCCGCTCGACCAGCGGCTGCGTGAGCGCCGCGAGGCCGGGACCGATCTCGACCATGGGGTCGCCGGGCTGCGGCGCGATCTCGCGCACGATCGCGTCGATGATGCCGCCGTCGGACAGGAAGTGCTGGCCGAAGCGCTTCCTGGGAATGTGCGCCATCGTGTGTCGATCAGGACTGCGGGGGCTCGCGGAACTCGACGTAGGCGCGCGCGCGCACTTCCTGCGCCCAGGTGTTGAAGGCTTCCTCGGTGCGCTGGTCGCGCAGCACGGCACGGGCGGCTTCGCGCTGCTCGTCCTGGCTCGGCTTGACGTTGCGGCGCTCGAGCACCTGGATCAGGTGGACGCCGAAGCGCGACACCACGGGATCGCTGATCTGGCCCGGCGCGAGGCGGTTCATGGCTTCCTCGAACTCGGGCACGTACATGCCCGGGCGAGCCCAGCCGAGGTCGCCGCCGTCCTTGGCGCTGCCGTCCTGCGAGTTGTCGCGCGCCAGGCTGGCGAAGTCGACGCTGCCGCCGCTGGCCTCGATGCGCCGCTTGAATTCGGCCAGCTGCGCCACCGCCTGCTCGGTGGTGCGCTTGGGGTCGTTCTGCAGCAGGATGTGGCGCGCATGGGTCTGCGTGACCACCGCGTCGGCCGAGCCGACCTGTTCCTTGGCGATCACCTTGACGACGTGGAAGCCGGCGGACGAGCGCACCGGCCCGACGATGCCGCCCACGGCCGTGGACTGGACGGCCTCGACGAACAGCGGCGGATAGCGGTCGGCGGTGCGCATGCCGAGCGCGCCGCCATTGGCGCGATCGGGGGCGTCGGAGTTGCTCTGCACCAGCTTGGAGAAGTCCTCGCCGGCGCGCGCGCGCTGCGCCAGGCCCTGGGCCTTCTGCTGCGCCTGCGCCACCTGCGCGTCGGTGGCGTTCTCGGGCACGGCCACCAGCAATTGCGCGAGGTTGAGGTTCAGCATGGACGGATCGCCCTTGCCACCGCTGTTGCGCTGGTCCTGCAGGAACTGGTCGGCTTCGGCGTCGCTGACCTTGACCTTCGAATCGACCTCGCGGCCGCGCAGGCGCGTGAGCAGGAGCTGGTCGCGCAGGTCGTTGCGGAAGGCCTGCAGGCTGATGCCTTCGGCGGCCACGCGCTGGCGCAGCTCGGGCAGGGTCAGCTGGTTCTGGCGCGCGACGGTCTGTTCGGCCTGGTCGATGGCGATCTCGTCGACCTTGATGCCGGTTTCCTTCGCGAGCTGCAATTGCGCGCGCTCGGAGATCAGCCGCTCGAGCACCATGCGCCCGAGTTCGGGGCGCGGCACGCGCTCGGCGTCGGGGTTCTCCTGGATCAGCCGCTGCACGCGGGTCAGCACCTCGGTGTTGGTGATCGGTTCGGAATTGACCAGCGCGACGATGAACTCGGCCGAGCGCTGCACCGGTGCGGCCGGCGCGGCGGGCCGGGCGGCCGGCGGTGCCAGGCGCGGACCGGCGCGCATGATGTCGGTGATGCCGCCGCCGGAGCGGAAACCCTGCTGGGCGCCGGCAGTTGCGGCCAGCGCGGCGAGGCAGGCCAGGCTGAGAATGGAACGGATGTGTTTCATGGCGTTGCTCGGTCTCTCGTCTCAGTCGTAATTGGTGAAGCGGCTCGGCCCTTCGACCGGTGTGCGCAGGGGCTGGTAGCGTTGGATGTTGGTGCGCAGCGCCTGCATCGGGCTCGAGCCGATGGCGGCGAAACCGACGAATTCGAGCTGGAACATGATGCGGGTGTTGGCCGTCACCTGGCCGGTGCTGACGCGCTGCAGCACCACGCGCCCGATCCAGCAGCAGCCGTCGTACTCGACGCCGAGGACGCCGTCGGTGAGCTTGCGGTCCTGCAGATCGTAGTTCAGACGACCCACCGCGTACCAGCGTCCGCCGCCCTGGCCCTTGCCGGGGCCGAGGTCCTTGCCCTTGTCGCCCCAGAAGTCGTTGAGCGGCCATTGCCAGCCGACGTCGATCGACTTGCTGCCGTCGTTGACGGTGGTGGTGTTCGGGTTCAGCGCCTTGGCCGCGAGGTAGGCATCGCTGGGCGCCTGGTAGCGCAGCGCGATGTTCACGTTGTGATAGGGCGCCGGGTTGTAGCGCGCGCTGATGGCGCTGCGCGTGGACTTGCGGGTGTCGGGGTTGTACTGGATGACCGTGTCCAGGCTCCACTTGGGCGTCCAGTTGATCTGGCCGCCCAGCAGCAGGTCGCTCGCGCGGTCCGTGACCGGATTCGCGCCCGGCAGCGTGACGCGCTGGTCGGCGAAGCGCAGGCGCTGCGCGACGCCGAAGCGCGCGGCCTCGGCACCGGTGTCGGGATCGATCAGCCGCGAGGTCACGCCCATGGTGAGCGTGTTGGTGTCGGAGATGCGGTCGTTGCCCGAGAACGCGTTCTCGGTGTAGATGGTCGCGAAGCTGAAGTCGTTGGCGGCCGTGTCGTAGTTCGGCAGCTTGCTCTGGTCGCGGTAGGGCGTGTAGACGTAGTAGGCGCGCGGCTCCAGCGTCTGGCGGAAGGCGCGGCCGAAGAAGCTCGCGTCGCGCTCGAAGATCAGGCCGCTGTCGAGGCTGAAGGTCGGCACCGTGCGGTTCGACGAGGTGGGCCAGAACACCGGCGAGCTCGGGTCGTACGGAATGCCGTTCACGTACTGCACGCCGTTGAGCGTGAGCTTCGGGATGTCGGCCTGCGGCACGTAGTAGCTGTACGAGGTGGCGTGCAGCTGCACCTTCGGAATGACGAAGGTGCTCGGCGTGATGAAGGGCCGGCTCAGCGCCGCCACGGCATACAGCCGGTCGCCGTCGGGCTGCGACTGCTGGATCGCGTCGTAGCCGGGCTGGCCGGCGGCGATGCGGTTCACGCGAAAGCGCGTGTAGTCCGTGGTGAAGGAGAAGTCGAAGCCGCCCCAGTCGTACTTGTTGTAGTTGGCCGTGATCTGCGGCATCCGGTCGTACGACGGCACGATCGGCGCCAGGCTGTACTGCAGCGTCTGGTAGCGCAGCGCGCGCACCACGCCGCTCCAGTCGCCCTTGCTCCAGTTGAGCGAGGCGTCATTGGGCAGCAGGCGCTGCGACAGCGTGGGCGTGCGGGTGAAGTCGCGCCAGTAGTCGTCGTCGCTGACGCGGTTGATGTTGATGGTGGCCGAGAGCGAATCGAGGCCGAGCGCCTTGGCATCGAAATTCTGGTGGTGGTTGGCCCAGATGCCCCAGCGCTTGGAGCTCGGCTGCGGCCGCAGGTCGAGGTCCTTGGCCTGGATCTGGCCGTTGGCCAGCTGCTGCAGCTGCGAGGCACGGGCTTCGTTGAAGCGCTGGCCCAGCAGCCGGTCGCTGCCCATCAGGTCGAGCCGGATCGTGCCGTTGTATTCCTTTTCGAGATAGCGGAATTCCGAACCCAGGTTGATGCCGCGCTTGGACATCAGCGTCGGCGTGATGGTGGCGTCGCGGTTCGGCGCGATGTTCCAGTAGTACGGCTGCGAATACTCGATGCCGTTGGTGTTGTCGATGCCGATGGTGGGCGGCAGCAGGCCGCTCTTGCGCTCGTTCGACAGCGGGAAGCTCAGGCTGGGCAGCGCCGGCGTGGTGATGCCCATGAAGCTCATCCGCGCGTCCTTGGCGACGCCCACGTTCTCCTCGGTGTCGGTGGTGAGCGAGGCGGCGGTCAGGATCCACGCGGGCATCCAGCCGGGGAAGTCCTCGCGGCGGCAGGTGGTGTAGGTGGCCTGGCGCGCGACCGACACGTTGGTGTCGACGAAGTCGATGCGCTGCGCGTCGCCGTGCCCGCCATTGGCAAGGAAGGAGTAGCGCACGTTGTTGAAGAAGCCCTCGAAGGTCTCGAGCTTGAGCTCGAGCTCGGGACCCTCGTAGACGTTGCCGGCCTGGTTGACGCGCACGTTGCCCGTGGCACGCGCGCGGTCGTCGGGCTGGTAGTACTCGAGGCGGTCGGCGGTGATGGAAGTTTCGCCGCGCCGCAGGCTGGCATTGCCTTCCACCACGGTCTCGAGGTCGGGCCGGCCCGAGATGCGGTCGCCGCTCACGAGGCTGGGCAGCTGGCTGCGCAGCAGCGGCGGAATGGTTTCGGCGAGCTGGGGCGTGCGCTTGAGCGTGAGCGGGCCGTCCAGGCCCGTTCCCTGCGCCGACGCGCCATGCGCGTGCAGCAGCGCCAGCGTCAGGAGGGCCAGCGGCAGCGGCGGGCCGGAACGGCGCACGTCGACTCGTCGGCTCATCAGGCCTCCCGCCGATCCGTTCCGAGAAGAGCCCGGCGTCCTCCCGAGGAAGGCAGCGAGCGCACAAGGTGCCAGGCGTCGGGGCATGGATTCGTAGGCATCGGTTCGGACAAAGGAAACGTCGGGGGAGGCGGCGCGGCAGGCCGGCCGGTTGCAGGAGCCGGCGGCGAACCGGTCCGATCGGGCGCCGATCGCAGAGGTTGCCGTGCCAGGCGGTTTGTAGAATCGATTATCCATGACAGCACCCCCGCCCCCGGCCTCCACGGCCCCAGCCCTCCATGGGGCCATTTCCTGGACTGATCCGCAACGGGCCGAAGCGTTCCGGGGTTGGCTTGCCGGCATCGCGACGACGCATCGCCTGTTGCCCGACACCGTGCGGCTCGCCTCCGCCGACGCGAGCTTCCGCCGCTACTTCCGCGTCGACGGCACCGGCCCCGAGGGCACGCGCATCGTGATGGACGCGCCGCCCGACAAGGAAAACAGCGCGCCCTTCGTCCAGGTGGCGCAGCTCATGGCCGAGGCCGGCGTGCATGCGCCGCGGGTGCTCGAATGGGACCAGCCCCACGGCTTCCTGCTGCTCGACGATCTGGGCCGCCAGACCATGCTCGAGGTGCTCGACCCCGAGCAGCCCGACACCAGCCGCCCGCTCTACGACCAGGCGATCGACGCGCTGATCCGCTGGCAGCTCTCCTCGAAGCCCGGCGTGCTGCCGCCCTACGACCGGGCGCTGCTCGAGCGCGAGCTGTCGCTGTTTCCCGAGTGGTACCTGGGCCGCCACCGCGGCGTCGCCATCGAGGGCAAGCTGAAGGAACGGCTGGAGCGCAGCTTCAAGCTGATCGTCGACAGCAACCTCGCCGCGGCCAGCGTCTACGTGCACCGCGACTTCATGCCGCGCAACCTCATGGTGGCGCCGGGCGACACGCTTGCCGAGCGCGCGAAGACGCCGCTGGGCGTGCTCGATTTCCAGGACGCCGTCTACGGCCCGATCACCTACGACATCGCCTGCCTGATGCGCGATGCCTTCCTGAGCTGGGACGAGGAGTTCGTGCTCGACATCACCGTGCGCTACTGGCAGAAGGCCCGCAAGGCCGGCCTGCCGGTCGACGAGGACTTCGGCGCCTTCTACCGCGCGGTCGAGTGGATGGGCCTGCAGCGCCACCTCAAGGTCGCGGGCATCTTCGCGCGGCTCACGCTGCGCGACGGCAAGCCGCGCTACCTCGCCGACACGCCGCGTTTCATCGCCTACATCCGCGCCACCGCCAGCCGCTACAGCGAACTCACGCCGCTGCTGCGGGTGATCGACGAGGTCGAGGGCACGACCGCGACCACCGGCTTCGCCTACGGCCGGGTCTGATCGCTGAAGAAGCGCTGAACGAAATCTGAAGAAAGAGACGCTGTATCGCCCATGCAACATGGGAATGCAGCTACGAATCTCATAGCAATGCCGCGTTTTCACTGCTCCGTTCCACTGCATGCCGGCGCCACGCTGGCGTTGCCGCCCGGTGCCGCGCGCCACGTGCAGGTGCTGCGGCTGCAACCCGGCGATGCCATCACGCTGTTCGACGGCAGCGGCGGCGAGTACGCGGCCACGGTCGATCGCATGGGCCGCAGCGAGGTCAGCGTGGTCGTCGGTGCGCACACGGCGCGCGAGAGCGAGGCCGCGCGCGCCGTGCACCTGGCGGTCGGCATGCCGGCCAACGAACGCATGGACTGGCTGGTCGAGAAGGCCACCGAGCTCGGCGTGGCGAGCATCCAGCCGCTGGTCACGGCGCACGGCGTGCTGCGGCTGGCCGGCGAGCGCGCCGAGAAGAAACGCGCGCACTGGGAGGCCATCGCGATCGCGGCCTGCGAGCAGTGCGGGCGCAACCGGGTGCCGATGATCCATCCGGTGCGGCCGTTTTCCGGCTGGCTCGATGCGGCGCCGGACGATGGCGGGCACGGCCCGGCACTGCGCCTCGTGCTGAGCCTGGCCGAGGGCACGCGCGCGCTCGGCGACGCGCTCGCGCAAGCCGGTGGCGACCCGGCCGCGGTGCAGGTGCTCAGCGGCCCCGAGGGCGGCCTGAGCGGCACCGAGGAGGCCGAGGCCATCGCGCGCGGCTTCGCGCCCGTGACGCTGGGCCCGCGCGTGCTGCGCGCCGAGACCGCCGCGCTCGCGGCGCTGGTGCGGCTCGCCTGAGCCGGCGGCCCGCATCCTCCTGGGTGTTTTCCGCGACGCGCGAGCGCGGGCCTTTCGGAACAATGGAGCGTCACGTTCCATTGCATCGTTTCCAAAGGATCCTTCGCCCATGCATCGACCGCTTCGCGCGCCCCGGCTCGCCCCGCTGACCTTCGCCGTCGCACTGGCGGCTTTCGGCACCGTTCAGCTCGCCAGGGCGCAGAGCGCGCCGGTGGCACCTACGCCGGCGCAGGTGAGCCCCGAGGTCGACCGGGCCTACACGCAGCTGATGGCGGCGCCCGCGATCCAGAAGCTGCTCGAGGCGGTGAAGGCCGACCACGAGCGCACGGTGGAAGAGCTGAAGACGATGACCGAGATCGAAGCGCCGCCGTTCAAGGAACAGAAGCGCGCCGAGGCCTTCCTCGCGCGCATGAAGGCCCTCGGCCTGCCGGATGCGCGCATCGACGCCGAAGGCAACGTGGTCGGCCTGCGCAAGGGCACGGGCCACGGCCCGAAGCTGCTGGTCTCGGCCCATCTCGACACCGTGTTCCCGGCCGGCACCGACGTGAAGGTCAAGGAACGCGACGGCAAGCTCTATGCGCCCGGCATCGCCGACGACACGCGCGGGCTGTCCGTGCTGCTGTCCTGGCTCAAGGTGCTCAACGAGAACAAGGTCCAGACGCAGGGCGACCTGCTGTTCGTCGCCAACGTCGGCGAGGAAGAACTGGGCAACCTGCGCGGCATGAAGGCGATCTTCCGCGACCACCTCGACATCGACGGCATGGTCGGCCTCGAGCCTTCGCCCGACGGCCACGTGCTGGTGCTGGGCACCGCGAGCCATCGCTACGAGGTGAACTTCAAGGGCCCGGGCGGCCACAGCTTCGGCGCCTTCGGCCAGGTGCCCAGCGCGATCCACGGCATGGGCCGCGCCATCGCCAAGATCGCCGAGGTGCGCACGCCCAGCTTCCCCAAGACCACCTTCACGGTCGGCACGGTCGGCGGCGGCACCTCGGTCAACACCATCGCGCCCGATGCGCGCATGGCGATCGACATCCGCTCGGACGACATGGCCTCGCTGCTCGAGGCCGAGAAGAAGATCCTGGCCACGCTCGACGAAGCCGTGGCCGAGGAGAACAAGCGCTGGAACGTGAACACGCTGAGCGTGAGCACCAAGCTGATCGGCGACCGGCCCGGCGGCCGCACGCCGACCGACTCGGTGATCGTGGAGGCAGCGGTGCGCTCGAACAGCGCCTTCGGCCACAAGACGCTGCTGCGCGGCGGCAGCACCGATGCGAACGTGCCGATCTCGCTGGGCATCCCCGCGATCATCATCGGCGGCGGCGGCAAGTCGGGCGGATCCCATTCGACCAACGAGTGGATCGACGTGACAGATGGATGGAAAGGCGCGCAGAATTCGCTGGTCACCGTGCTCGGCCTGGTCGGCGTTCCGGGCGTGAGTCCGGCCCTGCTGCCCAAACGCGCGGCACGTACCAAGTAATTTGTCACGTTGTAAGCCGAAAGTCAGCAAGCAAGATTTCGGCAACATTCCACCGCCTGGGAAAATCCCGCGGTTCTGTCACACACCAAGGAAAAAGCCATGGGATTGCTCGACTCGGTACTCGGTCAGGTGCTTGGAGGCGCTGCGCAACAGCAGCAGCCCCAAAGCGGAGGACTCGGCGGCTTGGGCGATCTGGGAGGCTTGGCCGGCGCGCTGGGCGGCCTGCTCGCCAACAACGGCGGTGCAGGCGGCCTCGGCGGCCTGGTTTCCAAATTCGAGCAGGCGGGCCTCGGCGACGTCATCGGCTCGTGGGTCGGCAAGGGTGAGAACCTGCCGGTCTCGGGCGGCCAGCTGCAGGACGCACTGGGCGGCGACACCATCGCCAACATCGCCTCGAAGCTCGGCATCAATGCGCAGACCCTGCTGCCGATGCTCGCCACCATGCTGCCGGCACTGATCGATCAGCTCACGCCGCACGGCAAGGTGCCCGAGCAGGGGCTCGGCAACCATGAAGATCTGCTGGGTTCGCTCAGCGGCCTGCTGCAAGGCCGGCAGTCCTGAATTGCAAGAAGCGGATCAAGGATTCGGCGCCCGCGAGGGCGCTTTTTTTTGGCCCGCTGGCGCAGCCCGGCCCGTTCGCGTAGAACCGCGGGCTCGCCCATCGTCCGCAACCCCCGTGCCGCTTCCTCCCCCATGAATCGCAACCTCTGGCTGCTCGCCATTTGCCAGGGCCTGTTCCTGACCAACAACGTCACCTTCATCGCGATCAACGGCTTGGTCGGCCTCGCGATCGCGCCGCGCGGCTGGATGGCGACGCTGCCGGTGATGGGCTACGTGGTCGGCAGCGCGCTCGCCACCGGGCTCGTGGTGCGCAGCCAGCGCCGGTTCGGCCGGCGCGGCGCGTTCCAGATCGGCCTGGCCGTGGCGCTGGGCTCGGCGCTGCTGTGCGCCTATGCGGCGTTCTCGAAGGACTTCTGGCTGCTGTGCTTCGCGACCGTGGTCGCGGGCTACTACAACGCCAACGCGGGGCTCTACCGCTTCGCGGCGGCCGAGCTCGCCGCGCCCGACTGGCGCGAGAAGGCGGTCTCGCTGGTGATGGCCGGCGGGCTGATCGGCGCGGTGGCCGGCCCGAACCTCGCGGCCGCCACGCGCCAGATGTTCGCCGTGCCCTTCGCGGGCGCCTATCTCGCGCTCGCGCTGGTGGCGCTGCTGTCGATGGCGCTCATGCGCTTCATCGAGTTCCCCGCGCCGCCGGCGCGCGCGCAGGGCGGCGGACGGCCGCTGGCCGAGATCGCGCGGCAGCCGGTGTTCATCGTGGCCGCCGCCGCGGGCGCGCTCGGCTACGGCGTGATGAACCTGCTGATGGCCGCGACGCCGATCGCGATGCAGATCTGCAGCCTGCCGTTCGAGGACGCGGCGCTGGTGCTCGAATGGCATGTGATTGGCATGTTCGCGCCGGGCTTCTTCACCGGCCACCTGATCCGCCGCTTCGGCGCGCTGCCGGTGATGGGCGCGGGGCTGCTGCTGAACCTGGCCTGCATCGCGGTCGCGCTGTCGGGCGTGGAGCTGCGGCATTTCGCGATCGCGCTGTGCCTGCTCGGCGTGGGCTGGAATTTCCTCTTCACCGGCAGCACCACGCTGTCGCTGACCGCCTACACGGCCGAGGAGCGCGACCGGGCCCAGGGCGCGCTCAACTTCTGCGTGTTCGCGACGCTGGCGCTGACCTCCTTCGCCTCGGGCGTGCTGGTGACGACCCAGGGCTGGCAGTTGCTGAACCTCGGTTCGCTGGTGCCGGTGGCGCTGACCGGCGCCGCGCTGCTGTGGCTCGCGCACACGCGCCGGCGCGCACGCACCACGGCCTGAAGCGGTCACGGCCATCCCCGACAATCCCGCCCGCATCAACCACAGGGAGAGGCGATGGCGGCTGGCCGCAAGGGGAAGCAGGGCGACGATCCGGGCGCGTTGCCCGATGGCACGGTCCGCTGGACGGCGGCGATGCGCGGCGCGCTCGCCGAATTCCGCAACACGCCCTGCCGCCAGTGCGGCGCCACGCTGTCCGAAAACCAGCCGCTGCATGAGCAGCTCGACCACATCGGCCGCCACCCGCAGCCCGCCTGGCAGCAGCGGCCGGAAAGGCTGCGCGTGCTCGAGCTGCATGGCGCCGGCGCGCTGCCGCTGTTCCTCGAGCCCGCGCCACGCAAGGAAGCGCTGGCCGACCTGCTCGCGATCCACCATGCCGACGCGGTGCGCTTCCTCGTGGGGCAGGTCCGGCATCCCGAATGCAAGACGGCGCTTGCGAAGCAGGCCGAGCGCTGGCCGCTGCTGGTGCTGCGCGAACTGCTGGCGGCCAACCCGGCGCGCCACCAGGCCGGCGCGGCGCTGGTGCTCGAACTGCTGGCCGCGCATCCCGAATGGCAGGCGCCGCTCGAAGCGGCCTGCGACGAGCCCCAGCGCAAGGCGCTCGCGCGGCTGCAGGCCGACGACGGCGGCGGACTGGCCGATGCCGAACCCGCGCAGTGGCCGGCCTTCCTGCGCGCACCGCCCTGGAGGGACAGGCAAGCGCTGCCCGCGATTCCAGTGCTGGCGCTCGATGCCGTCGAACAGACCGCGCGCCTGCACTGGCAGCACGCGGTGCCGCGGCGCTATCCGCCGGTCGGCGGCGAACCCGCGCAGTGGCTGGCCGATGAAGTGCGCGAGGCGCAGCAGCGCGGCGAACGCCAGCTGGCCGAGTACCCGCGTCCGCACCACACGACGCAGCCGCCACCCGAGGCCCGGGCCTGGGACCGCCCGCGCAAGGCGCTGTGGATGCTGGGCCTGAAGGCCGAGCGCATCGAGGACGCGCTCCGCGACCACGGCGCCAGCCTGTCGGCGGACGACTTCGGCCAACCGCCCGGCGACTCGTGGAACTGCGGCGACCAGCTCTGGCAATTGCCCGAGCCGCTGGCGATGGCGGTGTTCGCGCGGCTGCCACCCGCGAGCCACTACATGGGCGACGCGAGCTACCTGCGGCCGCTGCTGCACCGCTTCGGCACGGCCGCGCTGCCGGGCCTGCCGCCCTATCTGAAGCAAGGCTCGCGCGCCATGTTCGAGCTGGCCGCGGTGATCGAATGGGACCGGCTCGCGCCCTGGATCGCCAAGGGCTTCCACGGCAACCGCTGGGTGCGGCAGGAAGCCTGTGCCTGGCTCGGCCGCTATCCCGAGGCCGCCGCGCGTGGCTTGGTGCCCGACGCGCTCGGTGCACCGGGCATCGCACGCGATGCGGCGCAGGCCGCGCTGCGCTGGCTGCACGAAGCCGGCCATGCCGATGCGGTCCGCGCGCAGGCCGCGGCCCATGGCCCGGTCGCGGCCGAGGCCGTGTCGCAGTTGCTCGCCATCGCGCCCGAACATCTGCTGCCCGAGACGCTGCCGGTGCTGCCGAAGTCGCTGCCGCTGTCGACCCTGCCGCGCCTGGTGCTCGCCGAGGACGCCACGCGGGCGCTGCCCCTGTCGCTGCTGCCCGACGTGCTGATGACGATGGCACTCGGCAAGCCCGAGACGCCGTATCCGGGGCTCGCGGCGCTGCAGGCCGCGGTCGCGCCCGAGGCGCTGGCACGTTTCGCACGTGCGCTGCTGGCCTGGTGGATCGGTAATGGCCGGCCAAGCAAGGAGCGCTGGATGTTCGCGCTGCAGGGCCGGCTCGGCGACGACGAGACCGCGCGCCAGCTCGCGAGCCTGCTGCGCCAGTGGCGCGCGGCGCTCGACCGCGTGCGCGCCTACGACGCGCTCGCGATGCTCGGCGAGATCGGCAGCGACGCCGCGCTGATGCACCTGGGCGAGCTCGCGCGCCAGACGCGCTACGCCGACCTCAACGCGCGGGCCTCGGCGCTGCTCGACGAGGTGGCGGCGCAGCGCGGCCTGAGCCTGGCGCAGCTGGCCGACCGCACGGTGCCCGAGCTCGGGCTCGATGCGCGCGCGGGCCTGGCGCTCGACTTCGGCCCGCGGCGCTTCGCGCTGCAGATGGACGACCGCCTGCAGCCGCTGCTGCGCGACGACGCGGGCAAGCCGCTGAAGGCGCTGCCCAAGCCCAATGCCGCCGACGATGCGGCGCTGGCCGCCGCCGCGACCGAGCAGCTCAAGGAACTGCGCAAGCTGGCGAAGACCGTCGCGGCCACGCAGTTGCGCCGGCTCGAGGCCGCGATGTGCGAGCAGCGGCGCTGGACGCACGGCGAGTTCATGGCCTTCCTGGTGCGGCATCCGGTGATGCGCGTGTTCGTTCGGCAGCTGGTGTGGGGGCTGTTCGGCGGGAACGGCTCGCTAGAGGCGAGCTTCCGCGTGAGCGCCGAGGGCGAACTGGTCGATCCGCACGACGATCCCTTCGCGCTGCCCGACGACGAGGGCGCGCGCATCGGCATCGCGCACCCGCTCGAGTTCGCGGCGCGCGACCCCGCGCTGGCGACCGCCTGGGCCTCGGTGCTGGCCGACTACGAGATCGTGCAGCCCTTCGAGCAGCTCGCGCGGGCGCACTTCACGCTCGATCCGGCGCTGCGCACGCAACGCGCGCTGCCGCAGTGGACCGGCCGCACGGTGACGAATGCCGGCCTGCTCGGCCTGGAAGCGCGCGGCTGGCAACGCGAGATTGGCGACGGCGGAATGGTCCATCGCTTCGGCAAGCCGGTGGGCGAAGGCCTGGCGATCTGGCTGCAGGTCGAGGAGGGCTGGTACGTGCAGGGCGCGGCCGATCCGAAAGCGCAGCAGACGGTGGCGGGCGTGGCGCTCGAGGGCGCCGAGGGCCACTGCCTCGGCGACGTGGCGCCGATCGCGTGGAGCGAGGTCGAGCGCGACCTGCAGCGCGCGGTGTGGGCGCCGACGCCCTGAACGCCCGCGCTCAGGCCGCGGCGGGAAAGCGCCGCTCCAGCCAGCGCTCGAGCGCGTCGAACACCGGCTGTGCCTCGAGTTCGTTGAAGAGCTCGTGATAGAGCGTCTCGAAGCCATGCGCCTCGACCTGCCCGCTGGCCGCGGCGGCCTGCGCGAAGGCCCGGCTCGCGGCCGGCTTCACGAGCCGGTCGTCGCCCGCGTACAGCAGCAGCGTGGGCACCGGCCATCGCGGCGCCGCGCGCAGCACGGTCTCGCCTTCGTAGGCCAGGAAGCGCGCGAGCCGGCTGCCGATGCGGTCGTGGGTCAGCGGATCGTCGCGGTAGGCCTGGACCACGGCGCGGTCGTGCGAGAGGAAGTTGTCGTCGAGCCCGTTGCCCACGCGCAGGTTGGGGGCGATGCGCGGCAGCACCGCGAGCAGCAGCTTCTGGAAGCCGCTCAGGCCCGGATCGAGCCCCGGCGACGAGAGCACCAGTCCATCGACCGGCCGCACGCCGCGCGCCACCAGGCTCGCCGCGACCAGCCCGCCCAGGCTGTGGCCCAGCAGCACCAGCGGCAGGCCCGGGTTGGCGGCGCGCGCATCGTCGATCACGAGCGCGAGGTCGTCGACCAGCCGCAGCTCGCTCGGCAGGCCGCCGCGCGCGCCGCTCGAGGCGCCATGGCCATGGTGGTCATGGGCCCAGACGGCGAAGCCCCAGCCATGCAGCCGCTCGGCCAGCGCGTGGTAGCGGCCGGCATGCTCGCCGAGGCCGTGCACCAGCACGACCACGGCGCGCGCCGGGCCCGGCGCGGGCAGGCGGCGCAGCACCAGCGTTTCGCCGCCGGGCGCGGCGAGCGACACGCGCTGCGGCTCGGGCAACGCGGCCCGCGGGTTCACGCGGCCGCCGGGGCTTCCTGCGCGGCGCGGTGCGCGGCCGGCAGCGCCGCGATCACCTCGGCCACGGCGGCCGTGAGCTTCTTGGCGTAGGGCACGTGCAGGAACTCGTTCGGGCCGTGGGCATTGCTCTTCGGGCCGAGCACGCCGCAGACCATCATCTGCGCGGTCGGGAAGCCGGCGCTCAGCATGTTCATCAGCGGGATCGTGCCGCCCTGGCCGATGTAGCCGCAGGAGGCGCCGAAGTGGGCGCGCGAGGCCTTGTTGAGCGCGTCCTCGAACCACGGCGTGATGGTGGGCGCGTTCCAGCCGGTGGCGCCGCCGTTGCTTTCGAAGGTCACGCGGGCCTGGTAGGGCGCGTTGTCCTCGAGCAGGGCCTTGAGGCTGCCGACCGCCTCGGCCGCGTCGACCAGCGGCGGCAGCCGCAGCGAGAGCTTGAAGGCGGTGTAGGGGCGCAGCACGTTGCCCGCGTCCTTCAGCGCCGGGAAGCCCTCGGCGCCGGTCACCGACAGCGTGGGCTTCCAGGTGCGGTTGAGCAGCGCCTCGACCGGGTCGGTGGTGGTCGGCAGTGCGAACATGGTGGAGCCGCCGCAGTCGTAGTGCGCCCACGGGAAGCGCTTGTAGACCTCCTCGCCGAGGATCGCGGCCGTGGCCTTGGCCTGCGCCAGCCGGTCGGGCGGCACCTCGCAATGGAAGCTCGCGGGCAGCAGCCGGCCGGTGGCGCTGTCCTCGAGGCGGTCGAGCACCTGGCGCATGATGCGGAAGCTCGAGGGCACGAGCCCCGAGGCATCGCCCGAGTGGATGCCCTCGGTCAGCACCTCGACCTTGAGCGTGCCGCTGGCCATGCCGCGCAGCGAGGTGGTGAGCCACAGCTGGTCGTAGTTGCCGGCGCCCGAGTCGAGGCAGATCACCAGTTCGACCTCGCCCAGGCGCGGACGCAGCGCGTCGACGTAGGGCAGCAGGTCGTAGGAGCCGCTCTCCTCGCAGGTCTCGATCAGGCCGACGATGCGCGGATGGGCCGTGCCCTGACGCTTGATGGCCTGCAGCGCCGCGATGCTGGCGTAGACCGCGTAGCCATCGTCGGCGCCGCCGCGGCCGTAGAGCAGGCCGTTCTCGTACTTCGGCGTCCAGGGGCCGAGGTCGTTGCGCCAGCCGGTGAACTCGGGCTGCTTGTCGAGGTGGCCGTACATCAGCACGGTCTCGCGCATATCGGTGCCGGTGGCGGGCACCTCGAAGAACAGCACCGGCGTGCGGCCCTCGAGGCGCACGATCTCCAGCTTCAGGCCCTCGACCTTCTGCGCCTCGACCCAGGCCGCGGCATTGCGCAGCACGGTTTCGAGGTGGCCGTGGGCCGACCATTCCTTGTCGAAGCCCGGCGACTTGGCCGGAATGGCGATGTAGTCGGTGAGCTGGCGCACGATGTCGCCGTCCCACTGGGCGGTGACGTCGGACAGGGCCCGCTCGGCGTCGAGCAGGCCGGCGGGGATTTCGCGGTGCAGGGGAGCGTTCATCGGGGTTCTCCGCGGTGGGGTGGCGAGACAAAAGCCGCATTTTGCGCCCATGGCCGCGGGCGCGTAGAGTGCGGTCGATCAACCTGGAGGGCGACGTGAGCAAGGCATCGACGACTCGGATCAAGGTGGGCATCGGCGGCTGGACCTACGAGCCCTGGCGCGACAACTTCTACCCCAAGGGGCTCGCGCACGCGAAGGAACTGAACTACGCGAGCCGCCACGTCAGCGCGATCGAGATCAACGGCACCTACTACAGCACCTTCAAGCCCGACAACTTCCGCAAGTGGCGCGACGACACGCCCGAGGGCTTCGTGTTCTCGATGAAGGCCTCGCGCTTCGCGACCAACCGCAAGCTGCTTTCGACCGCGGGCGAATCGATCCGCCGCTTCATCGACAGCGGCGTGACCGAGCTCGGCCCCAAGCTCGGGCCGATCGTCTGGCAGTTCATGCCGACCAAGCAGTTCGATGCCGAGGACTTCGAGGCCTTCCTCGAGCTGCTGCCGAAGAAGGAGGGCAGCACGCCGCTGCGCCACGTGATGGACGTGCGCCACGAGAGCTTCATCGTGCCGGCCTACAAGGCGCTCGCGAAAAAGCACAAGGTGTCGACCGTCTTCACCGACGCCGACAAGTTTCCGTCCTTCGAGGAGCCCGAGGGCGAGTTCGCCTATGCGCGGCTCATGATGGCCGACGCGAAGCAGAAGACCGGCTATGCGGCGAAAGCGCTCGACGACTGGGCCGAACGCGCGCAGGGCTGGGCCGGAACCACCGCGAAGCCGCGCGAGGTGTTCGTCTACTTCATCAACGGCGCGAAGGAGCGCGCACCGGCAGCGGCGGCGGAATTGCTCAAGCGCCTGGGCTGGGAAGCGCCGGCACCGGTGGAAGAACCGGCAGCGGCACCGAAGGCGCCCAAAACGCCGAAGCCGCCGGCTGCCGCGAAGAAGGCGGCGGGCACGGCGGCCAAAAAAACGAAGACCGGGGCGGCTTCGAAGAAAGCCTGACCCGGCCCACGTGGCGATCGGGAACGGCCGATCAGGCCGCGGCTTGCACCGCGGGCTTGGCGCCGAAGCTGATCTCGCCCGAGATCTGGCCGCCTTCCTCGATCACGATCTTGCCGTAGCGGATCTTGCCCGTGACCTTGCCGGTCGAATGGATCACGAGCTTCTCGCGCACCGTGAGGTTGCCATCGAACACGCCGCGGATCTCGGCGATGTCGATCTCGGCCGAGCCCTTGAACTCGCCCTGTTCGGCGATCTGCATCAGGCGCGAATCCATGGTGGCCTCGACCAGGCCTTCGACCACGAGCGTGTCGCAATCGGTGATCTCGACGCCCTTGAGCTTGATGTTGGGGCCGACGGTGAGCTTGCTGCCGCCTTCCTTCACGGCGGGTGCGGCGGCGGCGGCATTGAGGCCGGCCTGGGCGGTCAACGAGGAGGGATTGACGGGGGAGCCCGAGAGGTTGGTGCCCGAGCCCACGAGCGGCGCGGGCCTGGAGGTCAATGCATCGTTTTCGCGTTCGCGCTTGCCGAAGAAAGGGGAGGAAGAAGTGGCCAAAAGAGAGCTCCTCATGAAAAGGACTATCGTAAGAATGCGCTGGAGGCCTCCTGCACTTCATTGCGCAAGAGGCGTAACCGAATAAATCGGTCGCGCGCCATCATCGCCCGATTCGCTGGCGGTGCCAACCACAAAGGACGATGTCTTTCACGGGTGCGCGAAGCGCGGGAAGTTCCCGCAGTTCGCGCTGTATGCGACGGACTCCGACCCGAACGATGCACGTGCGCATCGACAATGCGCCGCAGCCCACCAGCGACCCGCCACCATGACGACCTTCCTCTCGAGAGACACCATCGCTTCCCTCACGGCCGAGGCCGCGGCCGGCGACGCGCGCTTCGGCAAGCCCGAGCGCGGCTGGCGCCGCTCGCTGTTCTCGGTGATCTTCGAATCCGAATCGCGCGCGGGCCGGCTGTTCGACCTGGTGCTGATCGCGGTGATCGTGACCAGCGTGGCAGTGGTGATCCTCGACAGCGTCCAGCCGATCCACCAGCGCTGGGGCTCGACCTTCAGCGTGCTCGAATGGTTCTTCACGGCGCTCTTCACGCTCGAGTACCTGGGCCGCCTGGCCTGCGTGAAGCGGCCGCTGCGCTATGCGCTGAGCTTCTACGGCGTGATCGACCTGCTGGCGCTGCTGCCGACCTTCCTGGCCATCCTCACGCCCGAGCTCGCCTACCTGATCGACGTGCGCATCCTGCGGCTTTTGCGCGTGTTCCGCATCTTCAAGCTCTCGCGCTATTCGGCCGAGTACCGCGCGCTGGTCTCGGCGGTGGCGGCCAGCCGCCGCAAGATCACCGTGTTCGTCGGCTTCGTGATGCTGGTGGTGCTGGTGATGGGCACACTGATGTACGTGGTCGAGGGCCCGCAGCACGGCTTCACCAGCATCCCGGTGGCGGTGTACTGGGCGATCTCGACCATGGCCACCGTGGGCTTCGGCGACCTGGTGCCCAAGACCGACCTGGGCCGCGCGATCGCCTCGGTGATGATGCTGCTGGGCTGGGGCGTGCTCGCGGTGCCCACCGGCATCGTGACGGCCGAGATGGCGCGACGGCCCTTCGACGACGAGGGCGGCGCGGCGGCCTTGCCGCTGGCGTCGCGCGGCGTGCTCGCGATGACGGCGCTGGCGCCCGACGCGGCCGATGCGCCGGCCGTGCCGCGCAAGCGGCTCACGCCCGCGGCCAGGCGACGCGCCCTTGGGCAGCATCGTCGAGGCGCGCGATGAAGGCCTCGGCCGCGGTCTCGGGCAGCGCGAAGACGAAGGCCACCGTGCTGGCATGCGCCACCGATTCGAGCACCGCGCCGGCCGCGGCCAGCTCGCGCCGCACCAGGCCCTCGAGCGCATAGGGCACTTCGCAGCGCAGCGTGCGCAGGCGCACCAGCGGCACCAGCCGTGCGCCGGTCAGCGCCTGCGCGATGCTGTCGGTGTAGGCGCGCACCAGCCCGCCCGCGCCGAGCTTCACGCCGCCGAAGTAGCGCACCACGGTCGCGAGCGCGCCTTCGATCTGCTGGTGGCGCAACACCTCGAGCATCGGCCGGCCCGCGGTGCCGCCCGGCTCGCCATCGTCGTTGGCGGCCGACTGGCCGCCGGCCATCAGCGCCCAGCACACGTGGGCCGCGCCCGGGTGTTCGGCGCGCAGCGCGGCGACGACGGCCAGCGCCGCCTCGCGGTCGGGCACGGACTGCACGCAGCCGATGAAGCGGCTCTTCTTGATCAGCAGTTCGCTGTGGACCGGCTGGGCGAGCGTGAACGCCATGGGCGGCGGGGCGACTTCAGCCCCCGTGCTCGAACTTGAACACCGCGGTGCTCGCGCGCGCGTTGGGCAGCCAGCGCACGTCGCGACCGTCCTGCAGGCCGAAGGCATCGAGCACGCGCAGGTTGTTCTTGCGCGCGAGCACCTCGAAGTCCTTGAAGGTGCCCACGCGGATGTTGGGCGTGTCGTACCACTGGTAGGGCAGCCGCCGCGTGACCGGCATGCGGCCGCGCGCCACGCTGATGCGGTTGGGCCAGTGCGCGAAATTGGGGAAGGCCACGATGCCGAAGCGGCCCACGCGCGCGGTCTCGCGCAGCATCACCTCGGCATTGCGCAGGTGCTGCAGGGTGTCGATCTGCAGCACCACGTCGAAGGTGGCGTCGTCGAACATCGCCAGGCCTTCGTCGAGGTTGAGCTGGATCACGTCGACGCCGCGGCGGATGCACTGCAGCACGTTGCCGTCTGCGATCTCGACGCCGTAGCCGGTGCAGCCGCGTTCTCGCTGCAGCAGCGCGAGCAGGGCGCCGTCGCCGCAGCCGAGGTCGAGCACGCGCGAGCCCTCGGGCACGAGCGCGGCGATGTGACGCTGGATGTCGTTGTCGCTCACGATGCGATCTCCTGGGCCACGCGCTCGAAGTAGGAACGCACCACGCCCATGTAGCGCACGTCGTCGAGCAGGAAGGCGTCATGGCCGTGCGGGGCGTCGATCTCGGCGTAGCTCACGTTGCGGCGGTTGTCGAGCAGCGCCTTCACCAGCTCGCGGCTGCGCGCGGGCGAGAAGCGCCAGTCGGTCTTGAAGCTCACGAGCAGGAACTTGGCGCTGGCGCGCGCGAACGCGGCCGTGAGGTTGCCGCCGTGCTCGCGCGCGGGGTCGAAGTAGTCGAGCGCGCGCGTGATGAGCAGGTAGGTGTTGGCGTCGAAGTACTCGCTGAACTTGTCGCCCTGGTAGCGCAGGTAGCTCTCGATCTGGAACTCGATCTCCTGCGTGGAATAGCGGTAGGCCGCGTCGTCGCGGGCCGCCTCGCCCTCGACCGCGTTGCGCAGCAGGCGCCCGAACTTCGCGTTCATGACGTCGTCGCTGAGGTAGGTGATGTGGCCGATCATGCGGGCGATGCGCAGGCCGCGCTTGGGGATCACGCCGTGCTCGTAGAAGTGGCCGCCGTGGAAGTCGGGGTCGGTCACGATGGCGCGGCGCGCCACCTCGTTGAAGGCGATGTTCTCGGCCGTGAGGTTGGGCGCGCTGGCGACCACCACCGCGTGGCGCACGCGCTCGGGGTACTGCAGCGTCCACGACAGCGCCTGCATGCCGCCGAGGCTGCCGCCCATCACCGCCGCGAGCGTGCGGATGCCGAGCGCGTCGAGCAGCGCGGCCTGGGCGTCGACCCAGTCCTCGACCGTGACCACCGGGAAGTCGGCGCCGTAGACGCGGCCGGTCGCGGGGTTCACGTGCATCGGCCCGGTGGAGCCGAAGCAGGAGCCGAGGTTGTTGACGCCGATGACGAAGAAGCGGTCGGTGTCCAGCGGCTTGCCGGGCCCGACCATGTTGTCCCACCAGCCCGCGGAGCGGGCCTGGCCCTCGTAGACGCCCGCGACGTGGTGCGAGGCGTTGAGGGCGTGGCACACGAGCACCGCATTGCTGCGCTGCGCGTTGAGCGTGCCGTAGGTTTCGTAGGCGAGCGTGTAGCTGCCGATGGTCGCGCCGCTGCGCAGGGCCAGCGGGCCCGCGAACTGCATCGACTGGGGAGTGACGACCAACGAGGACATGAAATGAAAAACCCGGCCTCGCCAAAAACGAGCCGGGTCACGGCATCCGTCTTTAGCTGTATTTATCAAGCGCCCGCAAGCTGGAGCAAATCGGCGCGAGCGGCAGTATATCGCCGCGGGCCCGGGACGGCGGGCCCCGGGCTTTGGACGGCGGCGCTACCAGCCGATCAGCGCGACCACGCCCAGCACCAGGAAGATGACGGCCGAGATCGAGTGCACGAGCTTGATCGGCACCCGCTTGACGATGCGATCGCCGAGCCAGACCACCGGCGCGTTGGCCAGCATCATCCCGAAGGTGGTGCCGACCACGACCCAGAAATAGGCCTCGGTGAAGCGCGCCGCGAGCATCACGGTGGCGATCTGCGTCTTGTCGCCCATCTCGGCGAGGAAGAAGGCGACCACCGTGGTGCCGAAGACGCCGAAGTGCGAGGAGCGCGGGGCATCGTCGTCGTCGAGCTTGTCGGGGATCAGCATCCAGATCGCCATCGCGATGAAGGAGCCGCCGAGGATCCAGCGCAGGATGTCGGGGCCGAGCCAGTGGGTGATCCAGTTGCCGACCGCGCCCGCGAGCGCGTGGTTGATGACGGTGGCGGCGAAGATGCCCGCCACGATCGGCCAGGGTTTTCTGAAACGGGCTGCCAGCAGAAGGGCGAGCAACTGGGTCTTGTCGCCCATTTCGGCGAGCGCGACGACGCCGGTCGCGACGAGAAAAGCTTCCATGAAAAAACGGTTCCTTGGCCGAAGGGACGCAATTGACCGTGCAACACCTTCGGCCAAATTTCCCGAAGTTGCACGGTCAATGGTCTCGCCAGGTGTTGTTCTTCACTGCCCGCGCCATGTCCTGTGTGGGGCAGGACAAGTCTGTTGACGCGGGCCCTTCTCGTAGACGGAAGGCGGCTACTCCCCAATGACGGGCGAATTCTAACCCTTAAGTGTCATAGGCCCAGTTCGGGGCCTGGTTAGTAAGCGTGCGCTAACTCCAAGAGCCCAAAACTGTGCTACCGCAAGAAGCAAATTCCTGCTTGCATTTCTTGTATTTCACCCATAATGCACGAGCCTCCCTTTTCATTTCGGGTTGGAGGCACTGGGTGATCGGACAGTTTCGCGCGACTCGGCGGCTCTCGTTTGAGTGATGCTAATCGGGACTCCATCGCTTTTCTTGATGTGTTTATAGGAGTCCCTTGATGGGCAACAAACTGTACGTCGGCAACCTGCCTTACTCGGTGCGCGACGGTGATCTGGAGCAGGCATTCGGTCAGTTCGGTGCTGTGACCAGCGCCAAGGTCATGATGGAACGCGATACCGGCCGCTCGAAGGGCTTCGGCTTCGTCGAGATGGGCAGTGAAGCGGAAGCACAGGCCGCCATCAACGGCATGAACGGCCAACCCCTGGGCGGCCGCAGCGTGGTCGTCAACGAAGCCCGCCCGATGGAAGCACGTCCCCCGCGCAGCGGTGGTGGCGGCGGCTACGGCGGCGGTGGTGGTGGTTATGGCGGCGGTGGTGGCGGTGGCTACGGCGGCGGCGGTGGTGGCGGCTACGGCGGTGGTGGTGGCGGCGGTCGCAGCGGCGGCGGTGGTGGCTACGGCGGCGGTGGCCGCAGTGGTGGCGGCGGCGGTGGTGGCGATGGCGGTTTCCGCAGCCCCTACGGCGCCGGCCCGCGTGGCGGCGGCGGCGGTGGTCGCGGCGGCTACGGTGGCGGCGGCAACAGCGGCTACTGATCGCTTTCCCAAAAAGACAAAAGGCTCCTTCGGGAGCCTTTTTCGTTGCCGCAGCCGGTACGGCCTCGGGTTCAGCCTTCGCCGCGCCGCTTCTTCCGCCCGCGTCCCTGCACGGCGCGGTCGAGCAGCGCATTGGGCAGCATGCGCATGATCTTGGCGATCACGCCCATCTGCCAGGGAATCACGCGGTAGCTGGCACCGCTCTCGATCGCGCCCAGCGCGCGGTCGGCGAAGGCCTCGGGCTTCATCAGGAACGGCATGCCGTAGCGGTTGCCCTGCGTGAGCGGGGTGTCGATGTAGCCTGGCAGCAGGGTCACGACCTTGACGCCGCTGCCGTGCAGCTCGCCGCGCAGGCTTTCGCAGTAGGCGACCACGCCGGCCTTGCTCGCGCAGTAGGCGCCGTGTCCCGGCAGTCCGCGGATGGCCGCGACGCTCGCGATGCCGACCAGCCGCCCGCTGCCGCGCTGCACCATCGCGCGCACGAAAGGATGGAAGGTGGCGGCCAGCCCGACGTTGTTGGTAGCGAAGGTCTGCGTCAGCACGTCGAGGTCCTCGCGCTCCGCCGTGTCGATGCCCACGCTGATGCCGGCATTGGCGATCACCACGTCGGGCACGCCCTGGCGTTCGATGCAGGCGGCGCCGGCGGCCACGATGCTGTCGGTGCGCGCGACGTCGGCGCTGTAGATCAGGTAGCGGCCGCGGTCGAGCCCGCGCGCGTTGGCCCAGGCTTCGATCTCGCCGGTGCGGCGCGCGACCAGCGCCAGCCGGTAGCCGGCGTCGTAGAAGCGCGCGGCCAGCGCCTGGCCGATGCCGCTGGAGGCGCCGGTGATGAAGACGAGGGGCGACGGCGCGGTGGTCATGGCGCGGCGCTCAGCGCTTGCCCGCGGCGCCGGCCGCCTTGGCCGAGGGCACCATCGTGCCGCGCACGCGGCCGTTGAGGTTGGCGATGCCGGTCAGGTTGTCGTAGTCCATCGTGTCGGCGGTGAACTGGTCGGTGCCGCGAATCAGCGTGACGGGCTTGTTCGACTGCACGCGCTCGGTGTCGAGGAAGGCATGCAGGAAGTCGCCGCGGAACTCCAGGCGCGGCGAGGTCTTGCCGTTGGCGCCGACGGCCGCGTCGCGGATGACGACCGCGTTGCCGAACAGCTGGATCTCGCTGCCGTCGGAGTTCGACAGCCCGCGGTTGGCGGTGGCGTGGGTGGTGAAGCCCTGCGGCGACACCGAGCGCATGCGCACCTCGTCGACCTCGATGGTGTCGGTGTCGGGGTAGTGCCGGCCTTCCTTGCCGAACAGCTCGCTGCGCAGGTCGCCGCTGGGCAGGAAGTTCTTGATGACGAAGCCGCGCATGAAGTAGTCGGGCTCGTGGGTGGGCGCGACCTTGGCGGTCGGCTCGAGCAGCTTGGGCGCATTGCGCACCAGCCAGTAGGTGCCGAGCGCGACCGCGGCCGTCAGGATGATCGGCAGGTAGATGGTGACGCGATCGAGGACGTCGCGCAGGAGGTTCCAGGCCTGCTTCATAGGGCGGTGTTCCGTGCGACGTCGAGCAGGCGCCGGTACTGTCCGCTGGCCGTGACCAGCAGATCGCAGAATTCGCGCGCCGCGCCTTCGCCGCCGCGCGCGCGGGTCACGTAGCGCACGGCATCGCGCACCTCGACGTGGGCATTGGCAGGCGCCGCCGCGAAGCCCACGCGTCCCAGCACCGGCAGGTCGGGCCAGTCGTCGCCGATGGCCGCGGCCTGCGGCCAGCCGAAGCCCAGCGACTGCAGCATGGCCTCGGCGGCCGGCAGCTTGTCCTCGGTGCCGTAGCGCACGTGCTCGATGCCGAGCGCCTCGAGCCGCACGCGCAGCGGCTTGGAATCGCGACCGGTGATCACCGCGGGCAGGATGCCGGCCTTGCGCAGCAGCTTCAGGCCGTAGCCGTCGAGGATGCTGAAGCGCTTGAGGGTCTCGCCGTGCTCGGTGAAGTAGACGCCGCCGTCGGTCAGCACGCCATCGATGTCGAAGAAGGCGATGCGGATGTCCTGCGCGGCGAGCAATGTCTCTGGCTGGAATTCGAAGGGCATCAGATGACCTTCGCGCGCATCAGGTCGTTGGTGTTCAGCGCACCGACGATCACCCCCGACGCATCGAGCACGAACAACCGGGTGATGCCGCATTCCTCCATCAATTCGGCGGCCTCGACGGCCAGCGCATCGACGCGGACGGTCCGAGGGTCGCGGTGCATGATTTCCTGCGCGGTGGGCAAGCGCAGATCGGCGCCCGCCTCGATCAGGCGTCGCAGATCGCCGTCGGTGAAGATGCCCAGCGCACGGCCGGCGGGATCGACGACCGCCGCGGCACCGAAGCCCTTGTTGCTCATGGCGCGCATCAGCTCGCTGATCGTTGCCGAAGGCGGCACGCGCGGAACGTCGTCGCCCGAGCGCATCACGTCGCTCACATGCGTGAGCAACTTGCGCCCCAGCGCCCCGCCCGGATGCGAGCGCGCGAAGTCCTCGGAACCGAAGCCGCGCGCATCGAGCAGCGCCACGGCCAGCGCGTCGCCCATCGCCATCTGGGCGGTGGTGCTCGCGGTGGGGGCGAGGTTCAACGGGCAGGCTTCCTTGGCAACGCCGGCGTCGAGCACGATGTCGGCGTGCCGGGCGAGCGTGGAATCGGCGCGGCCCGTGATCGCGATCAGCGGCACGCCCTGGCGCTTGACCACCGGCAGGATCACCGTGAGCTCCTCGACCTCGCCGCTGTTGGAGATGGCGAGCACGAGGTCGACCGCCTTGATCATGCCGAGGTCGCCGTGGCTGGCCTCGGCCGGGTGCACGAACATCGCCGGCGTGCCGGTCGATGCCAGGGTGGCGGCGATCTTGCGGCCGACGTGGCCGCTCTTGCCCATGCCCATCACGACCACGCGGCCGCGCACCTCGAGGATCTTGCGCACGGCATCGACGAAGCTGTCGCCCACGCGCGCCTTGAGGCCGAGCACGGCTTCGGCTTCGATGTCGAAGGTGGCGCGCGCCCGCGCGAGCATCGCGGCGGGATCGACCACGGGGGGCGAGGGGGGGCTGGAGGGCATCGGCGGATTTTACGGGCCGCGCCCCGCCGCCCCGCGGTTCCCGGCGAGCCCCTACGCCGCGACCCGGAATGGTCCCGAAAGCCGCGCCGCGCGGGGCCCGCGGCGCTTCGGCCCCCGGTAAGCCCCTCGCCACGCGCGCACGGCTCTTGCTCTAGCATCGCCCACCATGTCTTCGTTCGATCTCACGCTCTTGTATCTGGTGGCCGCGGTGATCGGCGTGGTGGCATGCCGCTTCCTCAAGCTGCCGCCGATGCTCGGCTACCTGACGGCCGGCGTGCTGATCGGCCCGCATGCGCTGGCACTGGCGCAGAACTCCGAAGGCATCCGGCACCTGGGCGAATTCGGCGTGGTGTTCCTGATGTTCGTGATCGGGCTCGAATTCAGCCTGCCCAAGCTGCGCGCGATGCGCAAGCACGTGTTCGGGCTCGGGCTGCTGCAGGTGCTGCTGACGATGGCGATCGCCACCGTGGGCGCGCTGCTGATCGCCTCCTTCCTGCCGCCCGACTGGCGCCTGGGCTGGCAGACCGCGCTCGCGCTGTCGGGCGCGCTCACCATGAGCAGCACCGCGATCGTGGTCAAGCTGATGGCCGAGCGGCTCGAGCTCGAGAGCGAGCACGGCAAGCGCGTGATGGGCGTGCTGCTGTTCCAGGACTTGGCGGTGGTGCCGCTGCTGGTGCTGATCCCCGCGCTGGGCGCGCCGCCCGAGGCGCTGGCCAAGGCGCTGGGCTTCGCGCTGCTCAAGGCCTGCCTGCTGATCGGCGTGCTGCTCTATGGCGGGCCGCGCGTGATGCGCTGGTGGCTCACGCTCGTGGCGCGGCGGCGCAGCGAGGAGCTGTTCATCCTCAACGTGCTGCTGGTCACGCTGGGCCTGGCCTGGCTCACCGAGCTCGCGGGCCTGAGCCTGGCGCTGGGCGCCTTCATCGCGGGCATGCTGGTCTCGGAGACCGAATACAAGCACCAGGTCGAGACCGACATCCGCCCGTTCCACGACGTGCTGCTGGGGCTGTTCTTCATCACCGTGGGCATGTCGCTCGACTGGCACATCGTGGTCGAGCGCTGGGTGCTGGTGGCGGTGCTGCTGCTGGTGCCGCTGCTGTTCAAGCTCGGCCTGGTGACGCTGCTCGCGCGCAGCCTGGGCGCGACCTCGGGCGTGTCGCTGCGCACCGGCCTCTACCTGGCGCAGGCCGGCGAGTTCGGCTTCGTGCTGCTGACGCTGGCGCAGGAGCGCAGCCTGCTGCCGCCGTGGCTGGCCAACCCGGTGCTGGCCTCGATGGTGCTGTCGATGCTGGCCACGCCCTTCATCGTGATGTACAGCAACGCGATCGTGCGCAAGCTGGTGGCCAGCGACTGGCTGCAGCAGTCGCTGCAGATGACGAGCATCGCGCGCAAGACGATCAACACGGCGCGCCACGTGATCATCTGCGGCTACGGCCGCTGCGGCCAGAACCTGGCGCGCATCCTCGAGCGCGAGGGCATCCCCTACATGGCGCTCGACCTCGATCCCGACCGCGTGCGCCAGGCCGCTGCGGCCGGCGACTCGGTGGTGTTCGGCGATGCGGCGCGGCTGCAGGCGCTGATGGCCGCGGGCCTGGCGCGCGCCAGCGCGGTGGTCGTGACCTACCTCGACGTGCCCGGCGCGATGAAGGTGCTGGCCAACACGCGCGCCCATGCGCCGCAGGTGCCGGTGATCGTGCGCACCCAGGACGACCACGACCTCGAGAAGCTGCAGGCCGCCGGTGCGACCGAGGTGGTGCCCGAGGCCATCGAGGGCTCGCTGATGCTCGCCAGCCATGCGCTGGCGCTGGTCGGCGTGCCGATGCGGCGCGTGATCCGCGTGGTGCAGGACCAGCGCGACGCGCGCTACAACCTGCTGCGCGGCTACTTCCACGGCGCCGACGACGACAACGCCGACGAGCTCGACCACGAACGCCTCAACACCTTCACGCTCACGCCGGGCGCGCGCGCCATCGGCCAGACGCTGGAGCGGCTGTCGCTGCAGGGCCTGGGGGTGCGGGTGGCGAGCCTGCGGCGCCAGGACGGCCAGCCGCGCGTGCCGGCCGAGGACACCGTGCTGTCGGACGGCGACACGCTGGTGCTGTCGGGCAAGCCGGCCGCGCTGGCGATGGCGATCGAGCGGCTGCAGAAGGGCTGAGCCTGCCCGGGTTCAGTTGACCAGCGTCGGGTTGCGCTTCTCTTCGTCGAGCTGCTGCTGGCGCCGCACCGCCTCGCACTGCGCGTGGCCGCGGAACTCGGCCTTGGCGCATTGCGCGGCCATGCACTGGGCCTTGGCGATGAAGTTGCGGTCGCCGCACTGCGATTGCGGATCGGCCGGCGCGGCCACCGGTGCTGGCGCGGGAGCCGCCGCGGGTGGTGGCGCTGCCGCGGGTGCTTCGGCAGCAGCCGGCGCTGCTGCGGGCGTCGCCGCCTTGCGCGCGGCCTTCGGCGGGGCGGCCGCGGTGGGCTTGGTTACGGGCGCGGGGGATTCCTCCACGGCCGGCGCGGCGAGTGCCACTGGGGCCGGGGGCGCTTCCGCCGCCGGAGCAGGAGCCGGCTCGACGGGCGCGGGCGGCGGTGCCGGCACCGGTTGCGGCGCGGGCGCCACGACAGCCGGCGTGGGCGCCGCAGGCGCGGCACCGCGGCTGCCGAAGCCATACCAGCCCGCCGCGATCATCGCCACGCCCAGCACCAGCAGGCCGACCCAGAGCCACATACCGCTGCGGCCAACCGCCGGCTGGGCTGCCTGGGCCTGCGCGCGCTCGCGGCGGCGGGCACGCCGGGCCTCGGCGGATTCGTCGGACGAGGCTTCCGGCTTCGGCGCGCGCTTCGGCTTGCCGCTGCCGACCAGCACGGTCCGGTCGGCATCGCCGTCCCGCGGCTGGCCCTTGCCGCCGCCGGGCGTGACGGCGGCCGCGTCGTAGAGCTCGCCGGGAATGGTCGGAGCGCGCAGCTGCGCGGGCGCGGTCGCGGCCCACTCGCGCTCGAAGCGCGTGCTCGGATTGGGCGTGGGCGCGGGCGGAACCGGCGGCGCGGAAGCCGGCGTCAGCCGCTCGCCGCAGCGCATGCAGAAGTTCGCGCCCTCGCGGTTCTCCGCGCTGCAGACGGGACAGATCAAGGCCATGGCGAAGTGAGGCAATCGAGGAAAGGCATGCTGGCTGGCAGGGGCCGCATGGGGCTCGTCGTCTGGTGGCGGCGCCTCAGGTCACCGCGACCCGCTTGGAGCGGTGCGCCATGCGCTTGGCGATGACCGCGCCGAGCGCCATCGTGAGCTCGAGCGCGAGGTTCGGCTGGCGGTTCGACATTTCCGAGAAGCGGGTGGTCGTGAGGCGCCAGACCCGTCCGGCACCGGTGACCACCACGTTGGCCGCGTGCGGCTGGCGCGAGAAGAACGAGCCTTCGCCGACCACCGAGCCCGCGGTGAGCACCGCCAGGCGCATCTGCTCCTTGCTGCTCACGCGGTGCACGCTGATCGCGCCGCTCTCGAGGAAGAAAACCGAACGGTCCTGCGCGCCCTGGGCGATCAGCACGTCGCCGACGCTGACGTCCTGCGGCTGCAGATACCCGGCCAGCGTGTCCCACTGCTGAACATTGAGGATCAGCGCAAAGGCATCGTTGCTGGTGTTGTCCGCGATCGCGCGGCTCAGGTTCTGGATGGACATGCTGCTCTCACTTGCCCCCGGGCAGTTCAGCCGGAGTATCCGCGAACGGCCCACATTTCGGCTACAAATGTTTACGCAATGACGGCGCCGGCCGCGCCGAGTGTCGCTATTTGCCGATACAGAAACGCGAAAAGATGACACCCAGCAGGTCGTCGGCGCCGAACTCGCCGGTGATCTCGTTGAGCGCGTTCTGCGCCAGCCGCAGTTCCTCGGCCAGCAGGTCGAGCGACTGGGCATGGGCCGCCAGGTGCTCGGCCGCCAGCGCCAGGTGCATCTCGACCTGGCCCAGCGCCTGCACATGGCGCGCGCGCGCCAGGTACACGCCCTCGGGCACGGCCTGCCAGCCGGCCATGGCCAAGAGCTGCTCGCGCAGCGCCTCGATGCCGGCGCCGGTCTTGGCCGACAGCGCGATGCCTTCGGCCGGCGCGGGCGCCGAGCCGGCCGCGCCGGCCGCGTCCAGCTTGTTCCAGACGTCGAGCACCGGCACGCCCGCAGGCAGCTTCTCGCGCAGGCCGCGCAGGATCTCGGCGTCGGCCGCGGCGTAGTCGGGCGCGGCGGCGCGCGTCAGGTCGTGCAGGAACAGCACCGCGTCGGCGCTCTCGATCTGGCCCCAGGCGCGCGCCACGCCGATCTGCTCGACCTCGTCGCTGCTCTCGCGCAGGCCGGCGGTGTCGGCCACGTGCAGCGGCACGCCGTGGATCTGGATGGTCTGCGACACCACGTCGCGCGTGGTGCCGGCCACGGCGCTCACGATCGCGAGCTCGGCACCGGCCAGCGCGTTGAGCAGCGAGCTCTTGCCGGCATTGGGCTGGCCCGCGATCACCACCTTGATGCCCTCGCGCAGCAGGGCGCCCTGGCGCGCGCGCTGCTGCACGGCCGCAAGTTGCGCCTGCAGCCGCGCCAGCTGGCCCGCGGCATCGGCCTTCTGCAGGAAGTCGATCTCCTCCTCGGGAAAGTCGAGCGTGGCCTCGACCAGCATGCGCAGGTGGATCAGCGCATCGCGCAGCGTGTGGATCTCGCGCGAGAAGGCGCCCGACAGCGAGCGCCCGGCGCTGCGCGCCGCGGCCTCGGTGCTGGCGTCGATCAGGTCGGCGATGGCCTCGGCCTGGGCCAGGTCGATCTTGCCGTTGAGGAAGGCACGCTGGCTGAACTCGCCGGGCTCGGCCACGCGCAGGCCCGGCAGCCGCGGGCGGCCGGTGACGGCATCGGGCTCGGCCGCGGCCTCGAGGCAGCGCGCCAGCAGCAGCTGCAGCACGACCGCGCCGCCATGGGCCTGGAGCTCGAGCACGTCCTCGCCCGTGAACGAATGGGGCGCGGGGAAATGGATCGCCAGCCCGTGGTCGACCGCCTCGCCCGCGGCATCGCGAAAGGGCAGGTAGGTGGCCTCGCGCGGCTTGAGCGGCCGCGCGCACAGCGCCTCGATCAGCGGCGCGAGCCGCGCGCCCGACACCCGCACGATGCCGACCGCGCCGCGGCCGGAAGCGGTGGCGATGGCGACGATGGGATCGGAGGCGCGGGCGAGCATGGGCGGATTCTTTCAGCAAAAACGACAAAGGGCCGCTCGCGCGGCCCCTCGGGGAAAACGGTGACGCTGCGCCGGCCTACTTGCCGAGCACGCCGAGCCGCTTGTTGATCACCCACTGCTGGGCGATCGACAGGATGTTGTTCGTGATCCAGTACAGCACCAGGCCGGCCGGGAAGAAAATGAACATCACGCTGAAGGCCAGCGGCATGATCCACATCAGCTTGGCCTGCATCGGATCGGGCGGCGTCGGGTTCAGCCAGGTCTGCAGCAGCGAGGTGGCCGTCATCACGATCGGCAGGATGTACCAGGGGTCGGGTGCCGACAGGTCGGTGATCCAGCCGATCCAGGGCGCGTGGCGCATCTCGACCGACGACAGCAGCACCCAGTACAGCGCGATGAACACCGGGATCTGGATCACGATCGGGAAGCAGCCGCCCATCGGATTGACCTTCTCGGTCTTGTAGATCCGCATCATCTCCTGCTGCATTTCCTGCGGCTTGTCCTTCAGCCGCTCGCGCATTTCCATGATCTTCGGGTTGATGGCCTTCATCTTGGCCATGCTCGCGTAGGCCTTGGCGTTGAGCCAGTAGAAGGCGGCCTTCAGCAGCACCACCAGCGCCACGATCGACCAGCCCCAGTTGCCGATCAGGCCGTGCAGCTGGTTGAGCAGCCAGTACAGCGGCTTCGAGATGATCGCGAAGATGCCGTAGTCCTTGACCAGGTCGAGTCCCGGCGCGATGGCTTCGAGCTTCTTCTCTTCCTCGGGGCCGGCGAACAGCGTGCTGTTGACCACCTGGGTCGCGCCCGGGGCGATCTTCGGCAGCGTGGCCACCATGGCGATGGTGTAGAGGTTGTCGCCCAGGTCCTTCACGCGGAATTCGCGCTTCAGGCCTTCGCTGGCCGGGTCGCCGCGCAGCAGCCAGGCCGACACGAAGTAATGCTGGACCATCGCGATCCAGCCGTCGTTGGCGGCCGGCGGGGGCTCGACCTTGCCCTTGGTGATGTCCTTGAAGTCGAGCTTGTGGAACTTCTTCTCGTTCGTGTAGGCGGCCGGACCGGTGAAGGTGTTGGTGCCGAACATGGTGCTGGCGGCCACGGTACCGTGGCGCAGCAGCTGCATGTAGAGCTGCGCGTCGCGCGGCTGGTCGCTCACGTTCACGACCTCATGGCGCACGCCGATGGCGTAGTCGCCGCGGTGGAACACATAGGTCTTGACGTACTTGAGGCCGCCGACGGGGGCGCTCTCGAAGCCGACCTCGAGGGTGTTCTGGCCGGCGGCCATTTCGCGCGGACCAGCCTTGGGCGCCATCGGCGTCAGGTGGTTCGGGAAGCGCTCGCCGGTGTCGACCTGGTTCAGCAGGCCGGTCTGCGCGAGGTAGCGCGTGGCGGGCGAGCCGTTCTCGAACAGCACCACGTGCTTGGTGCGATCGTTCTCGTCGTACTTGAGCAGCTCGAGGTAGTTGACCGTGCCGCCTTCGCTGTCGATGGTCGCCTTGAACAGGTCGGTGGTGACCGTGACCTGTTCCTTCGGCGCGGCGGCCGCGGCCTGCGTGGGCACGGCACCGGCGCTGGCGCCCGGTGCGGCACTGGCGCTCGGCACGCTGCTGCCGGCGGCGCCGGTGGTGGGCGCGGGCGCCGTGACGGCGGGCTTGGTCGAGGGCAGGAAGGTCGGCTTGTTGCCGTTGAAGACCTGCCATTGGTCCCACAGCAGCACCAGCGAGAACCCAAAAATCACCCACAGGATCGTGCGGCGGATATCGTTCATGACGAAGACTTCTTGTCGGAGGAGAGAAGAGACGAAAACAGCGAGCCTGACCGGTTCGTGCGACGCTGTGATTTCGGTGGGACCGGATCGTGCCCGCCCTGGCACCAGGGCTGGCAGCGCGCGATGCGGTGCAGCGTGAGGTAGCTGCCCTTGAGTGCGCCGTGCACCTCGAGCGCCTCGATCGAATAGACCGAACAGGTCGGCTCGAAACGGCACGACTGCCCGAGCCAGGGGCTCAGCAGCAGGCGATAGCCTTTGACGAGGCCGATCAGCAGGCGTTTCATGGAGAAGACCGTGCGGGTGGCGCGGCAGGCGCGCGCGCCGGTGCCGGGCGCGCGGCGCGCTCCAGCAACAGTTCGAGTTCGGCCCGCACGGCTCGCTTGAGCCGCTCGGACGAGGCACTCACGAATTCCTTGCGGTCGAAGGCGGCTTTCAGGCGAACCACGTGCGCCGCGCGCGGCAATCCCGCGTGGGGCAGGGCGCTCACGCTGTAGATCTGGCGCTTGATCGCATTGCGCGTGACCGCGCGGCGCGCCCAGCGCTTGGGCACCATGGCACCCAGCCAGACGTCGTCGGACGCAAAAAGCTGCGCGCTCGATTCGGAATCGAGCGCGCAGCGATGCAATGCGAAATGGGCAGTGCGGGCCACGGTGGCACCTGCGAGAACGGCCTGGAATTGCGCGCGGGTCTTGAGCCGCTGCATGGGAGCCGGACTGGACACGCCGCTGGCGCGAGCCGTCGAAGCTGGCCCCGGCGTTCCTGCTGCTGGCAACTGCCGTGGGTCGGGCGTCAGACGGCCAGGCGCTTGCGGCCCTTGGCGCGGCGTGCGTTGATGACGGCACGGCCGCCACGGGTCTTCATGCGGACCAGGAAGCCGTGGGTACGGGCGCGGCGGACTTTGGATGCTTGGTAGGTGCGTTTCATGATGAGATTTCCTGATTCCCCTGTTTCTTCGGCATTTCCGCGCGGTCACCGGGCCATGGGGAATCCATGGGCTCGACGGGCGAGGAATGCGCGAAAGGCGCTGGGTGCGGTTGGTTCCGGCTTCGTTGTTGGCTGGGCCGGTGATTTCGGTCGGACCCCGAAAGACGCAAAGAGGTTTTCAGGGAAACCCGAAATTATCGCAAACATTCGGCCGCACAACAATCTTCGAGCGACTTTGCGGGCCTTTCGCCGGCCGCCCGGGGTATGTGGATAAGGTTTTGACAAGTTAGAATGCGCGGCGCCTTCCAGCAGAGAATATCCACAATACAAACAAGCAAAAAATGGCAGAGGGAACCATCCAAAATCCGAGCACCCATGTCGACTGACGGCGTCGGCGAAAGCCTCTGGCAGGCCTGCGTCGATCAGCTCGCGCAGGAGCTGTCCGAGCAACAGTTCAACACCTGGATCAAGCCCCTCACCGCCGAGGTCGCCGACGACCTCTCGCGCATGACGGTGTTCGTCGCCAACCGCTTCAAGCTCGACTGGATCCGGGCCCAGTACGCCGGCAAGATCGCCGGCATGGCCGAGAAAATCTATGGCCAGCCCGTGGTTGTCGAGTTAGCGCTTGCTCCTCGGGAAATCCCCGTGCGTGCTGCACCCGTGGCGGTCATGACCGAAACCGACGTGCCGCGCGACGTGGCCGGCCCGGGCGAGGAACCGCCGGCCGCCGGCTTCAAGAACCGCCTCAATTCGGGCCTCACCTTCGACACCCTGGTCGAGGGCACGGCCAACCGCATGGCGCGCGCCGCGGCGATGCACGTGGCCGGCATGCCGGGCCATCTGTACAACCCGCTTTTCATCTACGGCGGCGTGGGGCTGGGCAAGACCCACCTGATGCACGCGGTGGGCAACCGGCTGCTGGCCGACCGGGTCGATTCCAAAGTTCTCTACATCCACGCCGAGCAGTTCGTCTCGGATGTGGTCAAGGCCTATCAGCGCAAGACCTTCGACGAGTTCAAGGAGCGTTACCACTCGCTCGATCTGCTGCTGATCGACGACGTGCAGTTCTTCGCCAACAAGGACCGCACGCAGGAAGAATTCTTCAACGCCTTCGAAGCCCTGCTGGCCAAGAAGTCGCACATCGTGATGACCAGCGACACCTATCCCAAGGGTCTCGCGGACATCCACGAGCGGCTGGTCTCACGCTTCGATTCGGGCCTCACGGTGGCGATCGAGCCGCCCGAGCTCGAGATGCGCGTGGCGATCCTGATCAACAAGGCCCGCGTCGAGGGCGCCGAGATGCCCGAGGAAGTCGCCTTCTTCGTGGCCAAGAACGTGCGCTCCAACGTGCGCGAGCTCGAGGGCGCGCTGCGCAAGATCCTGGCCTATTCGCGCTTCAACCAGAAGGAGATCTCGATCGCCCTGGCGCGCGAGGCGCTGCGCGACCTGCTGTCGATCCAGAACCGGCAGATCTCGGTGGAAAACATCCAGAAGACGGTGGCCGACTACTACAAGATCAAGGTCGCCGACATGTACAGCAAGAAGCGCCCGGCCTCGATCGCGCGGCCGCGGCAGATCGCGATGTACCTGGCCAAGGAGCTGACGCAGAAGAGCCTGCCCGAGATCGGGGAGCTGTTCGGCGGACGCGACCACACGACCGTGCTGCACGCGGTGCGCAAGATTTCGGGCGAGCGCCAGCAGCTCACCGAGCTCAACCAGCAGCTTCACGTGCTCGAGCAGACGCTCAAGGGTTGAAACTGAAAACCAAAGTCAACCAGGCCGGACGCCGCGACAGCGGAGAATGGCGGTCTGTGCGGGGCGGTGGGGCCCTGATCGACCAAGCTGATTCAAAGAGATAAGAGAAGAGGTAGAAGACATGATCGTCCTGAAGGCAACACAAGACAAAGTCCTCGCCGCGCTGCAGTCGGTGGCGGGCATCGTGGAACGGCGACATACCCTGCCGATCCTCGCCAACGTGCTGATCCGCAAGACCGGTGGCCAGATCCAGCTGACCACCAGCGACCTCGAGATCCAGATCCGCACCACCGCCGAGCTCGGCGGCGACGAAGGCAACTTCACCACCACCATCGGCGCGCGCAAGCTGATCGACATCCTGCGCACCATGCCGTCCGACCAGACCGTGAGCCTCGAGTCGAGCGCGAGCAAGCTGGTGCTCAAGGGCGGCAAGAGCCGCTTCACACTGCAGTCGCTGCCCGCGGAAGACTTCCCGCTGGTGCAGGAAGCCGCCAACTTCGGCCCGGTGTTCAGCGTGCCGCAGAAGACGCTGAAGGACCTGCTCTCGCAGGTCTCGTTCGCGATGGCCGTGCACGACATCCGCTACTACCTCAACGGCATCCTGTTCGTCGCCGAAGGCAAGCAGCTGAGCCTGGTTGCCACCGACGGCCACCGCCTGGCGTTCTCCTCGGCCACGCTCGACGTGGAAGTGCCGCGCCAGGAAGTGATCCTGCCGCGCAAGACCGTGCTCGAGATGCAGCGCCTGCTGTCCGACGCCGAAGGCGCGATCGAGATGCAGTTCGCCAACAACCAGGCCAAGTTCAGCTTCGGCGGCATGGAGTTCGTCACCAAGCTGGTCGAGGGCAAGTTCCCCGACTACAACCGCGTGATCCCGAAGAACCACAAGAACTCGGTCACGCTGGGCCGCGCGCCGCTCTTGGCCAGCCTGCAGCGCACCGCGATCCTGACCAGCGAGAAGTTCAAGGGCGTGCGCCTGAACATCGAGCCGGGCACCTTGCGCATCGCCTCGAACAACGCCGAACAGGAAGAAGCGCAGGACGAGCTCGACATCGACTACGGCGGCGACGCCATCGAGATCGGCTTCAACGTCACCTACCTGATCGACGCGCTGGCCAACATGGGCCAGGACATGGTGAAGCTGGACCTGGCCGATTCCAACAGCTCCGCGCTGTTGACCATCCCCGACAACGCGTCCTTCAAGTACGTCGTGATGCCGATGCGGATCTAGTCACCCCGCATCGTCGCAGCGCCCTGGCGCACACAACCCGCGGTTCGCCCCCGCGGGTTTGCGCTTTCAAGAGGCCTGAAAAACCGGGTGCCCGCGAGTCCGTGGACCCCGTGAATCCGTGAGAGATAGAGGAATATCCGAATGAGCGCAGAAGAGAACAAGCCGGAAGTGCCGCACACCGAACCGGTCTACACACCCGAGATCGACAACGCGGTGCCGATCGAAGTCACGCCCGACACCTCCTATGGCGAAGGCTCGATCACGATCCTCGAAGGCCTCGAGGCCGTTCGCAAGCGCCCCGGCATGTACATCGGCGACACCTCCGACGGCACCGGCCTGCACCACCTGGTGTTCGAAGTCGTCGACAACTCCATCGACGAAGCGCTCGCCGGCCACTGCGACGACATCGTCGTCACCATCCATTCCGACAACTCGATCTCGGTGACCGACAACGGCCGCGGCATCCCGACCGGCGTGAAGATGGACGACAAGCACGAGCCCAAGCGCTCGGCCGCCGAGATCGCGCTGACCGAGCTGCACGCGGGCGGCAAGTTCAACCAGAACAGCTACAAGGTCTCGGGCGGCCTGCACGGCGTGGGCGTGAGTTGCGTGAACGCGCTGAGCGTGATGCTGCGCCTGGTGGTACGGCGCGAAGGCAAGATCCACGAGCTCGAGTTCAGCCGCGGCTTCGTGCAGAACCGCCTGCTCGAAACCGTGAACGGCTTCGAGGTCTCGCCGATGAAGATCATCGGCGACACCGACAAGCGCGGCACCGAGGTCCATTTCCTGCCCGACACGGAAATCTTCAAGGAGAACAACGATTTCCACTACGAGATCCTCTCCAAGCGCCTGCGCGAGCTGAGCTTCCTGAACAACGGCGTGCGCATCCGCCTGAAGGACGAGCGCAGCGGCAAGGAAGACGACTTCTCGGGCGCCGGCGGCGTGCGCGGCTTCGTCGAGTTCATCAACAAGGGCAAGACCGTCCTGCACCCGAACTCGTTCTACGCCGAGGGCGAGAAGCCGGCCGACACCTACGGCGGCATCCCCGGCACGCACATCGGCGTCGAGGTCGCGATGCAGTGGAACAGCGGCTACAACGAGCAGGTGCTCTGCTTCACCAACAACATCCCGCAGCGCGACGGCGGCACCCACCTCACGGGCCTGCGCGCCGCGATGACCCGCGTCATCAACAAGTACATCGAAGAGAACGAGTTCGCAAAGAAGGCCAAGGTCGAGGTCACCGGTGACGACATGCGCGAAGGCCTGTGCTGCGTGCTGAGCGTGAAGGTGCCCGAGCCCAAGTTCTCGAGCCAGACCAAGGACAAGCTGGTGTCCAGCGAAGTGCGCGCGCCGGTGGAGGACATCGTCGGCCGCCTGCTGACCGACTACCTGCAGGAACGCCCGAACGACGCCAAGATCATCTGCGGCAAGATCGTCGAGGCTGCCCGTGCCCGCGAAGCCGCGCGCAAGGCGCGCGAGATGACGCGCCGCAAGGGCGTGCTCGACGGCATGGGCCTGCCGGGCAAGCTGGCCGACTGCCAGGAGAAGGACCCGGCGCTGTGCGAGGTCTACCTGGTGGAGGGCGACTCCGCCGGCGGTTCCGCCAAGCAGGGCCGCGACCGGAAGTTCCAGGCCATCCTGCCGCTGCGCGGCAAGATCCTGAACGTCGAGAAGGCGCGCTACGAGAAGCTGCTGACCAGCAACGAAATCCTCACGATGATCACCGCCCTGGGCACCGGCATCGGCCGTGCCGGCGCGACCACCGCGGGCGGCGGCGCCGACGACTTCAACGTCGCCAAGCTGCGCTACCACCGCATCATCATCATGACCGACGCCGACGTGGACGGCGCCCACATCCGCACGCTGCTGCTGACCTTCTTCTACCGCCAGATGCCCGAGCTGGTCGAGCGCGGCCACATCTACATCGCGCAGCCGCCGCTGTACAAGGTCAAGGTCGGCAAGGAAGAGCAGTACCTGAAGGACGGCAATGCGCTCGACGCCTTCCTGCTCAAGGTCGCGCTGAAGGACGCCAGCATCGAGACCGGCGGCGCCACCTCCCACACGCTCAGCGGCGACACGCTGGCAGAGCTGGCGCGCAAGCACCAGGTGGCCGAGGCCGTGATCCACCGGCTGCGCAACTTCATGGACGCCGAGGCCCTGCGCGCCATCGCCGACGGCGTGGCGCTCGACCTCGACACCACGCCCGCGGCCGAGGCCTCGGCCGTGGCACTGCAGGCCAAGCTGCGCGAGCTCAACACCACCGGCGTGCCGGCCGAGGTCAGCAACGAGTTCGACGCCCGCACCGACAAGCCGCTGCTGCGCATCAGCCGCCGCCACCACGGCAACATCAAGAGCAGCGTGATCACGCAGGACTTCGTGCACGGCGCCGACTACGCCGCGCTGTCCGGCGCCGCCGACACCTTCCGCAACCTGCTGAGCCCCGAGGGCGCCGTGGTGCGCCGCGGCGAGGGCGAGCGCGCCAAGGAAGAGAAGGTGTTCGATTTCCGCCAGGCCATGCTGTGGCTGATCGGCGAGGCCGAGCGCGCCACCGCGCGCCAGCGCTACAAGGGCCTGGGCGAGATGAACCCCGAGCAGCTGTGGGAGACCACCATGGACCCGACCGTGCGGCGCCTGCTGCGCGTGCAGATCGACGACGCGATCGAAGCCGACCGCGTGTTCACGATGCTGATGGGCGACGAGGTGGAGCCGCGCCGCGAGTTCATCGAGCAGAACGCGCTGCGGGCGGCGAACATCGACGTCTGAGTCGATTTCCGCCCTCACCGTCACGCCGCCGTGGTTCGCACCCGGCGGCGTTTTTCATGGGGCGCCCGATCGCCGCGCCCGGCCCCTTCGCACCATTCCCATGCCGCCTCGCGGCGGAGTGCGCGCACGCAACGCAGGCCGCTCGCGGCGGGACCCAAGGGTTTGTCTGAGGGTAGATCGCCACACAGGCTGTAAACGCTTGTCACAAGCCCGTCACCAGCTATTAAAACAATAGCGTTCAAAGCCTCGGCGAGGATCGTTCCTCGTAAACGCTATATCTAGCCCGAGTCTTGCTAAGCAAAATCCTCGACGAATTCCGCGTCACCCTGATCGAGGACATCGAAGCAATGAAATCCATGCGTTTCCGCCGGTCCCTGGCCGTCCTTGCAACGTGCGGCACGGCCGCCATCCTCGGCGCGACCCTTCCGGCCCACGCTGCCCCGAATCCGCCCATCCAGACCGCCCAGGGCGTCGAATACATGTGCGGCGGCACCAACAAGGACGAAGCTGCATTCATGCAGATGGTCGCGCCGCGCTGGGCCGCCACGATCGAACTGGGCATCAACGGCAGCCCCGCGCAGCGCGCGAGCTTCCCGGCCCGCGCCAAGGTCGAGGTGCGCGAGCGCTACACCGGCCGAGCGATCATGGAAGCGCTGTCGCAGGGCCCGTACATGCTCGCGCGGCTCGACCCGGGCGCCTACGACGTCAACGTCACGCTCGGCGGCCTCACGCTGACGCAGCCGCTGGTGGTGTTCGCGGGCATCCCGTCGAAGGCGACCTTCATGTGGCCGTCGAACTTCGACATGGCCTCGGTGCTGCCGCCGCAGCCCGAAACGCAGGCGATGGCGCAGACCAGCGCCGCGCGCTGAGGCGCCGAGCCGCCTCCACGGCCGGCGGCCACCCGCCGCGCCGTTTCGTTAAGTCCTGTCTAAGCCGTGCGCCGCACAGTGGCGCCGTGGTTTTCCGCCACGAGAGCATGGAAAGAAAGGACTGATCATGACCCCCCGGATTTCACCGCGCGCGCGGCCGCTGGCCGCCGCCCTGCTGTGCGGCGCCCTCGCGTTCGGCGCGCTCGCCACCTCCGCGCAAGCCGCGTTCAACCCGCCGATCCGCATGTCGCACGGCATCGAATACATGAGCGGCGGCATCGGCAGCGACGAGGCGAAGCTGATGGAAACGGTCCTGCCGCGCTGGCCGGCGAGCTTCGAATTCGCGATCAAGGACCACCAGGGCGCGGACTTCGCGGCCGACGTGCACGTGACGGTGCGCGATGGCCGCGGCGTGGCGCTGCTCGACAACGTGGTGGCGGGCGGACCGTTCATGGTGGCGCGCCTCGAGCCCGGCAGCTACCAGGTCGAGGCCACGCTGCGCGGCCAGACGCTCAAGCAGCCGCTGCAGGTGGTGTTCGGCACGCCCACCAAGGCCACCTTCCTCTGGCCGGCGGGCACCGACATGGCCGCCGCCGGCACGCGCGCGGTGCAGTAAGCGCACGAAGGCACGGCGGCACGGATGCCGGGTGCAGGCGCTCACGTCGCCGTCCGCACCCCGGCACCCGTCATCCCGGCATGCTGCGCTACTGAAAAAATAGCGTGGCGGCGACTTGAATGCACGGCATGCGCCTTGCAGATGACGTGTCCCGGGCAGTGCCCGAACCCATTGCCCCGATGCCGATCCGTCCCCTGAGCGTGTTGACCGCGCTCCTGCATGCCTACATCGCCCTGCGTCTGCTGCCCGCGGCCGCGGGGCTCACGCCGGCCTGGCCGATCGGCCTGCTGGCGCTGGTGGTGTCGGCGCTGACCATTCCGCTGCCCTTCCTGTCGCGGCATGCGCCGCGCAAGAAGCCGCTGCACTCCGTATTGCAATGGACCGGCCTGCTGAGCATGGGCTGGTTCTCGTCGCTGTTCGTGCTGACGCTGGTGCGCGACGCCGGCCTGCTGCTGACCTGGGTCGCGCAGCGCGTGGCCGGCCTCGCGGTGCCGTGGGACACGCTGCGGCCCTGGAGCGCGCTGGCCGTGTTCGCGCTGGCCACCCTGGTCTCGCTGATCGGCTTCGTCAATGCGCGCCGCACCGCGGACGTGAAGCACGTCGATGTGCCGATCCGCGGCCTGCCGGCCGCGCTCAAGGGCTTCACGATCGTGCAGCTCAGCGACATCCACGTCGGCCCGACCATCCGCAACAGCTACATCCAGCGCATCGTCGACGCGGTGAACCGGCTCGGCGCCGACGCGATCGCGATCACCGGCGACCTGGTCGACGGCACCGTGCCCGAGCTGCGCGAGCACATCGCGCCATTGGCCGGGCTGCGCGCGCGCCACGGCACCTTCGTGGTGACCGGCAATCACGAGTACTACGCGGGCGCCCATGCCTGGATCGACGAACTGCGCCGCCTCGGCCTGCAGGTGCTGCTCAACGAGCACGTGGTGCTGCAGACGCGCAACGTGCGCGGCGCGCAGAACGACGAGGAAACCTTCGAGAGCCAGCTGGTGCTGGCCGGCGTGACCGACTACACGGCCGGCCACTTCGATGCCTCGCACGAGAGCGATCCGCAGCGCGCGCTCGACGACGCACCGCCGCTGGTGCACACGCGCGTGCTGCTCGCGCACCAGCCGCGCAGCGCACCGAAGGCGGCCGCGGCCGGCTTCCAGCTGCAGCTCTCGGGCCACACGCACGGCGGCCAGTTCTTCCCGTGGAACCTGTTCGTGCCGATGCAGCAGCCCTTCACCGCGGGCCTGCACCGGCTGCAGGACATGTGGATCTACGTGAGCCGCGGCACCGGCTACTGGGGCCCCCCCAAGCGCTTCGGCGCCCCGTCCGAGATCACGCTGCTGACGCTGATGCCGGCGCGCGGCTGAGCGAGGCTCAGCTTGCGGCCTGCTGCGCGCCGAGCCGCCGTGCGTTGGCGGTGGCCACCGCGTGGATCGGCTTCAATCCCTCGCTCGCGATGCGCGCCGTGCTGTTCGGCCAGCGCTGGGCCGCGTTCGCGGCGCGCGAAGCCGCGCGGATCAGCGCATCGCCATGCTCGGCCGCCTGTGCCGGCGTGACGCTGCCGGCGAGCGAGAGAAAGGCCGCGGCGCCATGCAGGCACTGCTGGCAGATGCGGCTCGCGAGGCCGATCTGGCTGCTGTGCCATTGCCGCGCCATCGCGAAACCCGAGGCATGCGCGGCCTCGAGCTTCTCGTCGCCCATGCGCCGGAATTCGACCAGGTCGTCGGCACTCGGCGCGAGCCCCGCCTGCGCGATGCGCTCGGTGCGCAGGCGGATCACGGTGCCCGACGACAGCAGCATCTCCTGCGTCTTGAGCGCGAGCTCGGTCCATTCGCGCAGCGGCCACAGCGGCCATGACGAAACGCTGAAGGAAGGAAGGGAAGAAGTGGACGACATCGTGGGGAGCGGCGTAATGCCTGCGAGGGAGATCGGCCCACTATAGGCCTGCCGCATGGCGAATGCTGCAGTGCAACAAGAACCTGAGCGCATTCCGTGGCGTTTTGCAGCTTTGGTGATGAAGTCCTACTTCTCGACGTGGAAATCGCGTAGCGGCACGACACGAAACTGAACGCAAAGTGAATATGACCTTCAGTTTTCATCATTCGCTTTGGCGATCCGGATCATGAGATTCAACGCTTCCACCCCGCTCCGTGCCGCCGCGCTGGCCGGACTGCTGGGCTTGCTGGGCAGCAGCGCCCACGCCTTCGAGGACAGCCAGCGCGGCTTCTACGTGGAAGGCGGACGCGCCCCCCACGGCCAGATGGGCAGCACCAATGCCTTCACCGTCGGGATGACGCTGCCCTGGTCACCGCGACAGCCGGTGCAGGAAGGCGCGCTCACCACCTACTGGGACGTCTTCCTCAGCGATTGGCACGCACCCGCGCTCGACGACGGCCGGCGCGACTACGTGCAGATCGGCGCCATCTACACCTGGCGCTGGCGCTTCGCGCACGGCAGCTCGCCCTGGTACGTCGAAGGCGGCGTGGGCGGCAGCGTGATGGACCATGTCTACCGGACGCCCGACCGCAGCTTCAGCACCGCGTTCCAGTTCACCGAAGTGCTCGGCGTGGGCCGCAGCTTTGGCGAGCATGGGGAACACGACCTGTCGCTGCGCGTGCAGCACTTCTCCAACGGCGGCATCAAGAAGCCCAACCCCGGCGAGAACTTCGTGCGGGTGCGCTACACCTATCACTTCTGATGCGCGATGCGGGCCCGGCGCCCGCGCCGCGCGCGCAACTCGGTCGCGAAGTAGGCCAGCGTGGCGACCACCAGCGGCAGCAGGTAGTAGAGGCCGCGGTAGGCGAGCAGCGCGGCCAGCAACTGCGCCTCGGCCACCTGGTGCGCCAGGAGCGCGACGAACACCGCTTCCAACACGCCGAGCCCCGCCGGCACGTGCGTGATCACGCCGGCCACCGCGGCCACCAGCAGCACGGCCAGCACCTGCGGATAGGCGACCTGGCCCTGCAGCAGCAGCCAGATCACGCCACCGATCAGCGACCAGTTGGCGCACGACAGCAGGAACTGCAGCAGCGCCATGCGCAGAGTCGGCGTGCGCAGCTCGTGCCCGCGCACATGCCAGCGCTTCCCATGCGCGAAGGCGCACACCAGCAGATAGATCGCGGCCAGCACCAGCAGCGCCGCGCCCAACAGCCGCAACTCCTCGCCATCCACCTTCCACGCGGGCGGCAGGCCCAGCGGCCAGAAGAAGAACGCGGCGCCGGCCACCACCAGGTAGCCGATCCAGTTGGTGAGCATGCTGAAGCCCAGCACGCGCGTGATGGTGTCGTTGCGCAACCCCAGCCGCGAATAGAGCCGGTAGCGGAAGGCCACGCCGCCGACCAGCGAACCGAGGTTGAGGTTGAAGGCGTAGCTGATGAAGGTCACGCCCATCACCGTGCCGGCACGCAAGGGGTGGCCCGTGAGGTGGCGCCCCAGCAGGTCGTAGGTGCTGTAGAGCGCGAAGCTGCAGGCCGCGAGCAGGCCCGCGCCGAGCAGCGTGAGGGGCGGCAGCGCGGCGATCGCGTCGCCGACCTCGTGCCAGTCGATGGAACGCGCCTGGCTCACGAGCAGCCAGGCCACGAGCCCGAAGAAGCCCCACACCAGCGTTCGCCTGGCCCAGGGCCAGGCGCGGCGCCAGCCGCTGGCGGGCAACGCATGCAGGCGGCCGCCAGCCGCCATCGTCATGCGGCCTCCGTCGACGCGGGCGCGCCCTCGACGCCGTCGCCGTGGTTCTTGCGTCGCCGGTCGCCGAGGTCGGTGACCTCCACCGGCTTCAGCCGCGGCACGTGGCGCGGCAGCCAGCCCAGCAGCGAGGGATACCAGCGCATCAAGTGGAAGATGAAGAAGCTGCGCACCAGCCGCCAGCCGCTCCATTCGCTCGCGAGGTCGGCGGTGTCGATCTGCTTGCAGCTGTGTTGCATCAGGTGGTCGAGGCGCTCGTGCAGCAGCGTGTTGAAGGCCGCGTCGCGCACCACCACGTTGGCCTCGAGGTTGAGCGACAGGCTCAGCGGATCGAGGTTGCTCGAGCCCACGGTGCTCCAGCGGTCGTCCATCAGCGCGACCTTGCCATGCAGCGGCCGCTCGCAGTATTCGTAGATGCGCACGCCCGCATGCAGCAGGTGGTGGTAGAGCATGCTCGCGGCCGTCTTCACGATCGGCATGTCGGGCTCGCCCTGCAGGATCAGCCGCACGTCGACGCCGCGCCGCGCCGCGCGCCGCAGTTCCTTGATGAGCCGGTAGCCCGGGAAGAAGTAGGCGTTGGCGATCACGATGCGCTCGCGCGCGCTGCGGATCGCGGCGCGGTAGTGGCGCTCGATGTCGTTGGTGTGATGCCGGTTGTCGCGCGTGACGAACATCACCTCGGCCTCGCCGGCCACCGTGTCGCCCACGGGCGGCGCCTGCCTGAGCCGGCGCCGGAACCAGCCCGGCCCCTTGCCGCCGACCGCGATCGCGCGCAGCGCGAAGTGGTGGATCTGCGCCACGATCGGCCCGGCGAGTTCGACCGCGTAGTCCTGCTTGGCCTTCGGGCCGAAGTCCATCAGGTGGTCGGCCGAATAGTTGATGCCGCCGACGAAGGCGCGCTCGCCGTCGATCACCACGATCTTGCGGTGCATGCGGCGGAACACGTTGAGCCGCTGGCCCAGGAAGCGATGGCCCGGATCGAACACGCGCACCTTCACGCCGGCGCTGCTCAATTCCTCGAGGAACTCGCGCGAGAGGTCGGGCGAACCGAAGCCGTCGATCATCAGGTCGACCTTCACGCCGCGCCGAGCGGCCTCGCACATGGCGGCGTGCAAGTCGAGGCCCACCTTGTCCTCGAACAGGATGAAGGTCTCGATGACCACTTCGCGTCGTGCCGCGCGGATCGCCTCGAACACGCGCGGGAAGAACTGCTCGCCGTTCTCGAGCAGTTCGATGCGGTTGCCCGCGACCCAGTGGTTGCCGTTGCTCATGGATGGATGCGCTTTCAGAGATCGATCTCGGCCACCAGCGGCGCGTGGTCGGACAGGTGCGACCAGGGCCGGCGCGGCAGCACCACCGGCGCGTGCACGCCGGCATTGCGCACGTAGATGCGGTCCAGCGGCAGCACCGGGAAACGCGAAGGGAAGGTCTTGGCCGCGTGGCCGTGCGCATGCACGAACACCTCGCGCAGCGACGCGCCCTCGGCCAGGGTCGCATGCGCGCGGCCGCGCCAGTCGTTGAAGTCGCCGGCCACGATCAGCGGCGCGTCGGCCGGCACCTCGTCGCGCACGATGTGGCACAAGAGCTCGAGCTGCTGCTGCCGGTGCGCCTCGGCCAGGCCGAGGTGGGCACAGATCGCATGCACGTCGACCGTGCGGCCCGGCAGCCGCAGCACGCAGTGCAACAGCCCGCGCTTCTCGGGCCCGGCCACCGACACGTCGTGGTTGCGGTGGTGCACGATCGGAAACTTCGACAACAGCGCATTGCCGTGGTGGCCCTTGGGATAGACCGCGTTGCGCCCGTAGGCGAACTGCGGCCACATCGTGTCGGCCAGGAATTCGTAGTGCGGCGCCTCGGGCCAGTTGCTCACACGGCGCGAATGGCGCGAATGGGTGCCCAGCACCTCCTGCAGGAACACCACGTCGGCGCCCACGGTACGAACCGCGTCGCGCAGCTCGGGCAGGATGAACTTGCGGTTGAGCGCGGTGAAGCCCTTGTGGGTGTTCACCGTCATGACCTTCAACGACACGGGCGCGGCCGCGAGTCCGGCCGCGGTGACGGGGCCGGGCGGATTCGCACCCACCGCGTGGGCGGCTTCCGCGTTGGCGACGGATTCGTTCGTGAAGATCGGTGTGGAGGACATCGGATTTCGGGTTGTACGTGCTCGATCCGTGCCCGCCTGTAGGAACGCGCCACCTTCTCGTGGCGCCTCCAGCCCTCCGACGCGACAGGCTCGCGGCGCCTTCGCGCGCGGCCGGCCGGCTCCTACAGGCAGCCCTGACGCACCCCCACAAGGCCCGAACGGAGCGGCTCCTACGGTGAATTCAGGACGTCGGGAAAGGCGTCCGCGATTTCTTCACACCATCTATCGAGACGCAAAGGAAACCGATCATGAAACACGCACAGCAACGACTTCTTCGAGCGACCCTGCTGGCCGGCCTGATGGGCGCGGGCGGCTTTGCGATGGCGCAGACCTCCTCGATGCCCGCGGCACCCGATCCGGCGCTGGGCGGCCAGGCCAGCACGCAATCGCCGACCGGCGTGGCCAATCCCACGCAGCAGCCCGACGGCAATGCGCCGGTGTCGCTCGAGACCGTGCGCGCCGAGGCCCGTGCGCACAACCGCAACAACACCAACAACCTGGTGCCCAAGGGCGAGGCCAGCACCGTGATGAACGGCCAGCCGAACATGGTGACGGCACCGACCGGCGAGCAATCGCGCTGGCAGGTGAGCCAGCAGGCGCGCAAGGTGAAGCCGCATTTCGGCCAGCCGGGCGAGCGTCCGGAGGTGCCGACCAACCCGACCGAGAAGACCGGCACGCCGAAGTAATCGGATCGCCCAGAACAAAGGCCCGCAACGCGTGAAGCGTTGCGGGCCTTCGTCATGAGCCATCCTCGGCGACGGCGCCGAGGGCCGGGGCTCAACCCTTGGCCGGTTGGGCGTCGGGGCCGCCGTGGTGGCCGCCGCGATGGAAGCGGTGGCCGCCGAAGTGCAGGGTCTCGGCGTCGAAGGTCTTCTGCTGCTCGGGCGTCAGCGCGGCATAGAAGGACTTCGTGGCGTCGGCGCGCTTGGCGAACATCGCGCTGCGTTCGGCCTGGCGGGCCTGCATGCGTTCGATGCGCTGCGGCGTGGTCAGCTTGGCGAAGTCGGCGCGGGTCATGCGCTGGCCATCGGGACGCGGACCGGAGAACTGCGTCGCGCCGGTGTAGCTGGACCAGGCGCTTTCCTGCGAGGCATTGAGCTTCAGCTTGTCCTTGAGGGCCGCGAGACGCTTGGCGCGATGTTCCTGCATGCGTTCGAAACGCTTAGCCGGATCCATGCGCTTGTGGTCCGCGTGGGCCTTGCGCTGCGGGGCCGCGCCATCCGCCTGCGCCACGGCAGCGGCGGGTGCCGCGGTCGTGGGCGCCGGCGTCTGGGCGAAAGCGCCCGACGATGCGAGGGCGGCCGAGCCCAGCAGGCCGGCCCAGAGGATGCGTTGGCGGAGAGAGATCATGAGAGTGCTTCCTTTCGAAGAACCGCCGCCGATGGGCAGCTGGTGAGACGAAGTGTGGAAGCCTTCTGTAAGCCGTCCGTGAGCCCCGCGTGAGCCTGCGTAAAGAATGGTGAATGGCGGCGCGGGCGGCCGTGAATTTTTGCGCGCGAGCTACTTGGGACGCGGCCTCTTCAGGCCCCGGTCAGGCGATTTGAGCTTGCCGGTGCGCAGCTGCCGCACCGCCTGCGCCATCGCGCGCGCGACGTTGCGCACCTCTTCCTGCAGGTCGGCGTCGGCATCGAGCGTGTCGTGGCTGGTGGCATAGGGCTCGTAGTAGCCGATGTAGCGATCGAGCTGCGCCGCGCTGCCTGCGTCGACCAACCCCATCCAGTCGAGCCAGTCGCAGAGGTTGCGCCGCACGCTCTCGATGCCGGCCACGTCGCCATGCACCACCACGCCATAGGCACGGCCATCGAGATGCTTGGGATAGCCCCAGCCCTCGAGCTCGAGCGCCTTGGCCTCCTCGGCCTTCTTGCCGTGCGTGCTGGTGGGATCGGGGTTGCCGCCATCGGCGCACACCAGGCGGTCGATCATCAGCTTGAGCGGGCTCGTGGCCTGGTACCAGTGGGCGGGCGTGAGCACGATCACGCCATGCGCCGCGGTCCAGCGCTCGTAGATCTCGTTCATCCAGTCGCCGGTCTGGCGCAGCGAATGGTTGGGATAGCAGCTGCAGGGCCAGTGGCACAGCGGCATCGCGGTCGAGACGCAGCCCTTGCACGGATGGATCTCGCGGCCGTAGTCCGAGGTCAGCAGGCTGAGGTCGAGCACGTCGGTCTTCACGCCGCTGCCCTCGAGCACCTCGCGCGCGAGCTGCGTCAGGCGCCAGGTCTTGGAGATCTCGCCGGGACAGGTGCCGTCGTTGCGCGGCGAGCCGTTGACCAGCAGCACGCGCGAGTGGCTCTGCGGATCGGCCCACTTGGCGTGCGCCGCGTCGATGCGCGCCTTGGCCTCGAGCCAGTCGACCGAGAGCTCGTAGTCGGGATCGGCATAGCCGGGCCCGGCCTTGCGCGTGACGGGTGCCTTGCGGCCTTCGTGGTAGGCCTCCCAGGCGATCAGCTCGATGCGCCGCAGCGAGTCGGACTCGGCCTGGAAGGCCGGGTCCTGGAAGTCCTGCATGAAGCGTTCATGGAACTCGGCGCGCTGCAGCGTGGCGGGCGCCTGTCCTTTTCGGATCGTGGGGGGCATGCAGGCAACGTAGAAGCCTCGCCCGGCCCCGTGCGCCGACCTCCATGCCGACACGCGGTAGGCGCAGGCCGCACCGCCGCGTCGGCGCAGGCTCAGCCGAAGCGGCCCTGGCGGAAGTCGTCGACCGCCTGCTTGATCTGCTCGGGCGTGTTCATCACGAACGGGCCGTACTGCACGATGGGTTCGTTCAACGGATGGCCCGCGATCAGCAGCGCGCGCGCCGGGCTGTGGTTGGTCGAGCCCGCGCGCAGCAGCACGCCGTCGCTGCCGGCCTCGTTCGCGAGGATGGCCATGCGCCGCGTCGGCACCTCGCTGCCCGCGATCCACAGCGATTCGCGGAACACGTAGACCAGCGCGTTGTGCGAAGGCGGCAGCGGCTGCGCGAACTCGGCACCCGGCGGCAGCGTGATGTCGAGGTACAGCGGCTCGGTGCGCTCGCGCCGCACGGCGCCCTCGATGCCATGGCTCGCGCCCGCGATCACGCGCACGTGCACGCCCTCGGCGGTGGTGAACTCGGGGATCTCGGCGCTCTGGATGTCACGGTACCAGGGCTCGCGCAGCTTCTCGTCGGCCGGCAGGTTGAGCCAGAGCTGGAAGCCTTCCATCAGGCCTTCCTGCTGCTCGGGCAATTCGCTGTGCACCAGGCCGCGGCCCGCGGTCATCCATTGCACGCCGCCGTTCTCGAGCAGGCCCTCGTGGCCCGCGCTGTCGCGGTGCCGCATGCGGCCGGCGATCATGTAGGTGACCGTCTCGAAGCCGCGGTGCGGATGGTTCGGAAAGCCGCCGACGTAGTCGCCGGGGTTGTCGCTGCCGAAGGCATCGAGCATGAGGTAGGGATCGAGCCGCTTCTGCAGCGGCTGCCCGAGCACGCGCGTGAGCTTCACGCCGTCGCCATCGCTGGCCGACACACCGGCCACGATGTGGTCGATGCCGCGCGGCGCGGCCACGGGCTCGGTGGGATGGTGGAGATGATGGTGGTTCGTGTGGGTCATCCGGCCATGGTGGCACCAATGGCCCGACCGCGCCACCCGTGGGGGCGGGCGCTCAGCCCCCGGCCGCGGCCTCGAAGCGCGCGCGCATGTGCTCGGGGTACCACTGCGTGAAGCGGATCGCGCCGACGATGGCCGCGACCGTGACCGCGATGCCCACCCACAGCGGCAGCGAAGGCAGGTAGACCATCGCCACGTCGGCCAGCACCATCAGCGCGAAGGCCACGGCCCAGGCGGCGGTGATGACCATGTTGACCAGCTTGAAGCCCGGCAGCACCCAGACCTCGGGCGGCGTCTGCTCCTTCGCGTACTGCAGGGTGAAGGGCTGGCCGATGGCCATCGAGGCCAGCACCACCAGCAGCAGTCCCGCGTCGACGCGCAGCCGCACGCCGAGCAGCGACCACTCGGTGTGCGTGGCGAGCGCGAACACGGCCAGGCCGCCGAACAGCAGCACGGTGCCGATCTCGAGCACCTTGACCGTGCGCTTGGGCGTCAGCCAGTCGCGCAGCAGCAGCACGGCCGACAGCGCCGCCGCGGCCGAGAGCGCGGGCACCACGCCGAGCAGGCGGTCGAACAGCGCGAAGACGATGAAGGGCGCGAAGGCCAGCAGCATGCTCATGACGACGCTCCGAAGCGAACGGTGGGTTGCGCATCGGCCTGCGCGGCGGCGCCGGGCACGCTGCCCTCGGCATCGAACCAGTTGCCATGGAAGCCCACGGGCACGCGGTGCGGCAGCGCGGCTGTGCACAGCGGGCCGTTGGCCACGGCGCGCGCATCGAAGACGGCGAGCTCGCTGGTGTTGCTGGCGCCGCGCCAGATGGTGGCGAGCAGCCAGCCATCGCCTTCCTCGGCCTGCGCCGAGCGCGGCACGAACACGGCCTCCGACATCGTGTCGGGCGCCGGCAGTTTGTAGATGCCGCGCTCGCCGTTGGCATGGTCGACATGCGCGAGGCCCGCGAAGTTGCGCCGCGCCTCGGTGGAACCCTCGTCGTCGCGCAGCACGTACCAGCCATGGCGGTAGGGCAGGCCGGCGAAGCGGTCATCGATGCGCGGGAATTCGCCGGGGCGCGGATCGAGCACGGTGCGCGTGAATTCGCGCGCCGGGTTGGCGAGCTCGAACTGCCAGCGCACCAGGCGCGCGGGCGGATCGCCCGCGCCGATCGGCGAGCCGTCGGGCCGCGGGAACAGCGGCGGCGTGTCGAACTGCATCACGTCGGCGTACAGGCTGCCGTCGGCCTCCCAGGCATTCATCACGTGGAACACGTAGCAGGCCGGGCCGCGCCACCAGACGATGTCGGCGCTGCTGCCGCCGCGCGGCATCAGGCCGACGCGGGTGCCGAACTCGGGCTCCCAGGCATAGGGCGGGCGGCCCTGCTGCGCGCGCTCGAGGCTGGCGGTGATCGGCATGATCGGGAACATCACGTGGCCCTCGGTCACCATGAAGTCGTGGACCATGCTGGCGTAGGGCGCCTCGAAGGTCTCGAAGCGCGTGACGCGGCCGTCGGCCGCGATGCTGCCGAAGCTCATGCCCGCCGACAGCGGCGCGGGCGTGCCGTAGCCGAAGAACAGCAGCTCGCCGGTGCGCGGATCGGTCTTGGGATGGGCCGTGAAGCTGCCGTGCAGGCGGCCGTCGAGGTCGGTGGCGCCGAGCGTGTCGAGCCCGGGCAGCGTCATCGCGATCGGCAGGTGCGCTTCCTCGAGCGCGAGCATGCGGCCGGCATGGCCGATCACGTTGGTGTTGCCGGTGCCGTCGTCCTCGCGCTTCGGCGCCTCGCCCTCGGTGCTCTGGAAGCCGACGCGGCGCCGTTCCTGCCCTTCGACCGTGGCCTGCCAGCGCTGGGTGCGCACCCAGCGGTTGCGGTAGTGCACCGCGCCGTCGGCGATGTGGAAGGCATGCAGCATGCCGTCGCCGGCGAACCAGTGGGCGCGCGGGTCGGGCGCCACCGGGTTCGGGCCGTTGCGCACCAGCGTGCCGCGCAGGCCGGCGGGCAGCGTGCCCTTCAGCGGCAGCGGACCGACGTCGGTCTCGAAGTCGATCGGGCCCATGTTGGAAGGCGGGGCGCTGCGGGTGACGGCATCGTTCATCGGGGTTCCTTCGGATCGTCGGCCGGGGCCGGTGTAGGGGTGGAAAAGCGGGGAGGGCTTATCTTTCCAGTGGAAATATCGCCGAGCCCTCCGGTGAAGTCAAGAGATTTTTCCAGTGGTAAGATTTTTGGATGCCTGTTGCCTCCCGTCCGCGCCGTTCCCGTTCCACGGAGCCGGCCACCGCCGAATCTTCGCCGGCCACAGCGGCCACACCGGCCGAGTCCACCGCGCCGGCCCGCCGCTACCACCACGGCGCCTTGCCCGATGCCTTGCTGGCCGCGGCGGAGACCGTGCTGCAGCGCGACGGCATCGCCGGGCTCGGCCTGCGCGCGATCGCGCGCGAAGCGGGCGTCTCGCACACCGCGCCCAAGCACCACTTCGGCGACACCACCGGCCTGTTGAGCTCGCTCGCCGCCGTGGGGTTCCATCGCCTGGCCGATGCGATGCGCACCTCGGCACCCGAGGGTGCCGACGCCAGCGCGCGGCGCAACGCGATCGGCCGCGCCTACGTGCATTTCGCGCACGGGAACCCGGCGCTGTTCGGGCTGATGTTCCGCACCGAGAAGATCGACATGCTGCACCCCGTGCTGGGCGCCGCGGCCGCCGAGGCGATGCGCGTGATGGCCTCGATCATCGGCGGCGCGCCGCGGCTGCCCGACAGCCCGCCCACCTCGCTGAGCAATGCCGAAGCCATGCAGATGACCTCGGCCTGGGGCTATGTGCACGGGCTCGCGGTGCTGCTGATCGATCACCGGCTGCGCGGCATCCTCAAGCTCGCGCCGGGCTTCGACGATCCGCTGGCGCTGGTCGACGCGGCACTGGACGAGGTGCGCTTCGGGCTGGAGCTCGAGCCGCGGGGCTGAGTCCGCCGTTTTCAGGCCGACGGCTGCCAGTACCGGTACTGCCAGCGCGTCTGGAAACCGGCGCGCCGGTACAGCGCCAGCGCGGGATCGTTCTGCGCCTCGACCTGCAGGAACACTTTTTCGAACCCCCGCTCGAGCGCCACCTGCGCCAGCCCCGCGAGCACGCGCCCGGCCAGGCCGCGGCCACGCTGGGCGGCGTCGGTGCGCATGCCGTGCACGCTGGCCCAGCCATGGCCGAAGGCCATTGCGCCCGCGGCCACGGTGCGGCCGCCTTCGCGCACGCTCGCATAGAGCGAGCCCTGGGCACGCGCCAGCACGCGCACGCGGTGGGCGCCGTCGACGGGATCGAAACCCTCGCCGAGGAACAGCGCCGCCCAGGCGTCGTCGGGCGCGGTGTCGACCTCGGCCGGCAGCGCGCCGGTCGGTGCCACGGCCTGCATCTGCCGCAAGGTGGCGGTCTGCACCAGCGTGGGCTTGGCGCCGCGATAGCGCCGGGCTTCGAGTTCGGCGCGCAGGCCGTCGAAGCATTCCAGATCGGCCAGCCGCAGCATCGGCGGGAGCCCCTGCGCGGCGTAGCCTTGCTCGATCCGCTCGAGCGTGCCCTGGGCCGCCGGCGCATGGCGCAGCGGCACGGCCGAGCGGGCACGCGAGACCGTGCCGTAGTCGAAGGGCAGCAGCCAGCCCTCGATGGCGCCGACGGCATCGGGAGACACGGCCGCGACCGTGGCGCGCTCGATCGCTTCGACCTCGGCGCTCATGGGTTCGGCTCCGGCGGCGCGAACTTCGCGCTGGCCACGCTCTTGAGCAGCGACTCGCGCTGGTTGCGGCTGATGCCGCGCACGCCCTCGGCCACCCACTTCACGCGGTCGGGATCGATGGCGCCGTCGCGCCGCCACTGCTCGAGCACCGCCTGCGGCTTGTGCAGCATGGCCGCGAGCCAGACCGCCTGCGCCGGTTCGAGACTGCGCGCGCTGCGCTTGAAATAGCGCTTGGCCGCGGCTTCCGCGCCGCAGAGGTTGCCGCCCCAGGGCGCGTTGTCGAGGTAGAGCTGCAGGATGCGCGCCTTGCCCAGTGTCTGCTCCATCTCGACCGCGTAGAGCAGCTCGCGCAGCTTGCGCTCGGCCGTGCGCTCGCTGCCGGTCGCCAGCAGCTTCGCGAGCTGCTGCGTGAGCGTGCTGCCGCCGCGCTTCTGCGCGCCTTCCTTCTGGTTGTTGTCGATCGAGGCCAGGATCTCGGTCAGGTCGTAGCCGGTGTGGGTGAAGAAGCGCTGATCCTCCGCGGCGATGACCGCGCGCGCGAGCCAGCTGTCGTTGGTCAGCCTGGCCGACGGGCCGCAGCTGGTGCGCGCGCCCAGCATGGCCTCGGTGCCCAGGCCCTCGACCGTGAACTGGCTGACGCTGGGCAGCACCGAGAAGGTGGCTTCGGGCAGCACGACGTGACCGCGCAGCGCCAGCGTGCCGCCGATGCGCGCGCGCTGCAGCTCGGGCAGGCCGGGCACCAGCACCGCGTACCAGCGCGCGATCGGCGCGTCCTGGATGTCGACGCTGAGTTGCAGGTTCTTCGGCGCGAGGCGGCCTTCCCACTTGCCCTGCAGCGTGGCGGCGGGATCGCCCACGGGCGATCCCTGCGGCGTGGCGCCGAGCGTGCCGTTGAGCGTGTTGCCGTCGCGGCGCACCGTGGCCACCAGTTGCTGCACGCGGATCGGTTGCGCGCCCAGCGCCGGCAGTTCGACGCTGCACGGCGCGCAGTGCAATTCGAGCAGGCCGTCGGCCGCCTTCCAGGCGAAGCGCACGGTGCCGTGGCCGGTGTCGAGCGAGCGGCCATCGAGCCACGGCGCGAACCAGGGCGAGGTGGCGATGCGCACCGCGGTCGGCACGCCGGTCTCGAAGGCGAGCGGACCGGCCTTCACCGTGGTGCGCCATTCGCCGGGCGCGGGGGCCAGCGCGAGCTTGACGATCAGGAAGATGGCCACGCCGGCCGTGATCACCAGGGCCAGCAGGCCGAAGAGGAGAAATCGCAGGGTCTTTTTCAGCAATGGGTTCACATCGGTCTCGCCACGGTGACGGCTTGCCACGGTCCGTTCGACCGGCCGCTGGCTGCCGCCCAGTACCAGGCTGAAGTGTCGGTGAAAGCGGCGCCGTCGGCGCCCACGATGCGCTCGCAGACGCGTAACTTTTGCCCGCCGTGCCGTTGCGCAACAAAACAGCGCCACAAATGCGATTCGCCGGCCTGCACCTGGTGCTCCAGCCGCTCCTGCGCGATGCGGTAGCCGAGCGCGCGATAGCAGTCGGCGGCCGGATGCAGCATGCGCGTGGGCTGCCGCACCTCGCGCATCACCAGGGTCTGGCGGCCGTCGGTCATGCGGCCGATGGCGCCCGGAAAGCGGTCGGCGAAGCGCTGCTCCACCTCGCTGAGCGCGAGCGGACGCAGCGCGGCGCCGTCCCATTCGCGCGGCCACTCGATCGTGCTCGCCACCGGCGCGGCCACGGCTGGCGCGCGCAGCGCGGCGGCGCCCGACCACAGGATGCACAGCAGCATCGCAACGGCGAACAGCGTCTTGTGGCCCATGCGGTTGATGAAATGGTTCGCGAACAGGCGTTCGAACAGGCGCTCAATGGGCAGTGTCGACACGGCGGCCTCCCTGGGTGGTGATCAGGCCCGGAACGGGCCGCATGACGAAATCGAGGCCCGCGCCGCTTCGCTCGCGCGCCATCAGCCGCGCGATGGCACCGCACACCAGCGCCAGCACGACCAGGCCCAGCGCGTTGTGCGCCCACGGCGCCAGCGGATGGCCGGCGCCCTCGCAGGCGATCAGCACGCTGTTGCGCACGATGTTGCCGGCCAGCACCGCGAGGCCGACCAGCGGCAGCCGGGCCAGGAAGCCCCGGTCGGCGCGCCGCGCCCACAGCGCGACGGCGCAGGCCGTGAAGTAGCCGAGCCAGACCATCTGCACGCCCGAACACGGCGCATCGACGATCACCATCCGGCCATCGATCAGCAGGGTGCTGCCTTCGCGCGTCACCTCGAAGCCCGGTGCCAGCAGCCAGCGGCTGGCCTCGGCCGTCACCACGCGCAGCGGATAGCCGGCATAGAACTGCAGCGACGAGAGCAGCGGCAGCGCCAGCACCGCGAGGCCCGCGACCGGCACGGCCGCCACGCGGCGCGGCAGGAAGGCCATCAGGCCCGCCGCCAGCGACAGCACCGCCAACAGGCCGGCCGCGAGCGGCGGCAGCGCGGGCAGGCTGCCGAGGCCGGTGCGCAACACGGTCGCCGCGAGCGTGCCCGCACCGGCCAGCGCGAGCCAGCCCAGCCGCGGCGCGGCGCGCAGTTCGCCGCGGCACTGCCAGGCCAGCGCCGCGAGCGCGACCAGCGCCAGCAGCCCGAGCGGATCGTCCGATCCGTCGACCATGCGCCGCAGCATCCAGCCCCAGGTCGGCGCCAGCGCGGCGAACTGCAGGGCCAGCCAGGCGGCGGCCGGGAATCGGTCGATGCGGATGCCCCAATCCACGATGCGTGGATGGCGGTGGGCAAGAGTTGCCAGGGACATGAGGTCGTGCTCCCGTATCAGGCCGTGAAACGGCGTGCATCGTGGCGGCGCGCGCGGCGGCGCAGCATCGCCAGCACCGACAGCACGACCGCGATGGCGCCCAGCGTCTCGGGCTCGGGCGTGCTCGGCACCTCGGCGCCGAGCGCGCCGCCGTCCACGGCGGTATCGCTGACGCCCTGCGGCATCGGCAGCGGCTGGTTCACGCTCGCGCTGTCCTGCGGCGCGGCATTGCGCACCACCTTGTCGACCGCGATGAAGCTGGTGTACTGGGTCAGCAGGCCGTACTTGAGGCCGAGCTCGGTGATGCGGTCCTTGAAGGCCGCGCTGCCTTCGAGCGCTTCCTGGTCGCTCAGGCTCTGGATGCGATGGCGCGCCCACAGCGTGCGCAGCGCGGCCGTGTCCTGGCGCGTGCGCGCATCGATGCGCACTTCCTGGCGGTACGGGCCTTCGGCGCCCTGGCCCTCGACGATCACGCGCCCGCGCGCTTCGCCGCGCCACTTGCCGAACACGATCACCGGCCGTTCGCCCAGCACGTCGGGCAGCGCCTGCGGTTCCACGTCGTACACGTCCAGTCCGCCGAAGGTGGCCTTCACGCTGGTCAGCACCGGCGACTCGACCATGCGGCGGAAGCGCGCGGCCTGCTCGGGCGCCTGCGCCGGGTCGGTGATGATGAAGGGCTCGCCCATGCCGGCGCGCGCGATGCCTTCCATCAGGCTGCGGTTGACCGAGGAGCCGATGCCGAAGGCGAACACGTTGGCCTTCGACAGGTTGTTGCGCACCAGCTCGAAGGCCTCGCGCTCGACCGTCACGTAGCCGTCGGTCACCACCACCACGGTGCGCGAGACCTTCTCGTCCTTCGGCTCGGCATACACGCGCTTGAGTGCCGGGATCAGCTCGGTGCTGCCGCCGCCCTCGAAGTTCTTGATGGTGGCCAGTGCCTGTTCGATGTTGGCGCGGGTCGCGGGCACCGAGGCCGGCGACAGCATCTTGTTGCTGCCCGAGAACAGCAGCACGTTGAAGGTGTCGCTGGGGCGCAGGCCGTCGATCAGGCGTTCGAGCACCGTCTTCGCGGTGTCGAGCGGAAAGCCGTGCATCGAGCCCGAGATGTCGACCACGAAGATGTAGTCGCGCGGCGAGATGGCGCTGGCGGCCACGGCCTTGGGCGGCTCGACCATCGCGAGGAAGAAGTTCTCGGCGTTCTCGCCCTGGCCCTTGTAGAGCATCAGGCCCGATTCGATCTTCTCGCCCGCGAGGCGGTAGTCGAGCACGAAGTCGCGGTTGTCGGCCGGGCGGCCGTCGGCGGCCAGTTCGATCTCGGCATGGCGGTCCTCGTCGCTCTTCTTCACGGCGATGGCGTGCGTCATCGAGCGGATCTCCTTCAGGCCCATCGGCGTGTCGATGCTGGCCTTGAGCCGGAAGGTGGTGCCGGCCGCCACCCCCGCGCGCAGCGTGGGCTGGCCGACCCAGGGCGCCTGTGCGTTCGAGGACTGCGGGCTGTTGTAGCGCGGGCCCACCACGGTGGGGAACACGAACGCGTAGTTGCCCGACTGCGGCACCAGCAGCTCGCTGTAGCGCAGCTCCACCTTCACGTCGTCGCCCGGCAGGATGTTGGCGACGTTCATCTGGAACACGTTCGGCAGGTGCTGCTCGAGCAGCGCGGCGGTCTTGCCCTCGCGCTTGGCGGTGTCGTATTCGATCTTCGCCTGCTGCTTCTCGCGGATCTGCGCGGTGATCAGGCGGTCGGCCAGGCGCACGTTGAGGCCGCTCACGGCCGCCTGGGTCGAGCCCGGGAACACGTACTTGGCCTCGATGGGCCGCTGGCCCTCGTTGCGGTAGGTCTGGGTCACCGTCACGTCGGCGATCACGCCCGAGATCTTCACCGAGACCTCGGTGCCCTTGAGCGGCAGCCGGTCGATCGAGGGGTCGTCGCTCTTCACGAAGAAATACGGGCTCTCGGTCTTCAGGCGCGGCGCGGTCGCTTCCTGCGCATGCACGGGATTCAGGCTCAGCGCGACGAAGCCCGCGACCGCGAGGCTCAGCGTCGCCAGCCAGAGCCAGCGGCCGGGTCGATGGGTGGAGGGGGTGTGCATGTCGGGTCCTCTTCTCTGTGTATCGGATGGCCCGCACTGTCGCCAGCCTGCGAGAAGGCATTGGGAAGGCTTCTTGAAGTCCGCCGCGCTGTGTGAAGTCCGCGTGAAGTCGCCGCGCCGCCACGCTTCACACGGGCTTCGGATCGCACGGCGAGCATCCGGTCCGTCGTCAACGAGGAGAGAAAACATGCTTCAACTGCTGAAGGATTCGATGCTGGCCAAGGTGGGTGGGCTGCTGCTGCTGGTGCTGCTGCTGTGCATTCCGCTGGCCGAGATCGACCGCATCAACAACGAGCGCGGCGACAGCCAGCGCGAGGCCGCCGCCGAACTGGCCGCCACCTATGCGGGCCCGCAGACCGTGGTGGGCCCGCTGCTGCTGGTGCCCTACGTCGAGCGCTGGATGGAGCCGCTGCGCGACGCGCAGGGCAAGGTGATCGGCCAGGAGGCGCGCAGCAAGGAGATGGCGCACGTGGTGTTCCCCGACAAGCTGCACATCGAGGGATCGATGACGCCGCAGCAGCGCTACCGCGGCATCTTCAAGATCCCGTTCTACACGCTCGACGCCACCCTGTCGGGCGGCTTCGCGGCCTTCGACCCCGAGGCGGTCGCGCACAGCGAGCCCGATTCGAAGATCGAATTCAAGGCCCCGCTGGTGGCCTTCAACGTGAGCGACCTGCGCGGCCTCGACGGCTCGCCCGCGCTGACGGTGAACGGCGCCGAGTTGCGGCTGCGCCAGCGCGTGCCCGGCCTGCCCGACGACTCCTGGTTCGCCAACGGCATCCACGCGCCGCTCGGTGCCGCGGCCCTGGCCGCCTGGCAATCGCGCGCGGCGCTGCCCTTCGAGATGAAGCTCTCGCTGGTCGGCCAAGACACCCTGTCGATGGTGCCGATCTCGGAAGAAACCAGCGCGCACCTGAAGTCGCCCTGGGCCCATCCGAGCTTCGGCGGCCGCTTCCTCGCGGCCAAGCGCGAGGTCACGCCGCAGGGCTTCGATGCGCACTGGCGCGTGTCCTCGCTCGTGAGCTCGGCGCGCGAACAGGTGCGCGCCGACCTGGCGGGCCGTGCCGACGCGACGGCGGCCTCGGCCAACGGCAACGTGCGCGCCGGCCCGCAGCCCTTCAACCCGCAGAGCTTCGATGTCTCGCTCGCGCAGCCGATCAACGTCTATTCGATGAGCACCCGCGCGGGTAAGTACGGCGCGCTCTTCATCGGCCTGGTGCTGATGGCGGCCTTCATGTTCGAGCTGTTCCGCAAGCTGCGGCTGCACCCGGTGCAGTACGGCCTGGTGGGCCTGTCGATCGCGATCTTCTTCCTGCTGCTGCTGGCACTGTCCGAGAAGCTGGCCTTCTGGCTCGCCTATGCGGGCGCGGCCGGCGCGAGCGTGCTGCTGCTGGGCATCTACTTCGCCGCCGTGCTCGGCAGCTGGAAGCGCGGCGCCGGCTTCGCGGCCTTCGTCGCGGTGCTCTACGGTGCGCTCTACGGGCTGCTGGCCTCCGAAAGCAATGCGCTGCTGCTCGGCGCGCTGCTGATCTTCGGCATGCTCTCGGCGCTGATGCTGATGACGCGCAAGGTCGACTGGTATGCGCTGTCGCGCCGGCCCGAAGCCGCACCGGCGGCCCTCGTCGATCCGGCATGAAAGCGCTGCGCGTCGCGCTCGGTGCCCTGGGATGGCTGGCACTGGTCGCTCTCTGCTTCTGGGCCTGGCACCTGAAGGATCCGCACCTGCGCTTCCTGCGCGCCTGGGAGGTGCCGCTGCTGCTCGCGCTCGCGGGCGGCGGCGTGGCGATCGTCTGGCGCTTCGCGCGCCGTTCGCTGCGCCCGATGCTGCTCGGGCTGCTGTGCGCGGTGATGCTCTGCAGCGGGGCCGACGAGCTCTCGAGCCGCCAGCGCCGCGCGGAAGTGCTCGCCGCATCGGACGCGCAGGCACGCAGGCTCGGCGCGCACTTCATCGTCGGCTACGAGAACGCCGAGATGCCGATGCTGCGCGAGCTCGCGCGCCACGGCGCGATCGGCGGCATCTTCGTGACCGGCCGCAACGTCAGGGGCCGCAGCGCGACGCAACTGCGCGAGGAGATCTCGAGCCTGCAGGACTTGCGCACGGCGGCCGGCCTGCCGCCGCTGATCGTCGCCACCGACCAGGAAGGCGGTGCCGTGTCGCGACTCTCGCCGCTGATCGAACGCCAGCCCTCGCTGGCCACCCTGATCGATACCGACGTGCCCGAGAACGAACTCGCGCAGCGCGCCCGTGCCTACGGAGAGCAGCAGGGCAGGGCGCTCGCCGCGCTGGGCATCACGCTCAACTTCAGTCCCGTGGTCGACCTGCGCACCGGCCGCGCGCCGGGCCGCTGGGACCTGCACACCCGCATCGACGAACGAGCGATCTCGGCCGATCCGGCCCTCGTCGCCGAGGTGGCGCGGGCCTACGAACAGGGCCTCGAAGCGGCCGGCGTGCAAGGCACGCTCAAGCACTTTCCGGGACTGGCCGGCGTGGCCGAGGACACGCACCATGTGACCGGTTTTTTGCGCACGCCCGCGGTCCGACTTGCAACACATGACTGGAAACCGTTTCAAGAGGTGTCGGCTTCGACACAAGCGGCTGTCATGCTCGCCCATGTGATCGTTCCAGAACTCGACCCCGACCATCCGGCATCGTTCTCGCGCAAAATCGTGCAGTCCGTGATTCGCGGCGCGTGGGGGCACGACGGCCTGCTCGTCACCGACGATCTCACGATGGGTGCAGCCTACGACCGGGGCCTGTGCAACGCCACGGTGCGTGCGCTGAATGCCGGCGTGGACCTGCTGCTGGTCGCCTACGACCACGACAAGTACTTCGACGCGATGCACTGCGCGCGGCAGGCCGAGAGCCGCGGCGCCATCGACGCCGCCATGCTGGCCGCGAGCGCATCGCGGCTGGCCCGGAACCCGCGCCTGCGCGGACTCTCTCAATAGCAGGACCTCCCTCATGTTCAATCCCTTCAAGCCCCGCTCACCCGACGCCCCCGAACCACCGCGCTGGCAGCGCATCGCCGTCTGGAGCGCCATCGTCGCCGGCTCGGGCGTGCTGGTGCTCGCGGTCGCGGGCGCCGTCGCCATCGCCCTGATCTCGCCGCGCCTGCCCGACAGCTCCGAACTCGCCGACTACCGGCCCAAGCAGCCGCTGCGCGTGTTTTCGTCCGACGGCGAGCTGCTCGGCGAATTCGGCGAGGAGCGCCGCAACCTCACGCCCTTCGCGGCGATCCCCAAGGTCATGAAGGACGCGGTGCTCGCGGTCGAGGACGCGCGCTTCTACGACCACGGCGGCGTCGACTACAAGGGCTTCCTGCGCGCGGCGGTGGCCAGCCTCAAGGGCGGGCGCAAGCAGGGCGCCTCCACCATCACGATGCAGGTGGCGCGCAACGTCTATCTGAGCTCCGAGCGCACGCTGAGCCGCAAGGCCTACGAGATCCTGCTGTCGCTGCGGCTCGAGCAGCAGCTGACCAAGGACCAGATCCTCGAGATCTACATGAACCAGATCTACCTCGGCAACCGTGCCTACGGTTTCGCCGCGGCATCGGATGCCTACTTCGGCAAGCCGCTGGCCAGCATCACGATCGCCGAGGCCGCGATGCTCGCGGGCCTGCCGAAGGCGCCGGGCACCAACAACCCGGTGGCCAATCCGCGCCGCGCCCGCGCGCGCCAGCTCTACGTGATCGACCGCATGCAGGAGACCGGCTTCATCACCGCCGAGCAGGCGGCCGAGGCCAAGAAGGAGGAACTGCACCTGCGCGATGCCGCCGACCCGAACCGGCTGCATGCCGAGTTCGTGGCCGAGACGGTGCGCCAGATGATGCATTCGCAGTACGGCGACAGCATCTACACCAGCGGCATGAAGGTCTACACCTCGCTGGTGGCGGCCGACCAGTCGGCGGCCTACCGCTCGCTGCGCCGCGGCATCATGGACTACGAGCGCCGCCAGCCCTACCGCGGCCCCGAGAAGTTCGTCGACCTGCCCGACGATCCGAAGGAGGTCGACGAGGCGGTCGACGACGCGCTGGCCGAGCATCCCGACAACGGCGACGTGATCGCGGCCGTGGTGCTCGATGCCTCGCCCAAGCAGGTCAGCGCGGTGCGCGCGAACGGCGAGGCGATCGAGATCACGGGCGAAGGCCTGCGCCCCGCGCAGTCGGGCCTGGCGGCCAAGGCGCAGCCCAACATCAAGATCCGCCGCGGCGCGGTGATCCGCGTGGCGCGCACGGCCAAGAACAGCTGGGAGATCACGCAGTTGCCCGAGGTCGAGGGCGCCTTCATCGGCATGGACCCGCGCACCGGCGCGATCAAGGCGCTGGTCGGCGGCTTCGACTACAGCAAGAACAAGTTCAACCACGTGACGCAGGCCTGGCGCCAGCCCGGTTCGAGCTTCAAGCCCTTCATCTACTCAGCCGCGCTCGAGAAGGGCTTCACGCCCGCCACCGTGGTGAACGACGCGCCGCTGTACTTCGAGCCCGGCGCGAACGGCGGCCAGCCCTGGGAACCGAAGAACTTCGACGGCGGTTTCGAAGGCCCGATGCCGCTGCGCACCGCGCTGATGAAATCGAAGAACCTGGTGACGATCCGCGTGCTGCAGTCGATCGGCACCGACTACGCGCAGGACTGGATCACGCGCTTCGGCTTCGACAAGGACAAGCATCCGGCCAACCTGCCGATGGCGCTCGGCGCGGGCTCGGTCACGCCGCTGCAGATGGCCGCCGGCTATTCGGTGTTCGCCAACGGCGGCTACCGCGTCAATCCCTACCTCGTGACGCGCGTGACCGATGCCAAGGACAAGGTTCTGATGGAAACCGAGCCGCCGGCGCTCGACGAAAGCAACCGCGCGATCCCCGCGCGCAACGCCTACCTGATGGACTCGCTGCTGCAGAGCGTGGTGCGCAATGGCACCGGCTTCAAGGCCTACCAGGCGCTCAAGCGCGACGACCTGTTCGGCAAGACCGGCACCACCAACGACTCCTTCGACACCTGGTTCGCGGGCTTCCAGCCCACCATGGTCGGCGTGACCTGGATCGGCTACGACACGCCGCGCCAGCTCGGCGTGCGCGGCGAGACCGGCGGCAGCCTGAGCCTGCCGATCTGGACCGGCTACATGCAGACCGCGCTGCGCGGCGTGCCGGTGGCGCAGCTGCCCGAGCCGCCGGGCCTGGTACACGTGGACGGCGAGCTCTACTTCGACGACTACGCGCCGGGCCGCGGCGTCGCGAGCCTGGGCCTCGAGCCCGAGGCCGCACCGCAGCCGGTCGAGGTGCTGACCGGCGTGCCGATCGGCGCGCCGCCGCAGCCCGAGGAGCGCAACCGCATCCTGGACTTCTTCCGCTAGGGCCGCGGGCGGCAGGGGCCGCGCCGGGGTCTCTACACTCGGCGCACACCCTTTCTTCCCGTCCGCCCGTTCCCAAGTCCATGGAAATCCTCACCCTGGTGGCGCTGATCGCCATCGGCGCCTACCTCCTCAAGTCCCACGACCAGCGCCGGCGCATCGCGCTGCTGGCGCGCCACCTGGGCAACTACCAGATCGAGAAGCTGATGGAAAACCTCACCGAGGGCTACCTGCGCTGCCTCGGCGAGGACGATCCCGAGCGGCGCCAGCAGATCTGGGGCGTGCTCGACGCGACCGAGGCGCGGCTCGCGGCCCAGTTCGCCAATTTCGCGGCCGAGTTCGCGCGCGTGGATGCCGCGCAGACGCGCGTGAGCACCTCGCCGCTGGCGACGCTGCCCTATGCGCACCTGCTGTTTCCGCGCGAGACCTTCGACCTGCGCGCGGCCTTCGCGATCCATGCGCGCGGCATCAACGAGGTGATGCACAACCGCGCCGGCCGCAGCCCCAAGGACAAGGCCTACACGCTGTCGGCCGAGCTGTTCCTGATGCAGCACACCTGCCACTGGTTCTGCAAATCGAAGATGGTGGCCTCGGCGCGCATGCTGGCGCGCCACAAGACCCCGTATGAGCAGCTGATCGCCTCGGTCAGCGAAGGCACGCGGCGCGACTACCTCGCGCTGATCGGGCGCCAGTAGCAGCTCAGGGAGACAGCAGCGGCAGCGTGAGCGTGGCCACCGCGCCGCCGCGCGTCGCATTGCCGAGCTCGATGCGGCCGTGGTGCAGCGCGGCGATCTCCTTGACGAAGGCCAGGCCCAGCCCGGTGCTCTTCTTCTGGCTGTGCGGCCGCGCCAGCGAATAGAACTTCTGGAAGACCTTCTCCTGCGCGTAGTCGGGAATGCCCGGTCCGCGGTCGCGCACGCTCACGCGTGCCAGCCGCGAGGTGGTCTCCAGCGTCATGCGCACCTCGCTGCCGGTCGGCGAGAAATCGATCGCGTTGTCGAGCAGGTTGCTGACGGCGCGCCGCAGCAGGAAGGGATCGCCCTCGACCGAGGCCTCGGCCCGGATGTCCACGTGCACGCGGATGTTGCGTTGCGCCGCGGCGCTCCGCGCGCTGATCGCGATGTCGTCGATCAGCGAGGCCAGCGCCACCGGCTGCGTGCGCTCGAGCGCGCGCCGGGTCTCGAGCGCGGTCAGCTCCATCATGCGGTCGACGATCTCCTGGATGCGCTGGGTCTCGCGCGCGATGTTGGCGAGGAAGCGCTCGCGCTCCTCGTGCGGCATCGAGGGTTCCTGCAGCAGCTCGGCCGCGCCGCGGATCGCCGACAGCGGGCTCTTCACCTCGTGAGTGAAGGTCTGCACGTAGTCGGCGACGTAGTTGCGGCCGGTCAGCGTGTCGCGCATCTCGCTGAAGCCGCTGCGCACCGCGTCGACCGCGCGCCGCGCCATGCGCCGCAGGCTCAGGCTGCGCTGCGCGCGCACCCAGCCCCAGTAGTCGCGGATCAGCCCGAAGGGCCGCACCAGCCAGACCGAGACGATCACCGCGAGCAGCAGCAGCGCCAGCGCCGAACCCACGCCGACCCAGATCGTGCGCGCCCGCGCGTCCTCCACGAACTGGCCGAAGCTCTGCACCGGCTTGCCCACGCTGACCATGCCGACGATCTCGTTGTTCCAGCGGATCGGCGCGCCCACGTACATCACCGAGGTGCGCGGATCGACGTCAACGTCGCGCGAGGTGCGCGCGCCGTAGAGCCCGGCCAGCGTGCGGCTGACGTCGCTCCATTTCGAGTAGTCGGCGCCCAGGTGCCGGCCTAGCGAATCGAACATCACGCGGCCGCCGCGGTCGGTCACGTAGACGCGCAGCTCGACCCGGCTCTTGTGCAGGTTGTAGATCTGGGCCGAGAACTCGCGCGCATAGAGCGTGCGGAACAGCGGCTCGAGCCGCGCCGTGTTGATGGCCCCCGCGATCACGTCCTGCTCGACCAGGCTGGCCACCAGCTGCGAGGTCTCGACCAGCGATTCCTCGGCCGACTCGCGGTAGCGCGGATCGATGTCGGAAACGACGCGGTACAGCAGGAAGGCGATGCCGGCCGTGTAGATCAGCAGGATGCCGATGAAGATGCGCGTGCGCCGGGTCACGAGATCCTGGCGGGCAGTTCTTCGTTGAGTGCGTAGCCGGTGCCGCGCAGCGTGCGGATCGGCTCGACCTCGGGCGCGATCGCCTTGAGCTTGGCGCGCAGGGTCTTGATGTGGGCATCGACGGTGCGGTCGAAACTCTCGCTGGCGTCGTCCCAGACGAGTTCGAGCAATTCGTCGCGCGTGAACACGCGCCCGGGGCGCTGCACCAGCAGGCGCAGCAGACCGTATTCGTAGCGCGAGAGTTCGAGCAGCCGGCCGTAGTAGCGGATCTGCATGCGCTCCTGGTCGAGCACGAAGGGCTGGCTGGGCACTGGAGGGGTCTGAGGCGCCGCAGGCGCCGCCTGGGGCGCTCCGGCATGGGGGACCCCCTGTTCGGAGGTTCCGGGGCTTCGTGGCGTTCCTGAGGGCCCTGGCGCGCCCCGCGCGCTGCGCCGAAGAATGGTGCGCACGCGCGCCACCAGTTCGCGCGGCGAGAACGGCTTGGCGACGTAGTCGTCGGCGCCGAGCTCCAGCCCCACCACGCGGTCGATCTCGTCGCTGCGCGCCGTGAGGAAGAGCATCGGCACCTCCGGTCCGCCCATGGCCTGGTTCAGCGTGCGCAGCCGCTTGAACAGCTCGAAGCCGTTCATGTCGGGCAATCCCACATCCAGTATCGCCAGCGCCGGCGCCTCCTGCGCGAACTGCGCCAGCGCGTCTTCCGCGGTGGCGCACCAGACCGGCGTGAAGCCGTCGCTCTTGAGCACGTACTGGAGGGTGTCGGCGATGCCCGATTCGTCCTCGGCGATCAGGATCCGCGGTTTGAAGCTCATCCAGCGATGGTAGCGAGCGCCACGGGGCGGGCGCCAGCCACGCCGACGGCGTTGCAACGAGGCGCGGCCTTCGGACTTTTTTTCGGGCGCGACCTTTGGTCTCTCTCTATTTCTTATTCTTCTTATTCAAATTAGTAGTAGTAGATAAGGGTCCGCCCCTTCTGTGGACAGGCCGCTTTTTTCGTTATGTGACAAGCACTTGTCATACAGCGGTCACTGTGCGCAGCCGTGCTTTTGTGCTGTCGCGTCCAAAGGGACAACCTGGCGCATCCGTCCGGCGCTGTGGATAACCATCTGCTTGTGCCAGAACTCTCCCCAGAGTTGTCCTTTGACAGCCCTCCGGAAATCTGCGAAAGGCGTTTTTTGGGTGAGGAAATTCATTGCCTATTTTTTAAGCGGTCTGTAGATTCCCCATAAAAATCAATAACTTGCCGCGCCCCTACAAAGTAGTTCTGTGGTTATCCACAGAGTTGCACCCGCTTTGTGGGGAGAACGCGCGGCGGAACCTTCCCCCGGTCTTCCGACCGAACTTCGTCCTTCATCTTGTGGAAATTCCAGCCGTGACACCTTCCGAAACCCAGGCCATCGTGACCCTCAGCCTGCTGGCCGCCTTCGTCGACGGCGAAAAGCACGAACGCGAGCGCGCGGAGATCAAGCGCATCGCCGAAGGGCTGTCGCAGACCGACGGCCTGAACCTGCCGACGCTCTACCAGGACGTGCTGATGAAGCGTGTCTCGCTGCCGTCGGTGGCGGCGCAGCTGCAGAGCACCGAGGCGAAGCAGCTCGCCTACGAGATGGCGGTGTGCGTGTGCGATGCCGACGGCGCGCAGTCGCAGGCCGAGCGGATGTTCCTGACCGACGTGCGCACCTCGCTCGGGCTCGATGCCTCGGCGGCGCAGTTCTCGAACCAGGCCGAGGAGATCGCGGCGGCCGGGGCGGTGGCCGGTGCCTCCGCGGGCGCGGTGGTGGCCGCGGCGCCGGTGCCGGCCGTCGCGGCGGGCGCGTCGCCGCTGTCGCCCGACAGCGCCGAGCTCGACAAGTCGATCCTCAATGCCGCCATCCTCAACGGCGCGCTCGAGCTGCTGCCCGAGACGCTGTCGACCATGGCGATCATTCCGCTGCAGATGAAGCTGGTCTACCGCATCGGCAAGGCGCACGGCTACGAGCTCGACAGCGGCCACGTCAAGGATTTCATCGCCACCGTGGGCGTAGGCCTGACCTCGCAGTACCTCGAGCAGGCCGGGCGCAAGCTGCTGGGCGGGCTGCTCGGCAAGGTGGGCGGCGGCCTGCTGCGCGGCGTCGGCAAGCAGGCCGTGAGTTCGGGCATGAGCTTCGCCACCACCTATGCGCTGGGCCATGTCGCCAAGCGCTACTACGCGGGCGGCCGCACGCTGTCGACGCAGATGCTCAAGGACGCCTTCTCGGGCGTGGTGCAGGAAGGCCAGGGCCTGCAGTCGCGCTACCTGCCGGCGATCCAGGAGAAGGCCCGCACGCTCGATGCGGGCAAGGTGCTGTCGCTGGTCCGGGGCGCCTGAACCGTCAGGCGGTCTTCGACAGGTCGTCGAGGATCGGGCACTCGGGCCGCGCATCCCCATGGCAGCAGTGCACCAGGTGGGCCAGGGTGCTGCGCATCGACTGCATGTCGGCGATGCGCTGCTCCAGTTCCTCGAGGTGCTTCTGCGCGATGCGCTTCACGCTCGAACTCGTGCGCCGGCGGTTGTGCCACAGGCCCACGAGCTCGGCGATCTCCTCCATCGAGAAGCCGAGGTCGCGCGAGCGCTTGATGAAGCGCAGCGTGTGGATGTCGGCATCGCCGTACTGGCGGTAGCCGCTGTCGGTACGCGCCACCGCGCTCAGCAGGCCCAGGCCCTCGTAGTGGCGCACCATGCGCGCGGACACGCCCGACAGCCGGGCGGCCTCGCCGATCGCCACGGGGCCGTGCGTGACCGGCACCGTCACTGCACCCGGTAGCCGGCGTTCTCGATCGCCGCCACCAGATCCTGGCGCGGCTGCTGGCTCAGCACGTCCACATGGCCGGTCTCGAGATCGACCGTGACCTGGGCCTCGGGGTCGACCGTCTGCACCGCGTTCTGCACGGCGTTCACGCAATGTCCGCAGCTCATGCCCGCGACCTGGAATTTCTGGCTCATCGTTTCTGCTCCTTCGTGGATGGAAAGGTGGGTGTTGGCCCGTTCGGAAACCGAAGTCTGAACCTTGCCACGATGTCAATGTCCAGTCCAGGGACTCTTTTTGCCGCGCTTGACCTTGCCATGGTGTGAAGCTTTAGCCTTCGCACCATGGAAAACGTACAAGAACGGCCGTTGCCGAATCTCACGCTCGACCTCTCGGTCGGCGGCATGACCTGCGCGTCCTGCGTGATGCGCGTGGAGCGCGCGCTCAAGGGCGTGCCCGGCGTCCAGGACGTCAGCGTGAACCTCGCGACCGAATCGGCGCGCGTGGTGGCGCAGGCGCAGGGTGGCGAGGACATCGATGCCCGGCTGCGCCGCGCGGTGCGCTCCGCCGGCTACGAGCCGCGCGCCGCGGCCGATGCGCAGGAGGAAGCCGCGGCGCTCTCGCCCTGGCACGGCTTCGGCCCGGTGGCGGTTGGCCTCGCGTTGTCGGCGCCGCTGATGTTGCCGATGGTCGGCGAGTTCTTCGGCCGCGACTGGATGCTCGACCCCTGGCTGCAGCTGCTGCTCGCGACGCCGGTGCAGTTCTGGCTCGGCGCGCGCTTCTACCGCGCGGGCTGGCATGCGGCGCGCGCGCTGACCGGCAACATGGACCTGCTGGTCGCGCTCGGCACCAGCGCCGCCTACGGGCTCTCGCTGTGGCTCTGGTGGCGCTCGGCCACCGGCGAGCACGCGGGCCACGGGATGATGCCGCACCTGTACTTCGAGGCTTCGTCGGTGGTCATCACGCTGGTGCTGCTGGGCAAGTGGCTCGAGGCGCGCGCCAAGCGCCAGGCGACCTCGGCGATCCGCGCGCTGCAGCAGTTGCGGCCCGAGGTGGCGCACCTGGTCGGCCCGCGCGGCGAGAGCGACGTGCCGCTGGCCGAGGTGATGGTGGGCGACCGCCTCGCGGTGCGTCCCGGCGAACGCGTGCCGGCCGATGCGCGCGTGGTCGACGGCGAATCGGAGGTCAACGAGTCGATGCTGACCGGCGAGCCGCTGCCCGTGCCCAAGGGCCCGGGCGACCTGCTGACCGGCGGTGCCGTCAATGGCGACGGCCGGCTGGTGGTCGAGGTGCGCGCGGTCGGTGCCGAGAGCGTGCTCGCGCGCATCATCCGGCTGGTCGAGGATGCGCAGGCCGCGAAGGCGCCGATCCAGCGGCTGGTCGACAAGGTGGCGGCCATCTTCGTGCCGGTGGTGCTGGTGATCGCGCTGCTCACCTTCGGCGGCTGGATGCTGGTCGGCGGCGCCGACATCGAGACCGCGCTGATCCACGCGGTGGCCGTGCTGGTCATCGCCTGCCCCTGCGCGCTGGGCCTGGCCACGCCGGTGGCGGTGATGGCGGGCACGGGCGTGGCGGCACGGCGCGGCATCCTCATCAAGGACGCGCGTTCGCTCGAACTCGCGCACCGCGTCGACACGGTGGCTTTCGACAAGACCGGCACGCTGACGCTGGGCCGGCCGGTGCTGACCGCGCTCGTGCCCGTCGCTCGGACCGTCGATGCCGATGCGCTGCTGGCCGTGGCCGCGAGCCTGCAGAGCGGCAGCGAACATCCGCTGGCGCGCGCCGTGCTCGTGGCCGCCGCCGACAAGAAACTGGCGGTGCCGGCGCTGCGTTCGATGCAGGCCATGCCGGGCCGCGGCGTGCGCGGCGAGGTCGAGGGCGAATTCGCTGGGGCCTGGGCCCTCGCGAGCCTGCGCTGGTGCCGCGAGCTCGATGCCGATGTCGATGCCGCCGAGGTCGACCGGCTGCAGGCGCAGGGCGCCACGGTGTCGGCGCTGCTGCGCTTCGATGCCGGCGGCGCGGCCGAGGCACTGGCCCTGCTGGCCTTTGCCGACGAACCCAAGCCGCAGGCGGCCGAGACCGTCGCCGCGCTGCGTGCGCGCGGCCTGCGCGTGGTGATGATCTCGGGCGACAACCTGCGCGCCGCGCGCGCCATGGCGGCGCGGCTGGGCATCGCGCCCGAGGACGTGCGCGCCGAGGTGCTGCCGGCCGACAAGGCGCAGCAGGTGAGCGCGCTGCGCCGCGACGGCCACGTGGTCGCGATGGTGGGCGATGGCGCCAACGACGCACCCGCGCTCGCGGCCGCCGACGTGGGCATCGCGATGGCGCCGGCCGATGGCGGCACCGACGTGGCGATGGAGGCCGCGGGCATCACGCTGATGCGCGGCGATCTCGCGCTGGTGGCGCAGGCGCTCGACCTCTCGGGCCGCACCGTGGCGAAGATCCGGCAGAACCTGTTCTGGGCCTTCGCCTACAACGTGGCGGGGATTCCGTTGGCGGCCTTCGGACTGCTGAGCCCGGTGGTGGCCGGGGCGGCGATGGCGCTGTCGAGCGTGAGCGTGATGGCCAATGCCTTGCTGCTGCGGCGCTGGAAGGGTTCCTGAATTCGGCTCAATCGAGCAGCAGCGCCATCAGGTGGTCGTCGATGTAGTCGGCTTCACCGGCGCGCTTGTAGAACTTGCGCAGCGTGCCCTCGCGCACGAAGCCCAGCTTCTCGTAGAAGCGCAGCGCGGGCGCGTTGTCGCTCTCGGCATAGAGCTCGATGCGCTTGACGCCGGCCGCGCGCAGTTGCTCGATGGCATCGCTCACCATGGCCAGCGCCACGCCGCGGCCATGGAAGGCCGGATCCACCGCGAGCGTGCCGAGACAGGCGACATGCGCCACGCGGCCCGGGTAGCGCGTGGCGCGGTAGAAGCCGGCCATGCGGCCCTCGACCTCCCAGATGTGGAAGCAGCCGCTGCGCACCAGTTCCTCGTGGATCGGCCGGAAGTCAGCGAGCGGCATCGGGTCGTAGCCGAGAAAGCGCACCACCTTCTCGTGCATGTAGAGGGCATGGACGGCAGCGAGGTCGCGGGAAGTGGCAAGTCGGCGCACGGTGGCTCCATGTTCGAGGTCGGTCAGGGGTCCGCAGGATAGCAATCCCGCGCGGCCGCTCAACCCGCCGCGAACACGAGGGCGCCGGCCAGCGCCAGCAGCAGCACCTGCGCGGGCCAGGCCCAGCGCAAGCGCAGCCGCGCATCGAGCACGGCGCCCACGGCCCAGAAGCCCGCGACCGTCAGCGCCAGCAGTTCGAGCCCGGTGCGAAAAGCCATGTCGTCCGCGCGCCAGAGAAAGGCCAGCGTCATGCCGACCCAGCCCGCGAAATGCAGCGTGGCCGCGATCGCGCGTGCGCGGCCGACCGGTGGATCGTCGAGGGCGGCGGCCGCCTCGAGCGAGAAGTCGGGTTCGGGAAAACGCGCCGCCACGTCGGCCGGCCGCCAGCCCGGCGATCGCCAGAACACGCCGAGCTTGTCGCGCCAGCGCCGCGTGTGCCAGGCATCGCGCGCGAGCGGTGCATAGGGGCCGAGCACGGCGCGCAGCGGATCGAAGCCCGCGAGCGGCTTGCGCGTGCCGTAGACGCAGCGCTCGCGCTCCTCGGCGAAGGTGCCGAACAGGCGGTCCCACACCACCAGCATGCCGCCGTAGTTGCGGTCGAGGTAGCCGTCGTTGACGGCATGGTGCACGCGGTGGTTCGAGGGCGAGGAGAACACGCGGTCGAACCAGCCCAGCTTGCCGATGTGCTCGGTGTGGATCCAGAACTGGTAGACCAGCACGATCAGCCCCGCGAGGCCGAACTGCTCGGGCGGCACGCCCACCACGGCCATCGGCAGGTAGAAGGCCCAACCGAGGAAGGCGACCATGCTCTCCTGCCGCAGCGCGGTCGAGAAATTGAAGCGCCGGCTCTGGTGGTGCACTGCATGCGCGGCCCAGAACAGCGCCGACTCGTGGCTCGCGCGATGCAGCCAGTAGTCGCAGAAGTCGAACAGCAGCACCGCGGCGATCCAGCCGAACGCGCTGTCCCAGAAGCCCGCGTCGGTGCAGAGCGCGACGTGCGGATAGATGAGCGCGTAGAGACCGATCTGGAACAGCTGCGTGCAGACCGCGAGCGCCTGGCTCAGCAGGCCCTGGCTCAGGCTCGCGACGGTGTCGGCGAAGCGGTAGGTGTTGCGCTGCTTGAGCCAGCCCCAGGCGAACTCGCAGGCCATCAGCAGCACGAACACCGGCACGACGAGAACCACCAGCCGATGCACTGCCTGCCTTGAGCCTTCCTGCGCGCGAAAAAAACTTCAGCGAAGTTTCAGCGAGATGGTGCGTCGATGCGTCCCGCGACCAGCACGGCATTGGTGCCGCCGAAGGCGAAGGAGTTCGACATCGCCCAGCGCATGCCGGGCACGGCGCGTGCCTCGCCGCGCACGAAGGCCAGATCGAAGGCCGCGTCGGGCTCGCGCAGGTTGGCGATCGGTGGCACGGCCTCGTGCGCCAGTGCGCGCAAGGTCGCGATCAGTTCGATCGCGCCACCACCACCGAGCACATGGCCGTGGATCGCCTTGGTGGCGCACACCGGCATCGCGCTGCCGAACAGCTCGCGCACCGAGGCGGCTTCGGCGGCATCGCCGGCCATGGTCGCGGTGCCGTGGGCATTCACATGGCCGATCTGGGCGGCATCGAGGCCCGCGTCGCGCAGTGCCGCGCGCATCGCGCGCACCTGGCCCGCGCTGTCGGGGTTGGTGATGTGCGTGCCGTCGCAGTTGGTGGCGTAGCCGGACAGCACGTAGGACGCACCGTCGCCCGTGTCGCCTGTGTCGGCCGTGCCGCGCGAACGTGCATGCGCTTCCGACTCGAGCACCAGCGCGGCGGCGCCTTCGCCGAGCGCGAAGCCCGCGCGGTCGCCCGAGAAGGGACGGCAGGCGGTCTCGGGTGCATCGGCCGGCGGCGCGGCCATCACGCGCATCGCCTGCCAGCTCGCCATCACGCCGGGCGTGAGCATGGCGTCGTGGCCGCCGACGATGGCGACGTCGATCCAGCCGCCGCGGATGGCGCGCATCGCTTCACCGATCGCCACCGCCGACGAGGCGCAGGCGCAGGCATAGGCGATCGCCGCGCCGTGCGCGCCGAAGTGCAGCGCGAGCTCGGCCACCGCCGCATTGGGCATCACGGTGAGCACGGTCGTCGGCCGCATGCGGCGCTGCTCGCCATAGAGCGCCTGCGTGGTGGTGTCGAAGCTGCCCGCGCCCGCGAGGCCGCTGCCCCAGAAGATGCCGAGCCGTTCGGGATCGACGCTGTCGCGCGTCAGCCCGGCCTGTGCCGCGGCGTCCTGTGCTGCGGCGAGCGCCATCGCGGTGCCGCGATCGAGCGGCAGGCGCGAGGTGCTGCGCACGCCGTTCGAGTCGAAGTCGCAGGCGGCCACCGCGATCTCGACGCTGTCCATGCCGGGGATCGCGAGCGTGTGCGAACGCACGGCCGAGCGGCCATGGAACAGCGCGTCGTCGAAGGCCTCGAGCGTGCGGCCGATCGGCGTGACGAAACCGATGCCGCTGACGCGCACCGGCGGCGCCGCGATGCGCTGCGCCGAAGCAGCGATCACGGCATGCTCTACACCGCTGCTCATGCGTGCGCCGCCTCAGGCGCGTTCGCGGTGTTCGCCGTCGCGGCGCTCTCCGCATCGATCACTTCGCACAGGCGCTGCAGCGTGATGCCCGCTTCGCGCGGATCGAGACGGTCCTCGGGAATGCGCAGGTGGAAGGCGTCCTCGACCGCGAAGACGAACTCCATCAGCGCGAGCGAGTCGAGGCCCAGGTCGGTGAGCGCGGTCTGCGGTGCAACCAGGTTCGCTTCGACGTGGAAGTCGTTCTCGAGGATGCGCGCGATGCTGTTGAAGGTGGGCGAAGTGGACATGGGGCTTGTTCCTTTCAGGCGAAGCGTGATGCACGATCGTCGTGCGGAAGTGCCATCGGTCGGCGCTGCGAATGCAGGGAAGACGCGCGTCGCCGCGTCACCTTGCGTGGTTCATTGTGGAGTGGGATCGATGGCATCGCGGTGGCGAACGCATTCCTTTTCAGGAAGCCTTCAGAGAGGAAATCGGGGCATCGGCGCCCGTGCCATGCGCGACCTCGTCGGCGAACGCGACGGTTTCGCGCACCACCTGCTGGCGGTCGTTGTCGATGGTGATCATGTGGTAGCTGTTGCTCACCACGACGCTGCGGAACGACCGGCAGCGCAGGCCGCGCGCGAGGATCTCGAGGTTGGCCACGCTGGCCACCTCGTCCTGCTGCGCATGCAGCGCGAGCACGCGGTCGCACTGCACGCGATGCAGGTTGGCGCGCACATGGCGGATCAGCCGATGGTGTTCGCGCAGGTGGCTCACGCCGATCACCGAGCTGCCGGCGCGCGAGATCTTGCGGTGCCGCAGTTCGCGCTCGATCCAGGCGCGCACGCGTTCGTTCTTCACGCCGTAGGGCGGGCGTTCGCGGTACTGCCAGAAGCGGCCCAGCGGCGTGTAGTAGGCCAGCGGCAGCAGCATCTGCGTGCGCGGGATGGCCCAGCCGTCGAAGCGCAGCGTGGTCGACATCAGCACCAGCGCATCGACCGCGTCGCCGCAGCGGATGGCGGCACCGAGCGCGAGCGAGGAGCCGGCCGAGATGCCCACGAGCAGCACGCGCTCGTGCGTCTCGCGCAGGGCCGTGACCTGGGCCTCGATGCTGTCGAGCCACTGCTGGAAGGGCGCGGCCTGCTGCATCGGCGCATTGGCGTCGAAGGAGTAGCCGGGGATCGACATCGGGTGCACCGCGTAGCCGCCGTCGCGCAGCGCGGACTGCACGGTCAGCAGTTCGTCAGGTGTGCTGCACAAACCATGCAGCAGCACGACCGCGGTGCGTTGCACGGCGGGGTGCACGAAGCTCAGCAGGCTGGAAGGTTCGCGTGCGCTCATGACGATGCGGCCCCGATGAAAAGGAACCGTGCGGCGATGGGCTGTCGTATGCTCATGCCGTGTTTATCGCGTGTCGTACTGACCGCCTGCTGACCCTCCCGCGAGCAAGAATAGGCACCTCAACCCACTCGAAAATCATGCGAATCCTGCTAGTCGAAGACGATGCTGTGCTGCGCGACGTGATGCTTCGCAGCCTCGCGGACGCCGGTCACCGCGTCGATGTTTCCACCAACGTCGAGGATGCCGACCACCTCTGGCGCGTGCAGCCCTTCGATGCGGTGCTGCTCGATCTGAACCTGCCCGCCACCGCGAGCGCGACCAGCGGTCTCGCGAGTGGACTCACCGCGCTGCGACAGGCGCGCGCGCGCGGCGACCGCACGCCGGTGCTCGTGCTCACCGCGCGCGGCCGCACCGAGGAACGCATCGCGGGCCTCGATGCCGGTGCCGACGACTACCTCGGCAAGCCCTTCGACCTGGCCGAGGTCGAGGCGCGCTTGCGCGCGCTGGTGCGGCGCGCGAAGGGCACCGAAGACATCGTGCTGCTGGGCCAGCTGAAGCTCGACCGCAAGGCACGGCGCTTCTCCACCGCGAGCGGTCCGCTCGACCTGCCGGCGCGCGAGTTCGAGGTGCTGTGGGAACTCATGAGCCCGCCGGGCCGCACGGTGAGCAAGCGTGCGCTGTCCGACAAGCTCTCGAGCTTCGACGAATCGCTGGGCGACAACGCGCTCGAGGCCTTCATCTCGCGGCTGCGCAAGAAGCTGGTCGGTTCGGGCGCGAGCATCCGCACGCTGCGCGGCATCGGCTACCTGCTCGAAGCCGAAGTCTGAGCGCGCCGCGACCGTGAGCGAAAGCGAGAGCGAAGCAGCGCACGCGCGCATCGCGCCCAGGCCGCCGCGCGCGGTGTCCACGCTCACGCGGCGCGTGCTGCGCAACGTGCTGGTGCCGCTCGCGCTGAGCTGGATGGTGGGCGCGGTGATCGCGCTGGTCATCGCCAACTACTTCTCCGAACAGGCCTTCGATCGCGGCATGCTCGACGACGCCTATGCGCTGTCGGCCAACGTGCAGGCGGGCGAGCGCGGCATCGAGCTGCTGCTCACGCCGCGCGAGGTGGCGACGGTGCTGTTCGACCAGATCGACAAGGTCAACTTCTCGGTGCAGCGGCTCGACGGCACCCTGATCTCGGGCGCCGATGACCTGCAGGCGCCACTGCCCGTGGGCGGCGCGCGTTATCGCTTCTCCGATGTCACCTACCAGGGCAAGCCGATGCGCGCGGTGGTGCTCGAGCACGATGCCGAACCCGGCGTCGCGATGCCCTATCGCGTGGTGATCGCGCAGACCACGCTGAGCCGCACGGCGCTCGTGCGGCAGTTGCTGGGCTATGCGCTGGCGCCGCAGGTGCTGTTGCTGATGTTGCTCGCCGTGTGGCTCTGGCATGGGATCCGCAGCGATCTGCGGCCGCTCGGCGACCTGCAGCAGGCGCTCGATCGGCGCGACGTGCGCGACCTCTCGCCGGTGACGGTGGTGCAGACTTCGCGCGAGCTGCAGCGGCTCGGCGAAGCGGTCAATGCGCTGTTCGAGCGGCTGGGCCACAGCGTGCGCGGACAGCGCGAATTCGTGGGCAACGTGGCGCACGAGTTGCGCACGCCGCTCGCGGGCATTCGCGCGCTGGCCGACTACGGTCTCGCGCAGCAGAAGCCCTCGGTGTGGCGCGAGCAGCTCGAGCAGGTGGCCAAGAGCCAGGAGCGCGCGAGCCACCTGATCGACCAGCTGCTCGCGCTCGCGCTGGCCGACGAGGCCAGCACCAGCCTCGAGACCGCACCCGTGCGGCTCGATGCGCTGGCCGAGCAGACGGTCCTGCGGCACCTCGGGCGCGCCGATGCGCGTGGCGTGGACCTGGGTGCACGCGGCCTCGACGACAGCGTGACGGTGCAGGCCAACGAGGCGCTGGTCGAGGGCATCCTCGACAACCTGATCGACAACGCGTTGCGTTATGGCGGCCGCACCATCACGGTCGAAGTCAGTGGCGAAGTGCTCAGCGTGATCGACGACGGCCCCGGCATTCCGCTCGATGCGCAGCGCCTGTTGATGCAGCGTTGGGCACAGGGCCCGGCGGGGCAGAAGCTGGGGCAGGGCTCGGGGCTGGGCCTGTCGATCGTGGCGCGCTATGCCGAGCTGCTGGGCGCCGAGCTGCGGCTCGAGGCGGCCGAGCCGACGGGCTTGAAGGTCAGCGTGGATTTCACGCGCAAGAGCTAGGGCGCGGTTTCGTAGAGTTCGAGCGGTAGCCCGTCGGGATCGGCGAAGAAGGTGAAGCGCCGGCCCGTGTATTCATCGACGCGGATCGGCTCGACGGCAATGCCCTGCGCCTCGAGTGCATCGGTCGCGGCGCGCACGTCGGGCACCTCGAACGCGAGGTGGCGCAGCCCGCGCGCCTCGGGGCGCGAGACGCGCGGCGGCGGATCGGGAAAGGAGAACAACTCGATCTGCGAGCCGTCGGGCAGCGCGAGATCGAGCTTGTACGAATGGCGCTCGGCACGCAGGTGCTCGGCGACGATGCGCAGGCCCAGCACCTCGCTGTAGAAGCGCTTCGACACCGCGTAGTCGGAGCAGATGATCGCGGCATGGTGGATGCGCGCGAGCTTGGGCGTGGCGTTCATCGCAGCGCCTTGCGCAGGAAGACGCGCGTGCGGTTCTCGAGCACCAGGCGCCGGTATTCCACGTAGCCGATGCGTTCGTAGAGCGCGCGGTTCTCGCTCATCTTCTCGTTGGTGAACAGGTAGATCGAATCGAAGCCCTGGCGCAGCGCCTCGCGCTCGGCGAGCTCGAGCAGGGCGCGGCCCGCGCCGCTGCCCTGGTGCTTCGGCTGCACCGCGATCACGTCGATCAGGAAGCCCTCGTCGGTGATGTCGAGCACGAGCGCGGCCGCGATCTCCGTGGCATCCGCAACATCGGCGGCGACCCACACCTGTTGCAACTCGATGGCGCTTGCGTAGTCCTTGCGCATCGGCAGCGGCACGATCGGCAGGCGCGGCAGGTAGACGCTGAAGGCGGCGATCGCGCAGTCGCGGATCGCGTTCGCATCGGCTGCTTCGGCGCGGCGCAGGCTCCAGCGCGGCGCTTCGCTCATTCGGCGATCTCCACCTCGGCCTCGATCTCCACCGGGATGTTGAACGGCAGCTCGGCCATGCCGACCGCGCTGCGCGCATGCGCGCCGATCTCGGGCCCGAAGAGCTCGAGCACGAGGTCGGAGAAGCCGTTGATGACCGAGGGCTGGCGGTCGAAGCCCGGGGCCGAGGCGACCATGCCGAACACGCGCGTCCAGGCCGTGATGCGGTCGAGGTCGCCGAGCGCGCGCTGCAGGCTGCCGAGCATCGCGAGCGCGGTGAGGCGCGCGGCCACGTAGCCCTGTTCCACGTCGAGCTCGCGCCCGAGCTTGCCCAGCGGCGCGGCGATGCTGCCGTCGGCATTCAGCGGGCCGTGGCCCGAGACGAAGGCGCGCCGTCCGACGATGCGCACGAAGCGAAAGGGCAGCACCACGCCCGGTGGGGGCTGGACGGCGGGCGGAAGGACGAGGCCGCGCGCGGCCAGCTGGTTCTCGATCTGCGACATGGCGCAACGGTACCCGAAAGCACCGCGCGCCGGTCGCCCGCGGGCTCAGGCCAGCGCGGGGTAGTCGGTGTAGCCCTTGGCGCCGCCGCCGTACAGGGTGGCCTTGTCGAGCTCGTTGAGCGGCGCGTGCTCACGCAGGCGGCGCACCAGGTCGGGGTTCGAGATGAAGGGCTTGCCGAAGGCCACGAGATCGTCGCCTTCCTTCACGGCTTCCTCGGCGAGCGGGCGGTCGTAGCCGTTGTTGACCATCCAGGCGGCCTTGCCGCCGGCGTCGCGGTAGGCGGCCTTGAGCGCCTCGTAGTCGAAGGGCCGGTCGGCGATCTCGCGCGGGCCGCCGGTGGCGCCTTCGATGATGTGGACGTAGGCCAGGTCGAGCTTGGCCAGTTCCTTCACCACGTAGGTGAACAGCGGCTGCGGGTTGCTGTCGTGCACGTCGTTGGCGGGCGTGACCGGCGACAGGCGGATGCCGGTGCGGCGCGCGCCCACGGCATCGGCCACGGCGCGCGTGATCTCGAGCAGGAAGCGCGCGCGGTTCTCGATGCTGCCGCCGTAGTCGTCGCTGCGCTGGTTGCTGCCGTCCTTGAGGAACTGGTCGAGCAAGTAGCCATTGGCGCCGTGGATCTCGACGCCGTCGAAGCCCGCCGTCTCGACCGCGTTGCGCGCGGCGCTGGCGAAGCCGTGGACGATGCCGGGGATCTCTGCGGCGTCGAGCGCGCGCGGTTCGGAGGTCTCGGTGAAGGTCGGCACGCCGTCATGGATCAGCACGGTCTTGGTCTTGGCGGTGATGGCCGAGGGCGCGACCGGCTGGCCGTTGTCGGGCTGCAGGCTGGTGTGCGAGACGCGGCCCACGTGCCACAGCTGCACCACGATCTTGCCGCCCTCGGCATGCACGGCGTCGGTCACTTTCTTCCAGCCATCGAGCTGCTCGGTGCCGTAGAGGCCGGGCACGTCGGCATAGCCCTGGCCCTGCTGGCTGATGGCGGTGGCCTCGGTGATCAGCAGGCCGGCGCTCGCGCGCTGCGCGTAGTAGGTGGGCGCGAGCGCGGTCGGGATGGCGTTGGGCGAGCGATTGCGCGTGAGCGGCGCCATCACGATGCGGTTGGCGAGCTTCAGGTCGCCGGCTTGGACGGGGTCGAAAAGGGTGGACATGGCCGAGGCTCTTTGGGAAGTGGAATGAAAAAGAAGGTGTGAACGGCAAACGCAGGCGCAAGGGTAGGGGCGGGGCCTCAACCCTGCTGCCACGGGGTTGTAGTCTTGGTGCTAGGCGATGCGGCGGTGCAAATGCAATCGGGTGGCATTGCACGGGCGGCCCGCCAAAAGCAAACGGCCGGCGAGGTGCCGGCCGCTGGTGGCGAAGCGCGATGGCGCGCCTCGGTGGTGCTGGATTACTTCAGCAGGCCTTCGGCCTTCATCGCTTCCTGCACGGCGGGACGCTCGCTCACGCGCGCGCGCCAGGCCTGGAGGTTCGCGAAGCCCGCGAGGTCCACGCCGGTGGGCTTGGCCCAGTTGGTCACGGTGAACAGGTAGCCGTCGGCCACGCTGAACTGGTCGCCCATCAGGTACTGCTTGTTCGCGAGTTCGCCGTCGAGCCAGGTGAAGCGCGAGGTGAGCTTGTCGCGGCTGATGGTCTTGGCTTCCTCGGGCATGGCCGGGTTGAACAGCGGGCTGAAGCCCTTGTGGATCTCGGTGCCGATGAAGGTCAGCCACTCCTGCAGGCGATAGCGCTGCAGGGTGCCGGCGGCGGGCGCGAGGTTCTTGGTGGGCACGAGGTCGGCGATGTATTGCAGGATCGCGGGGCCTTCGCGCAGGCGCGTGCCGTCGTCGAGTTCGAGCATCGGCACGTAACCCAGCGGGTTGATGCCGTAGTAGTCCGTGCCGTCCTGCAGCTTGTGGCTCTTGGTGCTGGCGAGCACCGGTTCGAAGGCGAGGCCGGCTTCGTGCATCGCGATGTGCGGCGAGAGCGAGCAGGCGCCCGGCGAGTAGTACAGCTTCATGCGAAAAACTCCAATCGATCGTTGAAATGGTTCTTTGGAACGCACCGGATGCTAGCGGGTTTGGGCGGCGCGGGTTTGTCCTACGGGTGCTTGGGCTCGGTGACTATCGGGGCGTAGCGCACCCTTTTTTATTCTTCGAGCACCGAGGGCTGCGACCCGCGGCAAAGGAGTCACTCGATGTTGAAGTACGCCATCATCTTTGCGGTCATCTCCCTGGTGGCCGGCCTGCTGGGTTTCGGCGGCATCGCGGCGGGCGCCGCGGGCATTGCCAAGGTGCTGTTCGGCCTGTTCCTCATTCTGGCCGTGATCTTCATCGTGCTCGCCGCGCTGGGCGTGGGCGCGGTGAAGAAGGCACTCGACTGATGCACCGGCACCGGTCGGTGCGCTGGCCGCGCACGCGCTCGCTGCGCCTGCTGCTGCAGAGCCCCGCGCATTGCGTCCTGCGGGTGCTGCTGGTGACGCAGACGCACTGGCAGTTGCCCGAGCACCGTTCGCGCCGAAGGCGCGCCTGAGCCAGGCGAAGAAGGGAAGGGGAGCCACATGCACATCTCGCACATCGAGGCGCAGCTGGACTACGAAGTCGCCGCGCCGGCCCATCTGCTGCTGAACATCGAGGCGGCCCGCGCGGGCGCGCAGGCGGTGATCCGCGAGACCCTCACGATCGAGCCGGCGGCCGAGGTGCAGGTGTTCTGCGACGAGGCCAGCGGCAACCGCTTCCTGCGCTTCGACGTGGCACCGGGGCCGCTGAAGATCGCCTACACCGCGACCGTGCAGCGCACCCAGGTCGACGTGCCGCACGACCTGCCCGAAGTGCCGGTCAACGAAGTGCCCGACGAGGTGCTGCACTACATGATGCCGACGCGCTATTGCGAGTCGGACCTGATGGCGCGCTGCGCCTTCCAGCTCTTCGGCGACCTGCCGCCCGGCATCGGCCGCGTGCAGGCGATCGTCGACTGGATCCACGACAGCATCACCTACGAGTCGGGCAGCACCGACTCAACCACCACGGCGCGCGAGGTCTTCGTGCAGCGCGCCGGCGTGTGCCGCGACTTCGCGCATCTGGGCATCACCTTCTGCCGCGCGCTCAACATCCCGGCGCGGCTGGTCGTGGGCTACGTGGCCTTCGAGGAACCGCCGCAGGATTTCCATGCCGTGTTCGAGGCCTGGCTCGGCGGGCGCTGGGTGCTGTTCGACGCCACGCGCATGGCGCCGGTCGACCGTCTCGTGCGCGTGGGCACCGGGCGCGATGCGAAGGACGTGGCCTTCTGCACCATCTTCGGCAGCGTGAGCATGCGCGACAAGCAGATCGTGGTGACCGAACTGCAGGACCAGAGCGTGGCGCCACCCGTGGAACCGCCGGCCAGCGGCGCGCTCGTGGGCATCGAGAAGCCGGTGCCGGTGGTGGAACTGGCCACGTCGGCTTGACCTATGATAGTTTGCTACAAAAAACATAGCAAACTATCGAGGCCCTGAAGGGTTTGGCGGACTTTTAGAGTCTCGCGACCAGCTTGCCCCCACAGTGGGCGCGAGCAGGGTGGGCCGATTAAAATCATGGCCCTCCTTTGCGCCGCGCACGCGTCAGTGCGCCCCTTCTCATGCTTTATCCCGAAGAATTCGACGTGATCGTCGTCGGTGGCGGCCATGCCGGCACCGAAGCCGCGCTCGCTGCCGCCCGCATGGGCGCGAAGACGCTGCTGCTGTCCCACAACATCGAGACGCTGGGCCAGATGAGCTGCAACCCCTCGATCGGCGGCATCGGCAAGGGCCACCTGGTGAAGGAGGTCGACGCGCTCGGTGGCGCGATGGCGATCGCCACCGACGAGGCCGGCATCCAGTTCCGCATCCTCAACTCGAGCAAGGGTCCGGCCGTGCGCGCCACGCGTGCCCAGGCCGACCGCGTGCTCTACAAGGCGGCGATCCGCCGCCGCCTCGAGAACCAGCCGAACCTGAGCCTGTTCCAGCAGGCGGTCGACGACCTGATGGTCGAGGGCGATCGTGTGGTGGGCGCGGTCACGCAGGTCGGCATCGCCTTCCGCGCGCGCACCGTGGTGCTGACCGCGGGCACCTTCCTCGACGGCCGCATCCATGTCGGCCTCGACAACTACCAGGCCGGCCGCGCGGGCGACCCGCCGGCCGTGAGCCTGTCGGCGCGCCTCAAGGAACTCAAGCTGCCGCAGGGCCGGCTCAAGACCGGCACGCCGCCGCGGCTCGACGGCCGCAGCATCGACTTCTCGAAGTGCACCGAGCAGCCCGGTGACGGCATGCCCGGCGGGGCTGGGCCGATGCCGGTGTTCAGCTTCCTCGGCAAGGTCGAGATGCATCCGCAACAGATGCCGTGCTGGATCACGCACACCAACGCGCGCACGCACGAGATCATCCGCTCGGGCTTCGACCGCAGCCCGATGTTCACCGGCAAGATCGACGGCGTCGGTCCGCGCTACTGCCCGAGCGTCGAGGACAAGATCAATCGCTTCGCCGACAAGGACAGCCACCAGATCTTCCTCGAGCCCGAGGGCCTGACCACCAACGAGTACTACCCGAACGGCATCTCGACCAGTCTGCCTTTCGACATCCAGTACCAGCTGGTGCGCTCGATGCCCGGACTGGAGAACGCCCACATCCTGCGTCCCGGCTACGCCATCGAGTACGACTACTTCGATCCGCGCGAGCTCAAGAGCAGCTTCGAATCCCGCGCGATCCAGGGGCTGTTCTTCGCTGGACAGATCAACGGCACGACCGGCTACGAAGAAGCGGCGGCCCAGGGCCTGTTCGCCGGCATCAATGCCGCGCTGCAATGCCGTGGCGAAGACGCCTGGCTGCCGCGCCGCGACGAGGCCTACCTCGGCGTGCTCGTCGACGACCTGATCACCAAGGGCGTGACCGAGCCGTACCGCATGTTCACGAGCCGTGCCGAGTTCCGGCTGCAGCTGCGCGAGGACAACGCCGACATGCGCCTGACCGAAGCAGGGCGCAAGCTGGGCCTGGTCGACGACGTGCGCTGGGATGCTTTCAGCCGCAAGCGCGACGCTGTTTCACGTGAAACAGAGCGGCTCAAGTCGATCTGGGTGAACCCGCGCAACCTGCCGGCGACCGAGTCGGTGCGGGTGCTCGGCAAGGCGATCGAGCACGAGTACAACCTCGCTGACCTGCTGCGCCGGCCCGATGTGAACTACCAGACCCTGATGTCGCTGGACGGCGGCAAGTACGGCGCCGAGGCTCCACTCAGCGAGACCGAGATCGAGCAGATCGAGATATCGGCCAAGTATTCGGGCTACATCGAGCGCCAGAACGACGAAGTGGAGCGCGCCGCCCACTTCGAGAGCCTCAAGATGCCGGCCGATTTCGACTACGGCCAGGTCAAGGCCCTGAGTTTCGAGGTGCGCCAGAAGCTCGCGAAGCACAAGCCCGAGACCTTGGGCCTGGCTTCGCGCATCTCGGGCGTGACGCCGGCGGCCATCTCGCTGCTGCTGATCCACCTGCGCAAGGGCGGCCACAAGGCCTTTTCCGCGACCAAGGAAGCAGCCACCGAGCCGCAGTCCGCCGAATGACGGCGACGATCGAACGGCTGCGCGCGGGCGCGGAGACGCTGGGCGTGCCCTTGTCCGAGCGGCAGGCCGAGCAGCTCACGGCCTATGGCGCGCTGATGCTCAAGTGGAACAAGGTCTACAACCTCACGGCGCTGCGCGATCCCGACAGCGTGCTGACCCACCACCTGCTCGACAGCCTCGCCGTGATTCCGCCGCTGCAGCGCGAGTGGGCAGGGCAGGGCAAGCTGCTCGACGTGGGATCGGGGGCAGGATTGCCGGGCGTGGTCATCGCGATACTGCGGCCCGATCTCGACGTGACCTGCCTCGATGCGGTCGCGAAGAAGATGGCTTTCGTGCAGCAGGTGGCCGGCGAGCTGGTGCTGCCGAACCTGCGCGGTCTGCACGCCCGGGTCGAAAAGCTCGAAGGCCGCTTCGACCTGATCAGCTCGCGCGCTTTCGCGTCGCTGCCCGATTTCTTCTCGGGCTCCTTGCACCTGCTGGCCGAGGGCGGCAAGTGGCTCGCGATGAAGGGCAAGAATCCGGCCGATGAGCTCGCCGGGCTGCCCGCTGAAGTCGCGGTGTTTCACGTGGAACAACTGACGGTGCCCGGCCTCGACGCCGAGCGTTGCATCGTCTGGGCACGAAAACAGGCCTGATCCGTGCCCGGCAAGACTGCGCTGCTCGTCGTCTTGCCAAAAGAAACGCGCGGGCCGCGCAAAACCGGCCGTTCGGCCAATCGCCGCGCCACCTGCCTCGCTTAGACTCGACGGCTCCCCTTTCCCTCTTTCCACGAGGCAATTCCCATGTTCGGCATCGCTGACTACGGCGCGTTCGTCGTCGCCATCATCCTGTTCCTCCTGATTCCCGGCCCGGGCAACCTGGCGCTGATCACGTCGACCAGCAAAGGCGGAATTCGCGGCGGCCTGGCGGCGACCCTGGGCGTGATTGCCGGCGACCAGGTGCTGATGTGGGCCGCGGTGGCGGGCGTGTCGGCCGTGCTGGCCACCTATCCGACCGCCTTCAAGGCGGTGCAGTGGCTCGGCGCCGGCTACCTGGCCTGGCTGGGCTTCAAGATGCTGCGCGCCAAGCCCGGGGCCGCACCCATCCTCAACATCCGCCCGCGCCACTTCATGCGGCAGGCGCTGATGATCACCTTGCTGAACCCCAAGGCGATCGTGTTCTACATGGCCTTCTTCCCGCTGTTCGTCGACCCGGCCCGCCACCAGGGCGTGGTCACCTTCGGCGCGATGGCGGTCACGATCGCGGCGCTGACCTTCCTCTACGGCCTGACCTCCACCTTGCTGACCCACTTCCTGGCCGAGCGCATCCGCGCCAATCCGCGGATCTCGGGCGTGCTCGAGAAGCTGGCCGGTGTCTTCCTGATCGCCTTCGGCGTCAAGCTCGCCGCCTCGAACTGATCCTCCTCCATGGCCAAGATTTTCTGCATCGCCAACCAGAAGGGCGGCGTCGGCAAGACCACCACCACCGTCAACCTCGCCGCCGGCCTGGCCAAGGTGGGCCAGCGCGTGCTGATGATCGACCTCGACCCGCAGGGCAATGCCACCATGGGTTCGGGCATCGACAAGCGCCAGCTCGAGACCACGGTGTACGACGTGCTGCTCGAGTCGGCCTCGGTGGCCGAGGCGCGGGTCAAGGCCGACAAGCTGGCGGAGGGCGGCTACGCCTACGACGTGCTGGGTGCCAACCGCGAGCTGGCCGGTGCCGAGGTCGAAATGGTCGCACTCGACCGCCGCGAGAAACGCCTGCGCACCGCGCTGGCCGCGGTCGGTGCCGAGTACGACTTCGTGCTGATCGACTGCCCGCCGAGCCTGAGCCTGCTGACGCTCAACGGCCTGTGCGCGGCGCATGGCGTGATCGTGCCGATGCAGTGCGAGTACTTCGCGCTCGAGGGCCTGACCGACCTGGTCAACACCATCAAGCAGGTGCACGCCAACCTCAACAAGAACCTGCAGATCATCGGCCTGCTGCGCGTGATGTTCGATCCGCGCATCACGCTGCAGCAGCAGGTCAGCGAGCAGCTCAAGGCGCACTTCGGCGACAAGGTGTTCGACACCGTGATCCCGCGCAATGTGCGGCTGGCCGAGGCGCCGAGCTACGGACTGCCGGGCGTGGTCTTCGATCCGGCGGCGCGCGGCAGCCAGGCCTTCATCGCCTTCGCCGAAGAGTTGATCGCGAAGATGCCGCCCGCGAGCGCCTTCGCTTCGGGCGCGGTGGCGCCCAGCACGCCGCCGGCGCCGGGCCGCACCTCGCCCGACCTGCCGATTCCCGAGGACGTACTGGCGCCGGTGGGCGAACCCAAGTCCAGCAGCGAAAACAACGTCTGACCCTTATCCAGTCTCTATAGTTAGCTATAAAAATAATAGCAAATGAGTGTTGAACCCCGCGTCCTCCTGCTGCCTGGCTGGCAGAACAGCGGCCCCGGCCACTGGCAGACCCTCTGGGAAGAAAAGCACCACGACCACCGCGTGGAACAGCATGAATGGATGCGGCCGCTGCGCGGCGACTGGTCGGCGCGGCTCGAGGAGGAAGTGCTGGCTTCGCCCGGCGACGTGGTCCTCGCCGCCCACAGCCTGGGCTGCATCCTGGTGGCGGCCTGGGCCGCCCATTCGCGCAACACCGCGCGGGTACGCGGTGCGCTGCTGGTCGCGCCCGGCGACCTCGAGCGCGAGGACGTGCGCCAGATGATCCCGGGCTGGGCGCCGATCGTGCGCCAGCCGCTGCCTTTTCCCGCCGTGCTGATCGCGGCCAACGACGACCCGTATTGCGAGGCCGCTCGCTCGCGCCAGATGGCGAGCGACTGGGGCGCGCGCTTCGTTGACGCGGGCGCGCGCGGCCACCTGAATGCCGAATCCGGCCTGGGCGACTGGCCCGAGGGCCGGCAACTCCTGAACGACGTGTCGAAAGAAAAGAACTGATGGCGACCAAGAAACCCAAGGGCCTGGGCCGCGGCCTCGAAGCGCTGCTCGGCCCGACGGCCGCCCCTTCCAGCGACAACGCCGGCGACGGCGGCTCCGGCGAGAACGGCGCGCCGCAGAACCCCAACAGCCTGCGGCTCGACCAGATGGTGGCCGGCGTCTACCAGCCGCGCACCCGCATGGACGAGGGCGCGCTCTACGAGCTGGCCGAGAGCATCAAGGCGCAGGGGATCATGCAGCCGATCCTGGTGCGCCGGCTCGACGAGGCCTCGGCCGCCGCCAAGAACGCCGAGTTCGAAATCATCGCGGGCGAACGCCGCTTCCGTGCCGCCAGGCTGGCTGGCCTCGAGAGCGTGCCGGTGCTGGTGCGCGACGTGCCCAACGAGGCCGCCGCGGCGATGTCGCTGATCGAGAACATCCAGCGCGAGGACCTGAACCCGCTCGAAGAGGCCCAGGGCCTGCAGCGCCTGGTCAGTGAGTTCGGCCTCACGCACGAGGCCGCCGCCCAGGCCGTGGGCCGCTCGCGCAGCGCCGCCAGCAACCTGCTGCGCCTGCTCAACCTGGCCGAGCCCGCGCAGGCGATGCTGATGGCCGGCGACATCGACATGGGCCATGCGCGCGCGCTGCTGTCGCTGGACCGCGGCACCCAGATCACGGCGGCGAACCAGATCGCCGCGAAGAAGATGTCGGTGCGCGAGGCCGAGGCGCTGGTGAAGAAGCTCGCGGCCGAATTCAGCCTCACGGCCACGCCGCGGCGCAGCGGCCAGACCGGCGAGAAATCGCGCGACCTCGAGCGGGTCGAGGAAGAACTGGCCGACCTGTTGACCGCCGAGGTCGAGGTGCGGATCAAGAAGCGCAGCAAGCGCGGCGGCAAGATCGAGGAGAGCGGCGAGCTCGCGATCCACTTCGGCTCGATCGATGCGCTCAACGGGCTGATCGAGCGGATCCGCCGAACGGCCTAAGCCGCTTCGCGGCATCCTCCGACGTCCGCTTGATTGTTCCAGTCATCCATTGCGCGTATCCTCGCCGCAGCTTTTTTCCACCCGATCTCGCCAGAGGGAGCTCTCCATGAAGTTCATCACCACCCGTTTCCCGTTCGCGGCCGTGGCCGTGGGCGCGTTGCTGCTCACGGGCTGCGCCACCACCGACATGCAGATGGGCAGCCAGTCGGCCAAGACCATGGCCACCGGCAGCGCCGCCGGCGGCGCCACCTCGGGCGAGAGCAGCCAGCTCGAGCGCTGCGAATCGCCGCTGGGCACTGTCTCGCTGATCGAGAACGTCAACGCGGGCTGGTACACCATCCTCACGGGCGAATACCGCCTGCCGCCTACTGCAAACCTGTTGCGTTTGCTGGTGCAGCAGTCGAACTGCTTCGTGGTGGTCGAGCGCGGCGCGGCCGGCATGAACGCGATGACGCGCGAACGCGCGCTGCAGCAGTCGGGCGAGATGCGCGGCGGCAGCAACTTCGGCCGCGGCCAGATGGTCGCGTCGGACTACGGCCTGTCGCCCGAGATCGTGTTCAGCAACAGCGATGCGGGCGGCCTCGGCGGTTCGCTCGGCGGCCTGGTCGGCGGTAACCGCGGCCGCGCGCTGGCCGCGATCGGCGGCAGCATGCAGACCAAGGAAGCCTCGGCGCTGCTGACCCTGATCGACAACCGCTCGGGCGTGCAGGTCGCGGCCTCCGAAGGCAGCGCCTCCAAGACCGACTTCGGTGCCTTCGGCTCCATCGTCGGCCGCAGTGCCGGCGGCGGCCTCGGCGGCTACACCAACACCGCGCAGGGCAAGGTGATCGCGGCGGCCTTCATGGACGCCTTCAACCAGATGGTCCGCTCGCTGCGCAACTACAAGGCGCAGACGGTGCGCGGCCAGGGCCTCGGTGGCGGTGGCCGCCTCGGCGTGGATGGCGGCGCGGCACCGTCGCAGACCTACGTGCCGGCCGAGCAGCCGCAGCAGCCGGCGCGTCGTCGCAAGTAGTCGAGCGCGGGGCCTGCGGGCCCGCCCAGCAAAAAGCCCGGGGCTTCTCGCGAAGCCGCCGGGTTTTTTTTCAGACGCGCGGGACGCGCGCTCAGAGCTGGAAGATCTTGCCCGGGTTCATGATGTTCTTCGGATCGAGCGCGCGCTTGATCGTGCGCATCATGTCGATAGCGCCGGCACCGGCCTCGGTCACCAGGAAGTCCATCTTGTGCAGGCCCACGCCGTGCTCGCCGGTGCAGGTGCCCTCGAGCGCGAGCGCGCGGCTCACCAGCGCGTGGTTGAGCGCCTCGGCCTTCACGCGCTCCTCGGGCACGTTGGGATCGAGCAGGTAGCCGAAGTGGAAGTTGCCGTCGCCCACGTGGCCGACGAGGAAGTAGGGGATGCCGCTGGCATCGGCCTCGGCCACCGAGTCGAGCAGGCAGTCGGCCAGGCGCGAGATCGGCACGCAGGTGTCGGTCGAGATCACGCGGCAGCCCGGGCGCGACTGCACCGCGGCGAAGTAGCTGTTGTGCCGCGCGGTCCACAGGCGCGTGCGTTCTTCCGGCGTGCTGGCCCATTCGAAGGCATTGCCGCCGTGGCCGCTCGCGAGTTCCTGCACCGTCTCGGCCTGCTCCTTCACGCCCGCGGGCGAGCCGTGGAACTCCATCAGCAGCATCGGTTCCTCGCGCAGGTTCAGCTTGGCGTAGGCATTCACCATGCGCACCGTGTTCACGTCGATCAGCTCCACGCGCGCGATCGGCACGCCGAGCTGGATGGTCTCGATGGTGGTGCGCACGGCCGCCTCGATGCTCGGGAACGAGCAGATCGCGGCCGACACCGCCTCGGGCAGCGGATAGATGCGCAGCGTGATCTCGGTGACCACGCCCAGCGTGCCTTCGCTGCCCACCATCAGGCGCGTGAGGTCGTAGCCGGCCGAGGACTTCTTCGCGCGCGTGCCGGTGCGGATCGTGTCGCCGGCGGCCGTCACCACCTCGAGCGCCAGCACGTTCTCGCGCATCGTGCCGTAGCGCACCGCGTTCGTGCCGCTGGCGCGCGTGGCCGTCATGCCGCCGATGGAGGCGTCGGCGCCCGGGTCGATCGGGAAGAACAGGCCGGTGCTCTTGATCTCCTCGTTGAGCTGCTTGCGCGTGACGCCCGGCTGCACCGTGACCGTGAGGTCGTCGGCATTGACCGACAGCACGCGGTTCATGCGCGACACGTCGATGCTGATGCCGCCCTGCACCGCGAGCAGGTGGCCTTCGAGCGAGGAGCCCACGCCGAAGGGGATGACGGGCACGCTGTATTCGCTCGCGAGCTTCACGGCATCGGCCACGTCCTGCGTGCTCTCGGCGAACACCACGGCCGAGGGCGGCGGCGCATCGAACGAGGATTCGTCGCGACCGTGCTGCGTGCGCACCGCGAGCGCCGTGGAGCAGCGTTCGCCGAAGCGGGCCTTGAGCGCATCGATCAGCACTGCCGGCACCTCGCGCAGATGAAGCTCCGGCAGCAGATGCGAGGTCGAGGTCGGGGCGTTCATCGGAGGTCTCCTGGCTGTGGAAGAGGGGGAAAAGAGGGGCGGGGGCGAACGGACCATTCTACGAAGCGGGGCGCGAATCGGCATCGGGCCGATCCCCGTACGGCAGTCGGCCGAGGGGGTTAAGCGGCTGAGCCTCGAACGCCGATGCCGCAAAATCCTCCTCCCGCTTTTCTCCGCGGCCCGCGATGCACGGGCCGCGTGCCGCGATGACCATCGATCCCACGACCCTGCAGGCACTGGCCGCCTTTCCGGCCCAGCTCGAAGCCCACTACGCCGCGATCCCTGCGGCTTCGCGCGACTTCGCGCCGGCCTCGTGGGAGGGCGTGCCGAGCGAGCCCTTCACGCCGCTGCAGCAGGTCTGCCATGTGCGCGACATCGAGGTCGAGGGCTACCACCTGCGCTTTCGCCGCACGCTCGACGAAGAGCGCCCGGTGCTGGCCTCGATCGACAGCGAGGCCGTGAATGCGCAGCGCCCCTATGGCGCGGCCGATGCCGAGCGCGCGCTGGTCGAGTTCCGCGCCGCGCGCGCCCACACGCTGGCGCTGCTGGGCACACTCGATGCCGCGCAGTTCGCGCGCACCGCGGTGTTCGAAGGCTACGGTCCGCTCACGCTGCGCAGCCTGGTGCACTATCTGTGCAGCCACGACCAGCAGCACCTCGCGGGCCTGCAATGGCTGCGCGGCAAGATCGAGGCGCAGACCGCCTCCACCCCCTCGGCATAGGAACGAACACACCATGGGCAACCGACTCTCGCAGATCGCCACGCGCACCGGCGACGACGGCACCACCGGCCTCGGCGACAACACGCGCGTGCCCAAGGACCACCTGCGCGTGCACGCCATGGGCGACGTCGACGAGCTCAACTCGCACATCGGCCTGCTGCTGTGCGAGCCGCTGCCCGAGGCGGTGCGCGAGCTGCTGGTGGACGTGCAGCACCAGCTGTTCAACCTCGGCGGCGAGCTCTCGATGCCCGGCTATGCGCTGCTCAAGCCCGAGGCCCTGCTGCAGCTCGACAACGCGCTGGCCGACCACAACGCCACGCTGCCGCGGCTGGCCGAATTCATCCTGCCGGCCGGCACCCGCGGCGCGGCGCAGGCCCATGTGTGCCGCACCATCGCGCGCCGCGCGGAACGGGCCGTGGTCGCGCTCGGCGCCACGGCCACGCTCAACGACACGCTGCGCCAGTACCTCAACCGCCTGAGCGACCTGCTGTTCGTGCTCGCGCGCGTGCTCAACCGCGTCGATGGCGGCGACGACGTCTACTGGAAGAGCGAGCGCATGGCGCGCGCCGCGGCCGCGGGCGACGAGCCCGCGTGACGATGAACCCGACGTTTCGAGGAGATCCCCGATGACCCTTCGTCCTCACTTCCGCTTTGCGGCCGCCGCGTCGCTCGCCGCGCTGATGCTGCTGCCGGCCGCCGCCGTGCAGGCACAGAGCGCCGACAACCCGCCGCGCGCGCAGCGCGCCCATACGCTCAAGCCGCCGCCGCGCGACAGCAAGGTGATCGGCGGCGTGCAGCGCGGCACCAACGCCGCGGGCCGCGGCATCGATCGCGCCGACGATGCCACGCGCCGCGGTGTCGACAACGTGTCGCAGCGCGCGAGCCGCCCGGTGCGCAACGTGGGCGAGGCCTTCGGCCGCAAGCTCGCGCCGGGCTCCAGCGGCCGCACCGCGCCGCCGCCGGTCGGACCGCAGGGCAACGCGCCCTGAGGCGCATCGGGGCGGTTCAGCGCCAGCCGGCCTTCTGCAATTGCTCGGCGATCTGCTGCGCGATCTTCTCGTAGCCCTGCGCATTCGCGTGGATGCGGTCGGAGCGCAGCGCGGGATCGGACAGCACGCCCGCATACACCGCCGGGATCAGCAGCGCCTGCTCGGCGGTCGCGACCTCTTCGTAGAGCGGCGCGTCGCTGAGCGCGCCGATGGTCGCGCGCAGCAGTTCGGGCGCGGGCGTGGCGATCAGTGCCACGCGCGGCGTGTGCGTGCGCGCCTGGCGCACGATCGCCGCGATGTTGTCGCGCGTGGTCTGCAGCGGCACGCCCCGCAGCATGTCGTTGCCGCCGATGCCCACCAGCACCGCGTCGTAGCTGTCGGCCGCGAGCAGCGCGTCGAGCCGCTTCAGGGCGCCCGCCGAGGTGTCGCCGTTGATGCCTTCGTTGACCACCTGCCAGCCCGTGAGCGTCGCGAGTCTCGCGGGCCAGTCCTCACCGGGCGGGGCACCATAGCCGAAGGTCAGGCTGTCGCCCAGCGCGAGCAGCTTGGCATCGGACTTCAGCGCCGGCTCCGAGGCCTTGCGCCGGCCGCAGGCGGCGAGCGTGGAGGCGGCGATGCCGCCGGCGAGGAGCTGCAGCAGGTGGCGTCGGTTCATGCGTGCGTGGAGGAGGAGGGGAAGAGGGGCCGTCGAGGCGGGCGCCAGCTTAGCGGCCGTTTCCGTCGATGGGCGAAAGACCGTACAGGGCTTGCGCCCGCGGCATGCGGCATGCGGCGTTCGCCGCGCCCGCTCAATCGTTCGTCTCGTCGTCCGTGCCAACCGCGCGCTCGCGCAGCTGGAACACATTGCCCTCGGTGTCGTGCCCGTCGCAGTAGCGATGGCCGCCGAACGCCCATTCGGCCTCGGCCGGCTTCAATGCGCCGCCGTGCTCGGCGGCCGCGCGCCGCGCATCGCGCAGGCTCTCGACCGGAAAGACGAACTTCAGCGCCGTGTTCTCGCGCCGCACCGGCGGCTGCGACACATGGACCCGGGCCGCGATGTCGCCATGCATCGCGACCACGAACAGCTGCAGCGCGGGCGATTCGAGGGTGCTGAATCCGCCTTCGGCATGGGCGAGCGACAGGCCGGCGACGCGCGTGTAGAACGTGCTCAGGCGCGTCACGTCCTTGGCGTAGACGACGGCTGCCGCGACGGTGTGTTCGGTCATCGGACCCCTCGGTGTGTGGTTGCTGCGTTCGGGTTTGGCAGGGTGCCGGGCGGCATTCTGCCAGCGCTCCCGCGCGAGTCTGGTGACCGGACGTGACGCGTGTCTTTCAGGCCGCGCGGCCCTCGGCATGCGCGCGCCGCAGCTCCGCCTGCAGCTTCTTCCAGAGCGCGGGCCCGCCCTTGTCGAGCGCGGCGGCATCGGCGGCGCTGTCCTTCGTGGCCGCCGTGTGCTTGCGGCCCCAGATGCCGATCTGCGCCACCACCGGCAGCAGGTCGATGCCCATGGGCGTGAGGCTGTAGAGCGCCTTCTGCCTGTGCGTGGGATCGTCGCTCTTGCGCAGCACGCCCTGCTCGACGAGCTTGCCGAGCCGCTCGGTGAGGATGTTGGTCGAGATGCCTTCGTCGGACTGCAGGAACTCGCGGAAATGGCGCTTGCCCGCGAACATCATGTCGCGCACGATCAGCAGGCTCCAGCGGTCGCCGAAGACTTCCAGCGCGAGGTTGATCGGGCAGAGGGATTTTTCCTGGGATGCCATGGCGCGCGCTCCTACGCTTTTCTTTCGGAACCGCTTGCATTCTTGCATCGGTCGGAAGACACTGCAACCGCCCGCCGGAAACCGATTGCAATTCGCAAGCAGAAAGCAGGGCGCTTCGATCCCTTCCAGACCCACCAGGAGAACGCGCATGAGAAAGCTGATCCTTCAGATGCAGATGTCCGTCGACGGCTACGTGTCGGCGGCCCACGCCCACCTCGACTGGCAGCTCTGGGGCTGGGGCGATCCCTGGCCCTGGGACGAGCGCCTCAAGCAGGACTTCAACACCGTGTTCGACAGCGTGGGCACCATCCTCCTGAGCCGCAAGATCGCGGAGGAGGGCTACCTCGACCACTGGGGACGCGCCGCGCAGCGCTTTCCGGCCGATCGCCACTACGCCTTCGCCCAGAAGATCGTCAATGCCGACAAGGTGGTGCTCTCGAACAAGCTCGAGGCCTCGCGCTGGGAGCGCACCGCGGTGGTCCATGGCGATTTGGCCGAGGCGGTCGAGACGCTCAAGCGCCAGGAGGGCGGCGACATCCTCTCGATCGGCGGCGTGGGCTTCGCGTCGGCGCTGGTCGAGGCCGGCGTGGTCGACGAGTTCCAGTTCTTCGTCAATCCGGCCGCGGTGGGCGGCGGGCTGTCGGTGTTCAACGACCGCAGCAAGGGCCACCGGCTCGCGCTGCTGCGCTCCGACGCCTACGAATGCGGCATCGTCGTCAACCGCTACGTGCCCGGCCTGCCCTGAAACGGCACCATGGCGCCGCGCGGCTGTAGGAGTGCAGGAGGCGCGGATACCGCCGCTTACCTTGTTTCACTTCGCGCCTACCTGAGCGCCGGCTGACCGACACACAGGCCGCCCACAATGGACTCGTCATCACAACACGCACGAAGGAGTTCCAGATGTTCATCAACAAGACGAAGAGCATGGCCGTGGCCGCCGCGGCACTCGCCATGTGCATGGCAGCGGGCAGCGCCTTCGCGCAGGGCCGCGGCCATGACGGTCATCGCGGCGGCCCTCCGGGCCATGACCGCATGGAGCGCCGCGGCCCGCCGCCCGGCCACTGGGGCAACCAGGACTTCCGCGACGGACGCCAGTTCGATCGCCGCGGCTTCCCGCAGCCGCATGCCGAATGGCGCCGCGGCGGCCGTGTGCCGAGCGAGTACCGCACGCGCAACTACGTGGTCAACGACTACCGCGCCTACCGCCTGCAGCCGCCGCCGCGCGGCTACCAGTGGATGGGCGTGGGCGGTGACTTCGTGCTGGCCGCGATCGCCACGGGCGTGATCTCGCAGATCATCGCTGGCCAATAACGACAAGTGCCCACTGCCGCAGGGCTCCGAGAGGAGCCCGCACGAAAGCCGCCGCAGGCTTCACGCCGCGGCGGCTTTCTCTTGGGGGGTCTCAGACGAGTGCCGTGGGCGCGAGCTGCGCGCAGACGTTGCGGCCCGTGATCGTGAGCCGCAGCCCGCCGCCATGCCATTCGAGCCAGTTGAGGTTCACGTAGGCATCGATGTCGCTGTCGTCGATGCGGTCGGCATGGCGTTGCTGCAGCAGTTCCACCGTGGCGGGCAGCCCTCGTCGCAGGCGTTCGCGCCGTTCGCTGGCTTCGGCGGCCTTGAGGGCCTTGGCCTTCGCTGTGGGGTGCTGCTGCGAAATCGATGCCATTGCTGATCCGTTCCGGAAAGCTGGGATGAATGCGAATGTACGCTCCTTGTGTGAAGCAACTGGCAGCTTTTTCATGCTTTCGTATGGAAGTCTCGCCGCTTCGGTCGACATCGTGACCAAAGCCCCGCATCCGCCGTGCGAAGTCCACGCGCCAAGCCCTTGTCGGGCCACGCTTTTCAGATTTCGTAGTGCGAAGCCCTGGTTTCGTCGGTCAGTGCCTTTTCCACCACAGCGCGCGTGAGGGTCGGCGCGAAGGACTCGATGAAGGCGTAGACGTACTTGCGCAGGTAGTTGCCGCGCCGCACCGCGAGCTTGGTGAGGTTGATGCCGAAGTGGCGCCCCGCGTCGATCGCGCGCAGCTGCGTGTCGCGCTCGGCCTCGTAGGCCACGCCGGCCACGATGCCCACGCCCATGCCGAGCTGCACGTAGGTCTTGATCACGTCGGCATCCATCGCGGCCAGCACGATGTTGGGCGTGAGCCCGCGCTGCGCGAAGGCCTCGTCGATGCGCGAGCGGCCCGTGAAGCCGGTGTCGTAGGTGATCAGCGGATAGCGCGTGAGCGCATCGAGCGTGAGCGGCGCGTCGAGCAGCGGATGGCCCGGCGGCACGATCACCGAATGGGTCCAGCGGTAGCAGGGCAGGGCCACCAGCTGCGGGTAGTCGCCCAGAGCCTCGGTGGCGATGCCCACGTCGGCCTCGCCGTCGATCAGCATCTGCGCGATCTGCTTGGGCGAGCCCTGGTGCAGGTGCAGCTTCACGTTGGGAAACTGGGCGCGGAATTCCTGCACCGCCACCGGCATCGCATAGCGCGCCTGCGAGTGCGTGGCCGTCACCGACAGCAGGCCGCTCTGCTGCGCGACGAACTCCTGCCCGGCATGCCGCAGGTTGCTGCTCTCGAGCAGCATGCGCTCGATGATCGGCAGCACGTGGCCGCCGGGCTCGGTGAGGCCGGTGAGCCGCTTGCCGGCCCGCACGAAGAGCTCGATGCCGAGCTCCTCCTCGAGTTCGCGGATCTGCCGGCTCACGCCAGGCTGCGAGGTGTGGAGGGTATGGGCGACCTCGGTCAGGTTGAAGCCGCAACGAACGGCCTCGCGTACCGAGCGCAGTTGTTGGAAGTTCATCTGGCGCGGAAGGGTCATGTCCCGGAGCGGGACGGACCGGGAATTCTCTGCACAACGGCTTATGCGGGGAACGATGCGTTTGTTGGTTTCACATGAGCAAATCATCTTTGGGCCCTCTGGCAAGGCGGCCTTTGCGTTGGGTTGCAATTTCGCACGACTGTGCTAAAGTGCGCCGCATGGACGCCAAGACCCAGAAAAGCGAGTTGACCCGCACCGCCATCGTCGGCGCGGCGATGGATCTCGCGCTGGCCGAGGGCCTGGAGGCGATCACGCTGCAGGCGATCGCGAGCCGGCTGGCCCTGTCCAAGAGCGGCGTGTTCTCGCGCGTGGGATCGCGCGAGGCGCTGCAGAAGGCCGTCATCGAGGAATACGGTCGCCGCTTCCTGGCCGACGTGTTCGTGCCCGCGATGCAGAAGCCCAAGGGCCTGGCGCGGCTGACCGACATCGTCGAGCGCTGGATCGCGCGCACCCGCGACGTCGAGAGCGAGACCGGCTGCCTCTACATGGCGGGTGCCTTCGAGTACGACGACCGCGAGGGCGAGCTGCGCGAGCTGCTGCTCGCCGAGATCACCCGCTGGCGCGCCGCGCTGCGCCGCACCGTGCTGCAGGCGGTGGACAGCGGCGAGCTCAAGGCCGGCACCGATGCCGCGCTGCTGGTCAGCGAGCTCAACGGCCTCGTGATGACCCTGCTGCACGACGCGCGCTTCCTGCGCGATCCGCTGGCCGGCGAGCATGCCGCGCGCAGCTGGCGGCGCATTCTTTCCGATTACCGCGCCTGAAGCAGGTCCCCGGCGCACGCCTTTCGTCTTTGCTTATCTGAATTTCGCACAACCGTGCGATAAAAAAGGAGAAACACCATGCTGATCATTGCCCTCTGCCTGGCCGTCTACGCGCTGGCCCTCAGCGTCGAAACCCTGCGCGAAGCCCTGCGTGCGCTGCCCGGCAGCAACCAGGACTGGGTCTGGTACTGAAGGAGCGCACGGCATGACGAGCAGCGCCACGCCTTCGGCCTCCACCCACGCCGCGCGTTCCGGCTACTACGGCGCCAGCCTCCGGCTGCGCGCCGTGCGCTGGACGCTCGGCGCCATCGAGCGCCTCTGGCCCGCGCTCGGCGTGCGCGCGGCCAGCCGCGTGTTCCGCACGCCGCTGCCACCCAAGTGGCTCTACCGCGGCCAGGGGCCGGGCGCCGAGTGGCGGCGCGAGACCTGGGCCTTCGAGCAGGGCAGCCTCGGCCTCTACCACCTCGCCTCGCAGGCCTCGGCCGTCGACGAGACGCCCGTGGTGCTGCTGATGCACGGCTGGGGCGGCCATGCGGGCCAGATGCTGCCGCTGGCCAAGGCCATCGCCGCGGCGGGGCTGCGGCCGGTGCTGCTCGAGCTGCCGGCACATGGCCGCAGCGCGGGCTGGGCCAGCAACCTGCCGCAGTTCGCGCGCGCGCTCGAGTACGTCGCGGCGCGGCTCGCGGCCGAGGGCCATGCGCTGCGCGCGGCCATCGCGCACTCGATGGGCGGCAACGCGCTGGCCTACGCGGCGGCGCGCGGACTGTCGGCCGACCGGCTGGTGCTGCTGGCACCGCCCGCCTCGCCGCGCGAATACACGCGCTACTTCGCCCACGTGTTCGGCCTGCGCGAACGCACGCGCGCCGCGATGCAGCGGCGCATCGAATCGCGCGAGGGCATCCTGATGCCCCAGTTCGAGCCGCCCGCCGTCGGCCCGCGCATCGCACGGCCGACCCTGATCGTGCACGACCGTGACGACCGCGTGAACCGCTTCGCCGACAGCGAGGCCTACCGCGATGCGATCCCGGGCGCGCGGCTCGTCGCCACGCAGGGGCTGGGGCACCGCCGCATCCTCAAGGAGGCCGAGGTGATCGAGCGCGTGCTGGGCTTCGTCGCTGGATAAGGCTGACAGGCCCTGGCTACCAGGCCGGATGCACCGGCACGAACACCGGCCGGAACAGGTGCCGCCGCACGATCTGCCCATAGCCGCGGTAGTAGAAGTGGCCGTTGGCCGCCAGCACCGCCGCGCGGTGGCGCCGGAAGTACACCGGGATCTCGTACCAGGGCATGGTCGGCGCGCGGTGGTGCACGTGGTGCAGGTTGTTGAAGAGGTAGAGCAGGCCGAACACCGCGTTCGATTCGACGATCGCCACGCGCTCGTGCGGCGTGTCGGCCCAGCGGTGCTCGGTGAAGGTGCGCAGCGAGCCCAGCATCATCCCCGGGTAGACGAAGCACAGCAGGTACTCGCCCAGGCTCATGCCGGCCACGCCGATGACGAAGTACAGCACCGGCGCCACGCTCAGCGCATGCCAGCCCCAGGTCGGCAAGCGCGAGAAGTCGCCGGCCGCGACCCGGCCGGTCTCGAAGCGCACCAGCTTCCACAGCCGCAGGAAGGGCCCCAGCACGACGCGGAAGGCCACCGTCTGGTTCGCCAGGTAGATCCAGCGCCAGAAGCGCCCGTAGCCGGCCCAGGCCGGTGCCGAGTGGTAGGCGCTCTCGGTGTCGCGCTCGGGATGCGTGAGATGGAAGTTGACGTGGTGCGCGCTGTGGCCGCGGTTGTAGAACGGGTACGGCAGCCACAGGTTGAGCGGCGGCCACACCACGGCCCAGCGCAGCCACTGCGGCAGCTGGCGCATCGCGTGGATGCTCTCGTGCTGCAGCGAGAAGTGCAACTGCGCGAGGTAGCCGCCGGCGAGGAACAGCGCCCAGCCCGGCAGCGCCGCATGCCACCAGACCAGCGCGGCCCAGGCCAGGTAGAGCGCGCCCGCGAGCAGCAGGGTGGGCACCTCGTAGTGCCACCACCAGTGGCGGCGGCCGCGCGCGGGGGCCACCGCAACGGCGGGCGTGGGTTGCAGCGGCTGGGTGGAGGTGCGGGCGGCGGTGTTCATGAGGAGGCGGTCCGGCCTGCGATGCTAGGAAGCCTCGGCCGCGCCGCATGCGCCCATTCCGCATAAGCAAGGGTGCGAAACTTCGTTCGCGCCGCCGCCCCCGCGCCCTAGGCTCGCTGGCTTTTTGCGTCGTCCCATGAACACCCTCCCCTCGCGCGGCCTCGCCGCCTTGCTGCTCGCCCTGTCGACCGTGCTGCCGGCCCGGGCCGCCGCGCCCGACGACTATCCGCAGCGCACCGTGCGCGTGGTCGTGCCCTACCCCGCGGGCGGCATCGCCGACAAGATCGGCCGCGAGGTCGCCGAGCAGCTGCAGCAGCGCCTGAAGCAGCCCGTGGTGGTCGAGAACCGCAGCGGCGCGGCCGGCAACATCGGCTTCGACTACGTGGCGCGCCAGCCGGCCGACGGCTACACGCTGCTGCTCGCGCCGGCCTCCAACCTCACGGTGCAGCCCGCGCTGTTCAAACAGCTGAGCTACGACCTCGCGCGCGACTTCACGCCGGTGTCGCTGCTGGTGCAGACGCCGCAGCTGCTGCTGGTCAATCCCAAGGTGCCGGTCAACAGCCCGCGCGAGCTCATCGACTATTCGAAGAAGAACCCCGGCAAGGTCAACTACGGCATCAGCGTGGGCGCCTATTCGCACCTCGCGGGCGAGCTGCTCAAGTCCCAGACCGGCGCCGACTTCACGCCCATCCCCTACCAGGGCAGCGCGCCCGCCATCAACGACCTGCTCGCGGGCCAGACCCAGTTCATCTTCAACGAGGTCGTGACCGCGATCCCCTTCGTCAAGGCCGGCACGCTCAAGCCGCTGGCCGTGGCCTACCGCAGCCGCGCGCCCTGGCTGCCCGAGGTGCCCACCGCCGCCGAGGCCGGCCTCGGCGACTTCGAGGTCACCTCGTGGTACGGCGTGGTGGTGCGCAGCGGCACGCCCGCGCCGCTGGTGCAGCGCCTCTCGCGCGAGCTGCGCGAGATCGTGCAGTCGGCCGACTTCCGCAAGCGCTACGACGACATCGGCGCCTTCACGGTCGGCAGCTCGCCCGAGGAGTTCGCCCGCTTCATCCAGACCGAGACCGTCAAGTGGACCGCGGTGGTGAAGCAGGCCGGCATCCAGCCGAACTGAGCATGAGCGCGCACCACCGCCCCACCCTCGACGCCGCGGCGCTGCATGCGCTGCTGCTGGCCGCCGACGGGCCCGAGCTCGCGCTGCTCGACGTGCGCGAGACCCGCCACTACGTCGCGCGGCATCCGAACCTCGCGCGCAATGCGCCGCTGAGCGGCCTCGAGCCGCAGGTCGCCACGCTGGTGCCGCGCCGTTCCACGGCGATCGTGCTCTACGACGACCGCGCCGCGCCCGATGGCCCCGCGCACGAGGCCGCGGCCGTGCTCGAGCGGCTGGGCTACATCGATGTGCGCCTGCTGGCCGGCGGCATCGAGGCCTGGTCCGCGCAAGGGTTGCCGGTCATCGACGGCTACGGCACGTTGGTCAAGGCTTTCGGCGACCGCGCGCGGCTGCATTTCGGCACGCCCTCGGTCGGTGTCGAGGCGTTGCGCGAGCGGCTGCGCGATGGGCGGCCCACCACGCTGGTCGATGCGCGGCCGCGCGCCGAATTCGAATTCCTCTCGCTGCCGGGCGCGCGCAATCACCCCGGCACCGAGCTCGCATTGCGGCGCTTCGATGCGCCCGCCGCTGCCGACCACCTCTGGGCCATCAACTGCTTCAGCCGCACGCGCGGCATCGTCGGCGCCACCACCCTGCGGCTGCTGGGCCGCGCGCGCGACGCGGTGTTCGTCGAGGACGGCGTGATGGACTGGGGCCTGCACGGCGGCCCCGTGGTGCAGAACGCCGCGCCGGCCGACCTGCTGCCGGCCGAGTCGCTCGAGCGGCTGCGCGAACTGGCCGACGGCCTGATCGCGCGCCACCGCCTGCCGTTGGCCGATGCTGCGCAGCTCGCGCGCTGGCAGGCCGACCCGCGGCGCAGCCTCTACCTGTTCGACGTGCGCCCGCAACCCGACCCGGCCTTCGCGGGCACGGCCGTGCAGCAGGTGCCCGGCGGCCAGCTGCTGATGCATTTCGAGAACCTCGTGGGCACGCGCGGCGCGCGCATCGTGCTGTTCGACGACCCGGAGCACCGGCTGCGCGCCGCCATCACGAGCTTCTGGCTCACGCAACTCGGCCAGGCCGAGGTGCATGTGTTCGACGGCCCGCTGCCCTCCCAGGGCCTGCCGCCGGCCCCTTCCACCGCGATCGCCGATGCCCTGCCCGCCATCGATGCCGAGGCGCTCGACGGCGCCACGGTGGTCGACGTCGGTCCGAGCCTGGACTACGAGCGCGGCCACCTGCCGGGCGCGCTCTACCTGCTGCCGGCCTCGCTGGCGCCGCTCTCTCCATGGATCGTGCCGGGCCGCACGCTGGTCTTCACCTCGCCCGACGGCATCGCGGCGAGCCGCGTGGCGCGCGATGCGCAACGCCGCTGGCCCGGGGCCGGCGCGCGCTTCGGCTGGCTCGCAGGCGGAACCCAGGCCTGGAAGGCCTCGGGGCGGCCGCTGTCGACCACGCTCGCGGCGGCGCGCCTGCTGACCCCGTTCGACGACGACTGGGGCTCGGTGATGCGCGTGTTCGGGCCGCGGCGCGACCCGGCCTGGGCCGACTACCTCGAATGGGAGCGCGCCCTGTCGGCGCGCGTGGTCGCGGACCCGACGGTCCGCTTCCGCTTCTTCGCGCCGGACTGACTCAGCGCGCCGGCGTGGGCGCCGGGTCGGGCAGCTCGATCTTGATGTCGAGCACCTCGAGGTTGTCCTGGGTTTCCAGGTGGACCTTGATGTCCTCGGGATTGATGGCCACGTACTTCGAGATCACCGCCACCAGCTCGCGCTGGAGTTCGGGCAGATAGTCGGGCCGCCTCTTGCCGCTGAGGCTGGAACGCTCGTGGGCGAGGATGATCTGCAGGCGTTCCTTGGCAACGCTGGCAGTCTTCTTCTTTTCGCCAAGGAGGAACGAGAGGAACGACATGCCTTATCTGCCTCCGAAAATCCGCTTGAAGAAGCCCGGCTTCTCGGCCTCGACGAAACGCATCGGCCTGTCCTCGCCGAGGAAGCGCGCCACCACGTCGCTGTAGGCCTGGGCCACGTCCGTGTCCTTGTCGTGGATCGCGGGCACGCCCTGGTTGGAGGCGTGCAGCACGCTCTCCGACTCGGGGATCACGCCGATCAGCGGAATGCGCAGGATGTCCTGGATGTCCTCCAGCGAGAGCATCTGGCCGCCCGCCACCCGGTTCGGGTTGTAGCGCGTGATCAGCAGGTGCTCCTTGACCGGGTCGCCGCCGTCCTTGGCGCGCTTTGTCTTGCTGCTGAGCATGCCCAGGATGCGGTCGGAGTCGCGCACCGACGAGACCTCGGGATTGGTCACCACCAGCGCCTCGTCGGCGAAGTGCATGGCCATCATCGCGCCGGTCTCGATGCCCGCGGGCGAGTCGCAGACGATGTAGTCGAAGTCCATCGCCGCCAGGTCGGTCAGCACCTTCTCCACGCCTTCCTGCGTCAGCGCTTCCTTGTCGCGCGTCTGCGAGGCCGCGAGAACGAACAGGTTCTCGCACTGCTTGTCCTTGATCAGGGCCTGGCTCAGGTTGGCCTCGCCCTGGATCACGTTGATCAGGTCGTACACCACGCGGCGTTCGCAACCCATGATCAGGTCGAGGTTGCGCAGGCCCACGTCGAAGTCGATCACGGCCGTCTTCTTGCCCGCGAGCGCGAGGCCCGAGGAGAAGCTGGCGCTCGTGGTCGTCTTGCCGACGCCGCCCTTGCCCGAGGTCACCACCACTATCTTGGCCATGGCCATTCCTTCTTGTTTCGATTCGGTTGTTGCTGGATCGCTGCCGCGTCGTCCCGGCCTGCCGTCAGGCAATGGGCTCGATCACGATTTTCTTGCCATCGAGCCGGATCTGGGCCGCCTTCGCGAGCACCGTGTCGGGCAGCGGCACTTCCGAGGTCCGGTAGATGCCGGCCACCGCCACCAGCTGGGCTTCGAGGCAGGTCGAGAAGATCCGCGCCTCGGTGTTGCCGCGCGCGCCGGCGATCGCCTTGCCGCGCAGCGGCGCGTACACGTGCACGTTGCCGTCGGCGATGACCTCCGCGCCATGGCTCACCACGGCCGTCACGATCACGTCGCCGCCGCGGGCATAGACCTGCTGGCCCGAGCGCAGCGGCCGGTCGATCAGGAGCGTGCCGTTGGCCGGCACCGGCACCTCGCGCACGATCTGCGGCGCGGGCGACGGGGTGGCCGGCGGCGGCTCGGCCGGGCGCGGGGCCGGGGCGGCGGGCATGTCGGTCACCACCAGGCCGGCGGCGCGGGCCGCGGCGTGCTGGGCCTCGCTGCCGCCGCGCACCGCGATCGGCTGGGTCTGGTGGCGCGCCAGCAGGCCGCGCAGGGCCTCGAAATCGAGCGCGTCGCCCGCCCCGCCCTCGGCCGAGGCTTCCGGCAGTTGCGAGAGATCGATGACCACCGGTTCCTGTTCAAAGAAATCGGGGGAATCCGCCAGCTGGGCGTCGAGCGCCTCGGCCAGCACGCCCAGATCGGTCGTCTTGAGGATGACTGCGATCAGCGGCAGCGTGGCGCTCTTGAATTCGAATACCGCCCTGGTGCGCGCGGCGGAAACATCGGCCATTGGAAAACGTCTGGAAAACGTCGGTGCGAAAAGCCTGGGAGTCTAACGGGCGCGGGGCGCGCGGCGGTGCGGCGCCGCGGCCCGGGCCGGCCCGGAAGCACATTTATTGCACGAGGTTTCACTTTGGGGGCTTGCGCGGGCCCCCGGGGAGTGCCTCAGTTCTTCGTGCGGCCCAGCAGTGCGTAAAGAATGATGGCCCCGAAGGTGGCGGTGCCGATGCCGCCCAGCGCGAAGTCGCCGAACTTCAGCGTGAAGTCGCCGGTGCCGATGATCAGCGTGATCGCGGCCACGATCAGGTTCTTGTTCTGCGAGAAGTCGACCTTGTTGTCGACCCAGATCTTGGCCCCCGCCACCGCGATCAGGCCGAACACCACGATGCTCACGCCGCCCATCACCGGCAGCGGGATGGCCTGGATCAGCGCGCCGAACTTGGGGCTGAAGCCCAGCACCAGCGCGATCACCGCCGCCACCACGAACACCGCGGTCGAATAGATGCGGGTGGCAGCCATCACGCCGATGTTCTCGGCATAGGTGGTCACGCCGGTGCCGCCGGCCGCGCCGCTGACCACGGTGGCGATGCCGTCGCCGATGAAGGCGCGGCCCATGTAGCCGTCGAGGTTGCGCCCGGTCATGGCCGTCACCGCCTTCAGGTGGCCCAGGTTCTCGGCCACCAGGATGATCGCCACCGGCGCGATCAGCAGCATCGCGTTGGCCGTGAACACCGGCGCGGTGAAGGCCGGCAGGCCGAACCAGGCCGCGTTGGCGATGCCGCTGAGGTCCACCGGCTTGCCCAGGCCCATGCCGTTGGTCAGCACGGCATAGACGATGGTGGCCAGGATCAGCCCCACCAGGATCAGCAGCCGCTGCACCATGCCGCGCGTGAACACCGCCACCAGGCCGACGCAGAGGAAGGTCAGGGCCTGCATCCAGGCGTCGAAGTTGCCGGCCGCCATGTTCTTGATCGGCACGTTCGCGAGGTTGAGCCCGATCACCGCCACCACCGCGCCGGTCACCACCGGCGGCATGAAGCGCTCGATCCAGCCCGTGCCCACGGCCTGCACGATGGCGCCGATCAGGATGTAGACCACGCCGCAGGCCACGATGCCGCCCAGCGCCACCGCGATGTTGGCGTTGGGCCCCTTGCCGGCGTAGCCGCTGGCCGCGATCACCACGCCGATGAAGGCGAAGCTCGAGCCCAGGTAGCTGGGCACCTTGCCGCCCGTGATCAGGAAGAAGATCAGCGTGCCGATGCCGCTCATCAGGATCGCGATGTTGGGGCTGAAGCCCATCAGGATCGGCGCCAGCACGGTGGCGCCGAACATGGCGATCACGTGCTGCACGCCCATGAAGCCGGTCTGCACCCAGGGCAGGCGTTCGTCGGGCGCGACCACGCGCCCCTCGGTGGCGGCGACTTCGCGCCAGGTGAATGGATTGCTCATGGCTTGTCTCCTCGTGTCGTGGTCCAGGCTTGTAGGGTGCCGGTCGTGCTCAGCCGCGGGGCTGGAGCACCGCCATTGTGATGCGCGAAACGCAGGTCAGCTCGCCCGCTTCGTTGGTCAGGTCGATCTGCCAGACCTGGGTGCTGCGCCCGCGGTGCACCGGGCGGGCGGTGCCGATCACCCAGCCGCTCGAGGCCGAGCGGATGTGGTTGGCGTTGATGTCCAGGCCCACGGCGCGCTCGCCGTCGGGCGCCGAGTAGTGGGCGCCGCACGAGCCCAGCGTCTCGGCCAGCACCACCGACACGCCGCCGTGCAGGATGCCGTAGGGCTGGCGCGTGCGGTTGTCGACCGGGCAGCGGGCACGGATGAAGTCGTCGCCGACCTCGAGGAATTCGATGCCCAGGTGTTCCACGGTGGTGCCGACGTGGCTTTGGGTCAGGGCCTCGACCGAGATGTCTTTCTTCCAGATGCGCATGGCGTGCTCGTCTTTCGTCTTGGTGTGCTTCGAAAAGGGTGGCGGAAACTATAGCGACGGCGGCTGACATCGGCAGTCGCCTAGGCGTGCTAGCTTGCGTGGATGAAACCCCTCTCCCGGCGCGTCCGGTTCTGGCTCGCCGGCTCGGCCCTGGTGCTGCTGGCGGGCGCCCTCGCACTGTGGGGGGCGGCGCGCTGGCTGCTGCCCAGCGACGCCGAGGTGTCGCAGCGCATCGCCGAGGGCTTCGAGAAGCACTACGGCATCGGCCTCAGGATCGGCGGCGCCCACTGGTCGCTGCTGCCCATGCCGGTGCTGGTGCTGACCGACGTCGCCACCGACCAGCCACGCCCGGTCACGCTGCAGCGCATCGCGCTGCGGCTGCAGCTCGCGCCGCTGTGGAAGCGCGTGGTCGCGGCCGACACGCTCGAGGTCGAGGGCGCGGTGCTGCCGGGCGAATCGATCCGCGCCTTCCGCGGCCGCGCGCCCGAGACCATCGAGAAAGGGCAGATCGCCCTGCCCGCGCCCTGGACCCTGGCCGAAACGCCGCTCGAGCGGCTGCGCTGGCGCGACGTGCGCTGGATCGACCGGCGCGACATCGAGCTGGCCTACGACGGCCAGATCGACTTCGACCCCGGCTGGCGCCCGCGCCATGCGCTGGCCGAGCGCACGGAGGCCTCGCCGCCGGCCCGGCTGCGGCTGGACCGCGAGGGCCGCAACGACCGCTGGCAGACCCGCATCGACGTGGCGGGCGGCAGCTGGAACGGCGTCAGCCGCTTCGAGACGCTGGACAACGGCCGCCTGCGCGTGTCGGCCGAGCTCGCGCCGCGCGACGTCGACATCGAGGCGCTGGTCCAGACCTTCGGCCGCCGCACCTTCGTCGCCGGCAAGCTGCACGGCCAGACCACGCTGACGGCCGAGGCCGACAAGGCCGGCGCCCTGATGCGCGGCCTGCGCACGCGCACCGTGTTCTCGGTCAGCCCGGCCACCCTGACCAAGCTCGACCTCGCCAAGGCCGTGAGCACCGCCGGCATCAGCCGCGGCGGGCGCACCGCGCTCGACGAGCTCAGCGGCACGCTCGACACCGAGGCCACGCCCGATGGCACCGTGCTGCGCTACACCAACCTCAAGGCGCGCTCGGGCGTGCTCACCGCCAGCGGCAACGTGCGGCTGTTCAACCGGCGCATCCAGGGCGATGCCGCGGTCGACCTGATCGACGGCGTGGTCGGCGTGCCGCTGAAGATCGGCGGCACCCTGAGCGATCCCGAGCTCTCGCTGACCGGCGGCGCGCTCGCGGGCGCGGCCGTCGGCAGCGCGGTGCTGCCGGGCGTGGGCACCGCGATCGGTGCGCGCGTGGGGCAGCAGGTGGAGCGGCTGTTCGGGCTCGACGAGCCGCCCGGCGCGAAGAAGAAGGCCAAGCCCTAGCCGATCGCCTTCAGCACCGCGGGCACCGTCAGCACCGCCGTGTAATAGCCCATGAACTGCACCCCGGTGTTGAAGCCGATGGCGCGCGACAGCAGCCCGCCGAGCAGGCCCATGGTGAGGATCACGAACAGGCCCAGCAGCTGCCCTTCCCAGACGCTGATCACCACGATCAGGCCGACGAAGGTGGCGATGATCGCCTCGTGGCTGACCTTGCGCGAGACGAACAGCGCCGCGCGGCGCGCGAAGTTCATCGTGAAGGGATAGGCCACCAGCGCCGCGAGGATCACCGCCAGCATGCCGTAGCCCAGGAACTCCCAGTGGCTCAGCAGGTTGTGCAGGTTGTGGGTCTGGCCGGTGGCGGCGTCGATGGTGAACACCGGCGGCGCATTGAACAGCGGCGCGGCCGGGCCCGCGGCCACCGGGCTCAGCGGCAGGCCGATCGCGATCAGCGGGATCAGCGCCTCGGCCACGTAGGTGGCCTCGGTCACCCCGTTGCGCGCGGCCAGCGTGGTGGTGAGCCGGTGGTAGGCATGCTTGATGCGCGAGCCGACCAGCTCGCCGAGCACCACCGTCATCGCGACCGGGCTGAACACGAAGGTGGCGCTCGAGATGGTGGCGGTGGCCAGCGTCCATTTGACCTGGCCGCGGTCGAGCACCTTGAAGGGGTTTGGGAAGTAGCCGCTCCAGCCCTTCACGTCGGGCGCCAGCGAGAAGGTGCGCACCTTCTCGCGCGCCATGCGCGCCCTGGCCGTCGGCGACAGCACCGAGAAGAGGTCGGCCACCAGCGGCCCGATCGCGATGCCCAGGAAGTAGCTGATGCTGAGCTTCACGCCGTACTTGGCGGTCAGCGACTGCAGCGCCACGATCACGATCACGAACGGCACCAGCGTCGCCACCGAGGCCCAGCGCCCGCTCGAGAACCAGGCGATGGCGACGGCCGCCACCACGAAGATCCACGGCGCCGCCTTGGTGATGGCCGCGCCGTAGGGCGCGAGCAGCACCGCGAACAGCACGGCCAGCGGCACCGCGACGAAGGCCGCGATGATCGCGCCCGACACCATCTTGCGCAGCGCGATGTGCGGCACGCCGAGGTTGCGCAGCATGTTGGCGTCCTGCAGCAGCGGCGTGGCCATGGTGTCGCCCGGAATGCCCAGCAGCGCGGTCGGCACCGCGTGCGTCATGTGCTTGGCCACCGCGGCCGCGAGGAAGAAGGTGAACACGCCCTCGGGCGGCACGCCCAGCAGCACCACCAGCAGGGTCAGCGGCGCGAGCGTGGTGGTCTCGTCGGTGCCCGACACCAGGCCGATGGCGGCGAACACCACGGCGCCCACGAGGCCCATGCCGGTGGCGACGAGGATCTGATTCAGCAATGCGGCGTCGATCACGAGGCGGCTCCTTCGGCGGCGGCGCGCGTGCGCGGGCGGTGGTTGGCGAACAGGTCGTGCAGGCCCAGCTCCTGGAGCTCGCGCAGCGCGGCGGGCGGCAGGTCGCTCATCGCGCCCAGGTCGCCATGCTCGCCGGCCAGTTCGGCCAGCACCTCCTCGCGCCAGCGCGGGTCGGCCGCGCCGCCTTCCACCACCTCGCGCTTGGGCGCGAACAGCAGCGCGCAGATCAGGCCCGCGATCACGCAGCCCGCGAGGCCCGCCAGCATCGCGTAGGCACGCGCCAGTTCGGGCGAGCGCACGGCGCCCGCGAGCAGGCGGTTCGCCAGCAGGAAGCCGGCCAGGCTCACGGCGATGCCGATCGCGATCGCGCCCGCGAGATGGCGCAGGTCCGCCGTGTCGCCCCAGATTTCCACCAGGCGCCATCGCGCCTGCGTCGTGCCGTTCGGGTTCATTGCTTGTCTCTGTTCTTGCTGGTGTGACGGCACGCGCCCCGCGTGCCGCCGCGGTATCGGCCGCGGTCCGTGGTGCGGGACCTTCCCGCGATGGCTGAGATTCAGTTCCTGGCGCGCAGGGCCTCGAGCAGCGCCACCGCGCGGTCGGTGCGCACGTCGTGCTCGGTGGCCATCTGTTTGGCGACGGCATCGATCTCGTCGCCCGTGGCACCGGCCACCAGCGCGATGTTTCGCGCATGCAGCGCCATGTGGCCGCGCTGGATGCCCTCGGTGGCGAGCGCGCGCAGCGCGCCGAGGTTCTGCGCCAGGCCCACGGCCACCGCCACCTCGCCGAGCTCCTGCGCCGACTGCACGCCGAGGATCTTGAGCGCCAGCCGCGCGAGCGGATGGGTCTTGGTGGCGCCGCCGACCAGCCCCACGGGCATCGGCATCTCGATGGTGCCGACCAGCGCGCCGCTGCTGTCCTTCTCCCAGGTGGTGAGCGAGCCGTAGCGGCCATGGCGGCAGGCATAGGCATGCGCGCCGGCCTCGACCGCGCGCCAGTCGTTGCCGGTGGCGACGATCACCGGGTCGATGCCGTTCATGATCCCCTTGTTGTGCGTGGCCGCGCGGTAGGGGTCGACGGCCGCGAAGGTGTAGGCGTCGAGCACGCCCTCGACGATCTCCTCGCCGCTGCGCTCGGCGGTCTTGAGCACCGCAGGAGTGAGCCGCACGCGGGCGCGGGCCAGCCGCAGGTCGGCCAGGTTCGACAGGATGCGCAGCCGCACCGTGCCGCCCGTGAGCTGCTCGACCAGCGGCGACACCGCCTCGGCCATGGTGTTGACCGTGTTCGCGCCCATCGCGTCGCGCACGTCGACCACCAGGTGCAGCACCACCATCGCGCCGCGCGGCGTGTCCTCGAACACGTGCACCTCGATGTCGCGGCAGCCGCCGCCCAGGCCGATCAGCACCTTGTCGCGGCTGTTCGCCACCTCGAGGATGCGATCGCGCGCGCGCAGCAGCGCCAGCCGCGCGCCGTGCGGATCGCCCAGGCCCAGCAGCTGGACCTGCGCGCGCATCAGCGGCCCGCTGCTCGAGGCCTCGAAGCCGCCGCCCTCGCGCGCCAGCTTGGCCATGAAGGAGGCGGCGGCCACCACCGAGGGCTCCTCCACCGCCATCGGCACCAGGTACTCGCGGCCGTTGACCGTGAAGTTGCCGGCCACGCCCAGCGGCAGCTCGAAGGTGCCGATCACGTTCTCGACCATGCCGTTGGCGCGCTCGATGCCGAGCGCGCCGGGCGCGGCGAGCAGCGCCTTCTCCTCGGGCGTGAGCGCAGCGGCCTGCGCGATGTGATCGAGGCGCTGCGCGGGTGTCAGGGCTCGGAAATTGGGGAGGCGGGCGTCGGCGACCATCGTTCGTGCTTCGGTTCGTGCAAGGGGTGGATTCGGAAGCGTGCGAATCTAGGCCCGCTGTACCAGCCTCGGCAGGCACAGTTTCGCGGGACAGTCGGGACAGTGCGGCGCGTCCAGTGCCCGCCGTGTCACAGTCGCTGGTCATGAGCGTTCTCTCCAGCCGCGGCCCGCGCGCCGCCCCCATCGCCGATTCGCTCGCCGAGGCCCTCGCGCGCCAGATCGCCAGCGGCGCCTACAAGGCCGGCGACAAACTGCCCTCGCTGCGCGAGCTCGCGCAGCTGCACGGCTATGCCAAGAACACCGTGGTGGCGGCCTTCGAGAACCTGGTCTCGCGCGGCCTGGTCGAGCCGCGCCGGGGCTCGGGCTACTTCGTGCGCGCGCAGCCGAAGCCCGCGGGCGCCAGGCCGCCCGAGGACGATGCCGGCAGCCTGGGCCGCGCGATGGACATCGTGTGGCTGATGCGCGAGCAGCTCAAGACCGAGCCCGACGCGGTGGCCGTGGGCGACGGCTTCCCGCCGGTCGAATGGCTGGCCGACGTGCGGCTGGACAAGTACCACCCGAAGGTGGTGCGCACGGGGCTCGGCGCGCTGTTCCGCTACGGCAGCCGCTTCGGCTACGGCCCGCTGCGCGAGCACCTGGTGCGCAAGCTGGCCGACTTCGGCATCGGCGCCGAGCCACGGCAGATCGTGCTCACGCACGGCGCCAACGAGGCCATGGACATCGTCATCCGCTACTTCGTGCCGCCCGGCGGCAAGGTGCTGGTCGACGATCCCGGCTACTACCCACTGTTCGGCAAGCTCAAGCTCGCGGGCGCGCAGATGCTCGCGGTGCCGCGGCTGGCCGACGGGCCCGACCTCGAGGTGCTCGAGCAGCTGCTGGTGGCCGAGCGGCCGCGCCTGTTCTTCACCCAGTCGCTGGCCCACAACCCGACCGGCTCCGACATCTCGCCGGCCAAGGCCTTCCGCGTGCTGCAGCTGGCGCAGAAGCACGACCTGCTGATCGTCGAGAACGACCCGCTGGCCGACTTCAAGCCCACTGCGCTGCCGCGGCTGGCGGCGCTCGACCAGCTCGAGCGCACGATCTACATCGGCAGCTTCTCCAAGTCCTTCTCGGCCGCGCTGCGCGTGGGCTTCGTCGCCTGCGGCGCCGACCTCGCGAGCGACCTCGCCGACCTCAAGGCGCTGATCCACGTGAGCAGCTCCGAGTACGCCGAGCGCACGGTCGACGTGATCCTCAGCGAGGGCCACTACCAGCGCCACCTGAACCGGCTGCAGAACCGCCTGGGCGAGGCCACGCGCGAGGCGCTGCGCTTCTTCGACTCGGTGGGCGCCGAGGTGTTCGCGCGCAGTCCGCAGTCGCTCTACGTCTGGGCCGCGCTGCCGGGCGTGGCCGACTCGCTGGCCTTCGCCAGGGAGCTGCTGCCGCGGCGCATCGTGATGGCGCCGGGCCGCATCTTCAGCGTCGACTCGACGCAGGTCTCGCGCTGGTCGCGCTTCAACGTCGGCGCCATGGCCGACCCGCGCTTCGCGAAGGCGATGCGCGCCACGCTCAAGCGCGTGGGCGGCTGATCAGCCCCGGTGGCGCTCGCGCAGCGCGCGCCGATCGAGCTTGCCGACCGCGGTCTTCGGAATCTCCTCGGCGAAGATCACGCGCTGCGGCTTCTTGTACGAGGCGAGCCGCCCGGCCACGTGCGCGATCAGCGCCGCCTCGTCGATGGCCTGCCCCGCGCGCGGCACCACCACCGCCGTGACCACCTCCACCCACTTCTCGTGCGGCAGGCCGATCACCGCGCACTCGCGCACCGCGGGGTGCGTCATCAGCGCATCCTCGACCTCGCGCGGATAGACGTTGTAGCCGCCGCTGATGATCATGTCGGAGGTGCGGTCCTTCAGGTGCAGGAAGCCGCGCGCGTCGAACACGCCGACGTCGCGCGTGCGCACCCAGCCTCCCGCGACGAAGGTCTCGGCATTGAGCGCGGGCGCATCGTGGTAGCCCGCCACGGCCGAGGGCGCGCGCACCGCGATCTCGCCCGGCGTGCCGGCGGGCACCTCGTTGCCGGCCTCGTCGACCAGGCGCATCTCGACCTCGAGCGCGGGCTGGCCGCAGGCGCCCAGCAGTTCGTCGACATGGTCCTCGGGCCGCAGCACCGCGAGGCACAGCGGCACCTCGGTCTGGCCGTAGTACTGCCAGAAGCGGTGCCGGCCCCAGGCCGCCATCGCGCGCTGGATCACGCTGCGCGGCATCGGCGAGGCGCCGTAGATCACGTAGCGCAGCGCGCTCACGTCGGTGGCCGCCAGTTCCGGGTGCTCGAACAGCATCTGCAGCATGGTCGGCACCAGGTTGATCGCCGTGATGCGCTCGGCCTGCAGCGTGCGCAGGAACAGGCCCGGCTCGAAGCCCGGCAGGATCACGGTGCGGCCGCCGCGCAGCCAGAACGGCAGCACGAACACGCCGCTGGCATGGATCAGCGAGGCCGCGTGCAGCATCGCGTCCTCGGGCGTGGCGTTCAGCAGGTTCAGCAGCACGTTGCGGCAGATCGCCGCGTACGAGGCCTGCGTGTGCTGCGCGGCCTTCAGCGTGCCGGTGGTGCCCGAGGTGAAGAGCGTGAGCACCACGTCGTCGGGCGAAGGCTCGAAGTCGGGAGCCGTGGCGGGCAGCGTCGCCGCCCGCGCGAGCAGGTCGGGCGCGCCCCCGAGCGCCGCGCCGATGCCCAGGCAGGCCAGGCCCGGTGCCGCCTCGCGCAGCGCCGCCGCGCGCTCGGCCAGGTCGGGGCCGAACACCAGGTGGGTGCAGCCGGTGTCGGCCAGCATGCGCGCATGCTCGGCCAGCGAGAGCCGCGCATTGAGCGGCACGCGGTTGATGCCGGCCTTCACGCAGGCGAAGTCCAGCGGCACGCTGTGCAGGCCGTTGTTGAGCAGCAGCGCCACGCGCGTGCGCGGCGCCGCGCCGGCCGCGTGCAGCGCATGCGCGAGCCGGCTGCTGAGCTGGTCGACCTCGGTGAAGCTCAGGCTGCGCTCGCCGAACACGATGGCGGTGCGCGGACCGTGCTGCAGCGCGCCGCGGCGGATCAGTTCGAGATAGGTGGGTGGGTGCAAGTCCGTGTCTCCTGTGTGTTCTTCGGGTGAGGGCGCGCTCAGCGCCCGAATTCGCCGTGCCGGCCCGCGCCGCCTGCGAAGCGCGCGGCGCCCGCCTCGCCCTCGGCCGCGACGATCGGCACGCCGCGCGCGCCCTCGCGGCGCAGCGCCTCGGCCAGCGGCAGGTCCCATTGCTCGAAGGCCGAGCGGCGGTCGGCCAGCATGCATTGCTGCGGGAAGGCGGCGATCTGGCGCGCCAGCTCCTGCGCCGCGGCCAGCGCGCCGCCGGGTGGCACGACGCGGTTCGCGAGGCCCATGGCCAGCGCCTCGGCCGCGCCCACGGGGCGGCCGGTCAGGATCATGTCGAGCGCGCGGCCCATGCCAACCAGCCGCGGCAGCCGCACCGTGCCGCCGTCGATCAGCGGCACGCCCCAGCGGCGGCAGAACACGCCGAACACCGCGTCCTCGTCGGCCACGCGCAGGTCGGCCAGCAGCGCCAGCTCGAGCCCGCCGGCCACCGCGTAGCCGTTGATCGCGGCGATCAGCGGCTTGGACAGCGCCATGCGCGTCGGCCCCATCGGTCCGCTGCCGCCGCCCTCGGGGTCGAGCTCGTTGCGCCGCGCGGGGTCGCCGACGGCAGTGAGGTCGGCACCGGCGCAGAAGTGGCCGCCCGCGCCGGTCAGCACCGCCACGCGCAGGGCGTCGTCGGCCTCGAAGCGCTCGAAGGCCGCGCGCAGCTCGGCGGCCACCGCGCCGTCGACTGCGTTGCGCCTGCCGGGCCGGTCGATGGTGACGGTCAGGATGGCGCCGTCGGATTCGGCGCGTACACAAGGGGTTTGTTCGGATGCCATGGAGGGGCTCCTTCGGACACAAAATTACGGAATGGATCGGTCCCGGTCATCGTAGGAAACATTTCATCATTTCGCAAACATGGACAAGATATGTAATGTCTCCGTCAGCCTGCCGAGCGCGCCCGACCTGATCCTCGACCTGCTGGTGGCCGACGGCGGCACGCTGAGTTCGCAGGCGCTGTGCCGCGCGGGCGCGCTGCTGGGCATCGGCGAGACCACGATGCGCGTGGGCCTCACGCGGCTCGCGGCCGAGGGCAAGATCGCGCGCGGCGAGCGCGGCAACTACCGGCTCGAGCGCGAGGGCCCGGCGCTGTCGCGCGCGGTCGACGGCTGGCTGCACAAGCAGGCGCAGGCCGTCGGTTGGCGCGGCGACTGGCTGGCCGTGCACGATGCCGGCGTGGCGCGCGCCGACAAGACCGCCTGGCGCCGCCACGGCCTCGCGCTCTCGCTGCGCGGCTTCGCGCCGCTGCGGCCCGGCCTGCAGATCCGGCCCGACAACCTGGCGGGCGGCCTCGAGGCCGAGCGCCGCAAGCTCAAGGAACTGGGGCTCTCGCCGGGCGCGCCGGTGTTCCGGCTCGCCGACCTCGACGAGGCGGCGCAGGCGAGCGCGCGCCGGCTGTGGGACGTGCGCGCGCTGGCCGCGCAATGCCGTCGCCTGCAGGCCGGCCTCGAGCGCAGCGAACAGCGGCTGCGCACGCGGCCGCTCGAGACGGCCGTGCGCGAATCGCTGCTGCTGGGCCGCGCGGTCATCGCGCACCTGATCCGCGATCCGCTGCTGCCGGCCGAACTGATGCCGCCCGAGCCGCGCGCCGAGCTGCTCGCGGTCACGCGCCGCTACCAGGACACGGCGCGGCTGCTGTGGCGGCAGTGGCTGGCGCTGCCGACGGCCTGAGGCTCAGCCCAGCCGCACCACCAGCGCATCTTCCGGCGCGCGCGCATGCAGCCGCTGCACCTCGGCCGCGCGCCGCACCAGCACCGCGCGCTGGTTGATGTAGCCCTTGTCGGTGATCTCGCCCGCATCGAGGCTCGGCGGCTCGCTCAGCACCAGCGCGCAGGCCGGGCACTGCGAGGAGCCCGCGCCCTCCGCGCGCAAGGCGCGCAGCACGCCCGCGATGCGCTCGGCCAGCGCCTCGGGCGCGAGCGCCGCGCCCTGCGGGCTCGCGAACACCAGCATGCCGATCTCGTCGCGGTCGTGGCCCGTGAGCACCACGTCCTGCGCATGCGGCGCCAGCAGCGACACCAGCTTCACGCGCAGCGTGCCGACCGAGACCCAGGTGCCCGTCGAGAGCTTGAAGTCCTCGGCCACGCGGCCGTTGAAGATCACGCCGCGCACCGGATCGGCCGGGTCGGCCAGGAAGCCCGCGTCGCCGAGCCGGTAGTAGCCCTCTTCGTCGAAGGCCTGCGCGGTCTCGCGCGGCGCGCCGCGGTAGCCGGGGAACACCGACACGCCCTTCACGCGCATCTCGAGCTTCTCGCCGTTGGGCACGAACTTCAGTTCCAGCCCCGGCAGCGGCGCGCCGATGCAGCCCGCGCCGTCGAGCTTCCAGTGCGCCGAGGTGATCGCGGGCGAGGTCTCGGTGGCGCCCCAGGAGGTGGTGAGCCACAGCGGCCGGTCGGGCCGCACGCGCCGCGCCACCGCCTCGAGCCGCTGCCAGGTCGAGGGCGCGAGCGCCGCGGCCGCGTAGAAGGCCAGGCGCAGGCGCCAGAACACCTCGGTGGCCAGCGCGTCGTCGGCCTCGAGGAAGGGCAGCAGCATGTCGTAGCCGCGCGGCACGTTGAACAGCAGCGTGGGTTTCACCTCGCGCAGGTTGCGCACCGTCTTCTCGATCAGTCCCGGCGCGGGCCGGCCCTCGTCGATGTAGAGCGCGCCGCCGTTCGCCAGCACCATGTTCAGGTCGTGGTTGGCACCGAAGGTATGGCTCCAGGGCAGCCAGTCGACCAGCACCGGCTTCTCGTGCGCGAGGAAGCGCCAGGTCTGGGCCATCATCTGCTGGTTGGCGCACAGCATGCGATGGGTGTTGATCACCACCTTGGGCTTGCCGGTCGAGCCCGAGGTCAGCAGGTACTTGGCATGGGTGTCGGGCAGCACCGCCTCGAAGGCCTGCATCACGGCGGGCGTCTCGGCGCTGGCGAGCAGCCGCGCGAAGTCCAGCGCGCCGGGGTGCGCGTCGGCGTTGCGGCTGAACACCGCGACCGCCTCCACGCCGCTGCCCGCGAGCGCGGCGCCGTAGGCCTTCGCATCCGAGGCATAGACCAGCCCCGGCCGCAGCGCGCGCAGCATCTCGTGCAGCCGCGAGGGGTCCTTGGCCATGCGCGAATAGGCACTCGACAGCGAGCAGGCCGCACGGCCGATGTGCATCGTGGCCAGCATCAGCACCGCATGGTCGATCGCGTTGTCCGACAGGATCACGATCGGCGCGTCGGCCGGCAGGTCGAGGTCGAGCAGGCCCTGCGCCACCGCGCCGACGGCCTGGCGCAGCGCGCGGTAGTCGAGCCGGCGCCAGTCCGCGCCGTCGTCGTTGCGCTCGGCGAAGGCCAGCGCCTCGGGCGTCTCGCGCGCCCAGCGCTCGATCCATTCGCCGATGCAGCGCGCATAGGGCTTCAGCGCCTGCGGCGAGCGCAGCGCGAAGGAGCCGTCGTCGAAGTCGATGCGCACCGTGCGGGGCGGGGCGATCAGGCTGTCGTCCTGGAGGAAATCGGTCATGTCAATCGAGTGTGCCGGTGTCGGCCTTGGCGCGAATCAGGTTCAACAGCAGGGTGTCGCGCGCGGCTTCGAGCTCGGCCGTGCGGCGCGCGCCCAGCTCCTGCGCCACGCCTTCGCTCACCTGCGCCTGGAGCGCCGGCGTCATCGACGGCGCGCCCAGGTCCTTCCACCAGTCCTCGATCGGCCCGCCCAGGTGCGCGAGCACGTGCGCGATGCCGCCCGCGCCGCCCGACAGGTGCAGGTTCATGAACGGTCCCATCACGGCCCAGCGCAGGCCCGGGCCGTGCGCGATCGCGGTGTCGATGTCGGCCACCGAGGCCACGCCCTGCTCGACCAGGTGGAAGGCCTCGCGCCACAGCGCGGCCTGCAGCCGGTTCGCGATGTGGCCCTTGACCTCGCGCTTCACGTGGATCGGCCGCTTGCCGATGGCCGCGTAGAAGGCCAGGGTGCGCTCGATGGTGTCGGCCGACGTGCGCTCGCCGCCGATCACTTCCACCAGCGGGATCAGGTGCGGCGGGTTGAACGGATGGCCCAGCACCACGCGTTGCGGGTGCGCGCAGCCCGACTGCACGCCGCTGATCGCCAGGCCCGAGGAGCTCGAGGCCAGGATCGCGTCGGGCGGCGCGGCCGCGTCCATGCGGCGGAACAGCTCGATCTTGAAGTCCATGCGCTCGGGGCCGTTCTCCTGCACGAAGTCGGCCACCGAGACCGCGTCCTCCAGGCTGTCGTGGAAGCGCAGCCGGTCGACCGAGGCGCCCGCGGCCAGCCCGAAGCGCTCAAGCGTGGGCCAGTGCTGCGCCACTGCCTGGCGCAGCCTTTCCTCGGCGCCGGGCGAGGGATCGGTCGCGTTGACGTCGAGGCCCTGCGCGAGGAAGTAGGCGGTCCAGCTCGCGCCGATCACGCCGGTGCCGACCACCGCGACGCGCTGCACGCCGTGCGCCCCGCTCATGACTTCCACCGCGCGCAGCGGCTCTCGGCCTTGGTGGTCCAGGCGGCCTCGCCGCGGATCGCTTCCACCACCTTGTAGTAGTCCCAGGGCTCCTTCGATTCCTCGGGCGACTTCACCTGCATCAGGTGCATGTCGTGCACCATCAGGCCGTCGTCGCGCAGCCAGCCGCCCTTGACGAACATGTCGTCGAACTTCGTCTTGCGCAGCTGTGCCATCACCTTGTCGGCATCGTCGCTGCCCGCGGCCTTCACGGCCTGCAGGTACTGCAGCGCGGCCGAGTAGTCGCCGGCATGGAAGGAGGAGGGCATGCGCTTGTGCTTGTCGAAGAAGCGGCGCGCCCAGGTGCGTGCCTCGGGGCTCTGGTTCCAGTACCAGCTGTCGGTCAGGTACATGCCCTGCGAGGCCTTGAGGCCCAGCGCATGCACGTCGTTGATGGTGATGATCATGCCGGCCAGCTTCATGTTCTTGGCGATGCCGAACTCGGCCGCCGACTTGATCGCGTTGACCGTGTCGCCGCCCGCGTTGGCGAGCGCCAGCACCTGCGCCTTCGAGCTCTGCGCCTGCAGCATGAAGGACGAGAAGTCGCTCGCGCCCAGCGGGTGCTTGACCGAGCCCGCCACCGTGCCGCCGTTCGCCAGCACCGTCTTGGTCGCGTCGTTCTGCAGCGCGGCGCCGAAGGCATAGTCGGCCGCCACGAAGTACCAGCTCTTGCCGCCGGCCTTGACCACCGCGCTCGCGGTGCCGCGCGCCATCGCCACCGTGTCGTAGGCGTAGTGCACCGTGTAGGGCGAGCAGTACTCGTTGGTGAGGCTCGACGCGCCCGAACCCACCACGAAGTAGGGCTTCTTCTTGTCCGCCGCCACGCCGGCCATGGCGATGGCCGCGCCCGAGTTGACGCCGCCGATCAGCATGTCGACCTTCTGCACGTCGAACCACTCGCGCGCCTTGGCGGCGGCGATGTCGGGCTTGTTCTGGTGGTCGGCCGTGACCAGCTCGATCTTCTTGCCGCCGATGGCGCCGCCCATGTCGGCGATCGCCATGCGGATCGCCTCGGCGCCGGCCGGGCCGTCGTAGTCGCGGTACAGGCCCGACATGTCGCTGATGAAGCCGATGCGGATCACGTCGTCGGACACCTGGGCCGATGCGCTCGCGGCCAGGGCGGTGCCGAGCGCGAGGGCCAGGGCGGTGCGGGAAAGGTTCATTCGATCTGTCTCCGTTCGTTGTTCTGGCGGGTGCCGGTTCAGCCGAGCGCGAACTCGGGCCGCGGCGTGCCCACGCGCGGCAGGCCCATGAGCTGGCGTGCCTCGGCGGGCGTCGCCACTTCCATGTCGAGCTCGCGGATCACGCGCACGATGCGCTCGGTGAGCTGCACGTTGGTGGCCAGCTCGCCCTGGCGGAAGTAGAGGTTGTCCTCGAGGCCGACGCGCGCATGGCCGCCCAGCAGCAGCGCGGCCACGTTGGCCTCGAGCTGCGAGGTGCCGATGCCGCTGACGCCGAAGATGCTGCCCTTGGGCAGCGTGTCGACCATCATCTGCAGGAAGCGTGGCGAGTAGGGCATCGCGTTCTGGAAGTTGCGGTGCACGTTCATCACCAGGTTGATGAAGTAGGGCTCGTCGTCATGGCCCTCGCCGATCAGCGTGGTCGCGTCCTGCAGGATGTGCGTGGGGCTGAACACCTCCCATTCGGGCTTGATGCCGCGCGCCTTCATGCCGGCGGCGAGCTCGCGCCCGCGCGTGATCGGCGTGTCCATCAGGATCTGCCTGCCCTCGAAGCTGAGGTTCAGCGTGGTGGCGTCGAGCGTGCACATCTCGGCGCCCGCGTCCATGCCCTTGATGCGTTCCTCCCACGCGATCTCCCAGCGGTCGCCGGCCAGCGGCTTGACCATGTCGCCGTGCACGCCGCCGCCTGTGGAGTTGTTGAGCACGATGTCGCAGCCGCCCGCGCGGATGCGGCTGTTGATCTCGCGGTAGACCCCGGCGTCGCAGGTCGCGCCATCGTCGGGGCGGCGCGCATGGATCGCCGCCACGCTGGCGCCGGCGTTCCAGCAGCGCAGCACGTCGGCCGCGATCTCGGCAGGCTGGGTGGGGAGGTGGGGGTTCTGGGACTTGTGCGCCATGCCGCCGGTGGGGGCGATGGTCACGATCACTTTGCGCTTCGACATGGCGGGGTTCCTGGAGTCCTTCGTGGAGCGCGCCATTATTTTTGGCGCGGGCAGCGCACTCAGTCATCGCGACGACATTCGGGGGCAGGGTTTACGCGGCGTGCAGGGACTACAGTCGCCCCTGTCGTTCGCATTCATCCACAACAAGGAGCGCTCATGAAACTGTCATCGCTGATCCTCGCGGCCGCCGCGGTCCTCGCATCGGGCCAGGCCTTCGCGCAGGGCGGTCCCGAGGCGGGCTGCGCCGCCAAGCGCGAGGCCATTTCCCGCGACATCGAAGCCGCCAAGGCGCAAGGCCAGGACCACCGCGTGCGCGGCCTCGAGCGCGCGCTGGCCGAGGTGCGCCGCAACTGCAGCGACGCCAGGCTGGCCGCGCGCCACCAGGAGCGCATCCGTGGCGAGGAACGCAAGGTCGCGCAGCGCGAACGCGAGCTGGCCGAGGCACGCCGCAAGGGCGATCGCGACAAGATCGCGCGCCGCGAGGACAAGCTGCGCGAGGCGCAGGCCGAGCTGCAGCGCGTCAAGGACCTGCCCTGAGCCTCGAGAGAAGATGCCCGCTGCCCGGCCTGTTCCTCCCCCCGCCTCGCTGACCCTGGCTCAACTGCTGCAGGGCTCGGCCTGGTTTCCGCAGCTCGGCGTGGCCGCCGGCGAGCGCGTGCTCGAGGAGATGCGCGAGGTCGAGGTGGCGACTGGCGCCGCGCTGTGCCGCTGCGGCGACACCCCGCTGCACTGGTACGGCACCATCGACGGCCTGCTCAAGTGGTGCGTGAGCTCGCCCGACGGGCGCTCGGTCACCCTGGGCGGCCTGTCGACCGGCAGCTGGTTCGGCGAAGGCACGCTGCTGCGCGGCGTGCCGCGCACCGCGGACATCATCGCGCTGCGCCCCAGCCGGGTGGCGCTGATGCCGCTGGAGACCTTCGACTGGCTGCGCGCCACGCACCGCAGCTTCGACGACTTCCTGCTGCGCCAGATCAACGAGCGCATGCACTGGTTCCTCGGCAACTTCGCCGCCCACCACCTGCTGGACACCGACAGCCAGGTCGCGCGCGCGCTCGTCGGCCTGTTCCACGAGTGGCTGCATCCGGGCAGCGATCCGCACCTGGAGGTGTCCCAGGAGGAGATCGCCAACCTCTCGGGCCTGTCGCGCCAGCGCTGCAACGCGGCGTTGCGGCGGCTGGCATCGGCCGGTCTGCTGCGCATCGAGTACGGCGGCATCACCGTGACCGATCTCGACGGCCTGCGCCGCCGCATCGACGGCTGAAAAGTTCCGGGCGCCGCGCGCCTCAGCGCCGGTGGTGCGAGGGCGCGAGTTCGTACACCGGCGTGTCGAGCCCTTCGGCGCGCGCCTTGAGCTGCAGCGCGAGGAACTGCGAGTAGTGGCGCGACTGGTGCAGGTTGCCGCCGTGGATCCAGAGGTTCGGCACCTGCGTCGGCTTCCACATGTTGCGCAGCTCGCCCTCCCACGGGCCGGGATCCTTCGGCGTGTCGGAGCCCAGGCCCCAGCACTTGCCGACCCGGTCGGCGACCTCGGGCGAGATCAGGTCGGCCAGCCAGCCGTTCATCGAGCCGTAGCCGGTGGCATAGACCAGCAGGTCGGCCGGCAGCTCGCTGCCGTCGGTCAGCGTCACCGAGCGTTCGTTCACGCGCTCGATGTTCACGCCGCTCCTGAGCTTCACGCTGCCGTTGGCCACCAGCTCCGAGGCGCCCACATCGATGTAGTAGCCCGAGCCGCGCCGCAGGTACTTCATGAACAGGCCCGAGCCGTCGGCGCCGAAGTCGAGCAGGAAGCCCGCCTTCTCCAGCCGCGCATAAAGGTCGGCATCGCGCTTCTTCATCTCGTCGTAGACCGGGATGTGGAAGGTGTGCATCACCTGGTAGGGCACCGAGGCGAAGATCAGGTCGGCCTTGTGGTGGTCGATGCCGCTCTTCACCGCCTGCTCGGAATACAGGCCGCCGAGCGCCAGTTCCATCAGCGAGTCGGAGGGCGCGATGTGGGTCGACGAGCGCTGGATCATGGTCACGTCGGCGCCGTGCTCCCACAGCGCGGCGCAGATGTCGTGCGCCGAGTTGTTCGAGCCCAGCACCACGCACTTCTTGCCCGCGTAGGCCTCGGGCCCGGGGTGCTTGCTCGAATGGTGCTGGTCGCCCTGGAAGTTCTCGGCGCCCGCGAGCACGGGCACGTTCGGGTAGCCCGACACGCCGAGCGCGAACACCAGCTGCTTCGGCCGCAGCACCACCTCCTTGCCCTCGCGTTCCACGCGCACTTCCCAGCGCTGCGTGGCCTCGTCGAAGCGCGCCTTCTTCGCCGTGGTCGAGCTCCAGTAGTTGAGCTCCATCACCTTGGTGTACATCTCGAGCCAGTCGCCGACCTTGTCCTTGGGCGCGAACACCGGCCAGTCGTCGGGGAAGGGCATGTAGGGCAGGTGGTCGTACCAGACCGGGTCGTGCAGGCACAGCGACTTGTAGCGGTTGCGCCAGGAGTCCCCCGCGCGCGCGTTGCGCTCGATGATGATCGTGGGCACGCCGAGCCGGCGCAGCCGCGCGCCGAGCGCGATCCCGCCCTGGCCGCCGCCCACGATCACCACCTCGGGCTGCTCGGTGTAGCCCAGCTTGCGCGCTTCCTCCTCGCGCTTCTCGAGCCAGCTCTGGCGGCCCTTGTGCACGCCGTGCTCCGCGCCCTTGATGCGGTTCGCGCCGGTCTTCTCCTCGAAGCCCTTGAGCTCGGTCATGGTGGTCAGCAGCGTCCAGGCCTTGCCGCCGCGCAACCGCAGATGGCCGCGGCCGCGCGCCACCCGGGTCTCGAACGTGAACCAGGCCTCGGTCACCCCGTCGGCCTCGCTGGCCTCGCCCTCGAGCGCGAAGTTCGAGGGCTGCGTGTCGGCCAGCCGCGCCGCCAGCATCGCGCGGATCGCGCCCGCGCCTTCCTGCGTGCGGATGTTCCAGGTGAAGGCCACGAGGTCGCGCCAGAAGCCCTCGGCCTCGAACAGCGCGACCGTGGCCTCGACGTCGTTGCGCGCGAGCGCGGCGCCGAAGTCGGCCAGCCAGGTGGCGGCAGCCCGCGTGGGGGCGGCGGTGGATGCGGTCATCGAATGTCTCCGTGTATGAATGGATGAGAACGAACGCTGCGCCGCGGACGGCGCGGGTTGCGTTGCGCAGCTTTCGTGCCGTGGGGTGGCGCACGGTGGATCAAGGACTTGGCGGGGGTTTTGTCGCGGGTGGGGTGCGTTGTCGTGCTCCCGATGCGACGCGGATGAGACGGCGAGACGGCCCCGACGCCTTTGCGAAGTCCCTTCAATCACCCATTGGGAGGAGCGTTGCCGCAGGGCGACGACCACGTTTCATGGTGATGCGAAAGTATTCCGTCGCGGATAGATTTGGCCGCCGTCTGCCGACGAGGTCGGCGGGGCAACGAGTCAATCCAACAGAAAGAGATGAGGAAATGAGGAGCACGACAACAATGGCCCTGTGCGCCACGGCACTGGCGGCGGTCATCGCGGGATGCGGTGGTGGTGGGGGAGGTGGTGGCGGCGGGCTGCCGTTCGCCGTGGTGCCGCAGACGCCCGCCGAGTCGGAAGCCAAGCTGTCCGTCGAGGTCGACGGCAGCGCGGCGAATCCCGACGGTGCGGGCAAGTACCAGGTGGCGCCGGGCCAGCTCGTGACGGTCAAGTCCAGCGATGGCAGCGAGATCACCTGGACCGCGGACAGCCGCGATGGCGCGGCCCAGCGCGTCGAGGTCGATACCTCCGGCTCGCAATGGCTGTCGCGCTTCAAGAACCCCAATGCGACGGGCAGCGCCGAGTTCAAGCTGACGGCCAGCGCATCGGGCAACCGCCGCAAGGAACTGAGCTTCTCGGTCGGCAACGGCGATTACCGCAACGGCCGCTACACCGTGTACGCGGCCAACGGCTCGCGCCAGGTGCTCGCCATCGATTTCGACAAGGCCACCTACACCCTGACCGACACGGCGGGCGATGCGAGCTCGGGCACCCTGACCGCGGGCGCGTCGAGCGACGGCTACTGGAAGGTGCAGAGCAGCCGCAGCAAGAGCAGCGTCCTCGCGCTGCGCGGCCTCGGCGACAACATCGTCGGCTCGCTTCCGTTCGCGGTGGGCTACAAGTCGCCGACCACCTACGAACCGTTCCCCTTCATCGCGTCGCGCGCGCTGGTCCTTCAGCAGGGCAAGCTCGACGGCACCTACGACCGCGGCCGCATCGACTACTCGGCCACGGGCAAGGAGTCGACGATCACGCAGATCCAGGTCTCGGGCGGCGGCAAGGTGATGAAGCAGTGCCTCAGCCTGACCGTCTACAAGATCGAACGCTGCCCGAGCGCCGACGTGTCCGTCAGCAACATCGAGCCCGACCCGCAGCAGCCCGGGCTGTGGATGATGAAGAGCGCCGTCGACGGCAGCCTGTTCGGCCGCTTCGCGCTCGCCGACTTCGGCGGCGAAACCGTGTACCTGAGCGCGGGTCCGTCGACCTACAACTCCCAGGTGCTGGCGGTGGGCGTGCCGGCCGCACTGGACTACGCCGACTTCAGCAGCAGGGGCTGGTCGGCCGACGGCTCGACCGACGTCGCCGTGGCGGCCGGCTCGAAGTACACGCTGTCGACCTCGATCGGCGCCATCACCACGCAGGCCGATCTCACCCTGGCGCCCCAACCTTCCTACGGTCCGCTGGGCATGCGCTCGGCGACGCAGGGCGGGGATGCCTACGTCGCAATGCGTTCGAAGCGGCTCGAGCTGCTGATCGGCGAGCGCGGCACGGCGAAAGCTGGCTTCCTGCACCTGGGCCTGGTCGACTGATCGCGTCCACTCCGCGACAAGCCCGCGCCCGCCAGGGTGCGGGCTTTTTTCATGGGCGGGCCGCCGGCTTTCCCTTGCCCGGCGCCAGCACGTCGTCGAAAGCCTGCAACTGCCACACCGCGCGCGGCGTGCGCACCGTGTAGCGCTCGCGGTATTCCGACGGGCTCATGCCGGCGATGCGCTTGAAGGTGCGGCGGAAGGTCGAGACGTCCGCGTAGCCCGAGGCGTCGGCGATCTCGTGCATCGAGCGCCAGGTGGCCTCGAGCCACATGCGCGCGCGCTTCACGCGCAGCTCGTGCAGGAACTGGATCGGCGAACGCTCGATGTGGCGCGCGAACAGCCGCACCAGCGTGCGTTCGCTGACCGCCGCGGCCGAGGCCATCTCGGCCACCGTCAGCGGCCGGCCCGCGTTGGCCTCGATGAAGGCGATGGCGCGGTGCAGCGGCGCATCGCGCGAGGTGCCCACCACCTGCTCGGGGATGTCGAGCACCAGGTGCTGGCGTTCGGGGTTGGCGAGGAACTTGTCGCGGCAGGCCGCGGCGAGGTCCGACAGGCCGACGCCGTCGAGCAGCTTGAGCACCATCGCATGCATCAGGTCGGGCGTGGCCGCCAGCACCATGTGCGGGCCGAGCGTCAACGGGGTCTCGCTGTGGATCGGCGTGTCGGGGAAGTCGTGCGCGAAGCCCGACTGGTAGAGCCACGACAGCGGCACCGGCTGGTGCGCGAGCAGTCCCGCGCGCCCGGCCAGCCACAGGCCGGTGCCGCAGGCACCGATCCAGTCGCCGGCCGCGTGGCGGCTCGCGAGCTGCGCGCAGAGCGCGGCGTTCTGCGCCACCAGCCGGCGCAGGCCGGGAATGGTCACCATCATCAGCGGCGGCACCACCGCGAGCGCGGTGGCGGGCGCGCGGCGCGAGCGCTTCGCCTCCTCGTCCGACTGGAACGCGAGGCGCCGCATCGCATGCGGTCCGCCGTCGGGCCCGAGCAGCCGCCAGGCCACCGGCGCGTCGATGCGCCGCCCCGCGCGCGCACGCGCCAGCGAGTTCACTTCGCGCAGGATGTCGATGGCACCGAAGACGCTGCCGGGCAGGCCGCCATGTGGCAGGTAGAGGTCGAAGCGGATCATGGGCTTGGCGGATTGTGTACCCCGAGTGGCTGAAAAGGTCCTGTGCCGCGCGGGACCGCGTTTGTAGCATCCGCTCCCACGTCAACCACAGCCGGAGTTCGAGATGAGCCTCACATGGATCGCGCGCCGCCTGGCCATCGGCCTCGCGGTGCTTCCCCTGGTCGCGGGTGCGCAGGCCTGGCCCGCCAGGCCGGTGAACTGGGTCGTGCCCTATCCCGCGGGCGGCCCGGCCGACGTGATCGCCCGCGCCATCGCGCCGCGCATGGCACGCGAGCTGGGCCAGCCGGTGCTGGTGGAGAACCTCGGCGGCGTGGGCGGCGCGCTGGCCGCGCAGAAGGTGCTGAACGCGCCGGCCGACGGCTACACGGTGCTGCAGGGCTCGCCCAACGAAGTCATCCTCGCGCCGCTCGCACGCGCCGCGGTGAAGCTCAGGCTCGAGGACTTCGTGCTGGTCTCGCCGGCCACCAACAACCCGCTGGTGCTGCTGACGCGCAAGGCACTCGCGGCCGACGACCTCGAGGCCTTCGCGGCGCTCGCGCGCTCTTCCGCCGCGCAGCCGCTGACCTACGGCAGCGTGGGCGTGGGCTCGATGTTCCATCTCGCGGCCGAGGACCTGGCCGCGCGCATGGATGCGAAGGTCATGCACGTGCCCTACAGCGGCGGTGCGCCGCTGATCCAGGACCTGGGCGGCGCCAACCTCGACTTCGCGCTGATGCCCTTCACCACCGGCTACCTGGGGCTGGCCGAGACCGGCCGGCTCAAGATCCTCGCGGTCGCCTCGAAGCAGCGCCTCGCGCAGATGAAGAGCGTGCCGACCTTCGCGGAAAGCCGCGTCGCCGCCGACTACGAGGCCGGTGCCTGGGCCGGGCCGATGGTGCGCAAGGGCACGCCCGAGGCCGTGGTCGAGCGCCTGCACAAGGCGCTGCAGGCGAGCCTGGCCGACCCGCAGGTGCGCACGACCCTCGAGGCCTCGGGCTCGCAGGTGTCCGAGCGCATGAGCCTGGCCGAGGCCGCGCGCTTCCTGGCCGCCGAGGCCGAGCGCTACCGCACGCTCGCGCGCCGCATCGGCGTGCGGCCCGAATGAGCGCCGCGCGAGGAGCATTGGCATGAGCTTTGTGCATTCCGGCGGCGTCGACATCTATTACGAGCGCACGGGCCAGGGGCCGGCGCTGCTGTTCTGCCACGGCGCGGGATCGAATGCCGCGACCTGGTGGCAGCAGATTCCCACGTTCTCGCAGCGCTTCACCTGCATCGCGTTCGACGCGCGCTGCTTCGGCCGTTCGCTCGCGCCGCTCGAGGCCTTCGGGCACGAGGCGCTGGTGGCCGACGCGCTCGCGGTGCTCGATGCCGAGGGCATCGACAGCGCCGCGCTGGTGTGCCAGTCGCTCGGCGGCATGACCGGCGCGCGGCTCGCGCTGCGCCATCCCGAGCGGGTGTGGGCCTTCGCCTGCTGCGACTCGCCGCTGGCGATCGACCATCCGCGGATGCTGGCCAACGTCGCGGCCTTTCTCGGCGAGGTGGTGGCGACCGAGCTCGAGGACCGCGCGCTGAGCCCGGCCTTCTTGCGCGAGCGGCCCGCGATGGCCTGGCTGTACCGACAAATCAACCAGTTCAATCCCGCGGTGCATGGGGCCGCGGCCGGCCACGGCGGCCCGGGATGGGGCGAGCGCCTCGCAGCGCTGTTCGCGCCGGAGCAGTTGCTCGCGCTCGACGACCTGCAACGCCTGCGCCGCCCGACGCTGTTCGTGGTCGGTGCCGAGGACCGCGTGGTCACGCCCGCGGTGGTGCGCGACATCGCGCGCCAGGTCGAGGGCAGCCGCGTGGTCGAGATCGCGGCCGCGGGGCATTCGCCGTACTTCGAACAGGCGCAGAACTTCAACGCCGCGGTGCTGGCCTTTCTCGTCGATGCCTGGGCCGGCGCGCGCCATGGTTTTCCAACTGCAGGAGCTTGAGATGCGATTCGAGAACGCTTCCTTCCTCGGGCGTCGCGCGCTACTCGCCGTGGGCCTGTCGGCCGTCGGCGGCGTCAGCGCGGCCGATGTGCCCACACCCGCACCGGCCGTGGGCCGCATCGACGGCGAGCCGCCCTCGGTCGGCGACCTGCGCGCGATGGCGCTCGCCAACTACGGGCACTTCAGCACCATGCGCATCCGCCGGCGCAGCGTGCAGGGGCTGGACTTCCAGCTGGCCCGGCTGGACCGCAGCACGCGGCTCTTGTTCGGCAGCGAACTCGAGGGCGAGCGGGTACGCCGGCTGGTGCGCGAGGCCGTGCCCGACGACGACCGGACCTGGCTGGTGCGCATCAACGTCTTCCCGCGCGTGGCGGGCTTCGCCGACCTCACCCGCCCGATGCCCGCCGGCGTGTTCGTCACCCAGTCGCCGCTCGCGGCCGAGGCGCCGCCGCCGCGCGCCGTGCGCTCGGTGCAGCACGAGCGCGTGCTGCCCGAGGTCAAGCATGTCGGCACTTTCGGCCTGTTCCACCACCGCAAGCTCGCGCAGGCGGCGGGTTTCGACGACGCGCTGTTCCTCGACGCGCGGCGCAGCATCTCGGAGGGAAGCACGTGGAACGTCGGCTTCTACGACGGGTGCCGCGTGGTGCTGCCGACCGCGCCCGCGCTGCCCGGCGGTGCCATCCACCTGCTGCGGCTGGGCATGCGTTCGCACGGCATTCCCTTCGTCGAGCGCGACATCCGCATCGACGAGATCAAGGATTTCGAGCTGGCTTTCTGGACCAACGTGCCCGACACCGTGCGGCCGCTGCGGCGCATCGATGCGACCGAGTTCTCGGTGACGCATCCGCTGCACGAGCGACTGAAGGCCTGCTACGAATCGAACGAGTGGACCGTGCTGTAGCGGTGTGCGATCAGCCGCGCCGGGGCGCGACGATGCCGAGCCGCTTCATGTGCCGGTACACGGTGGCGCGGCTCAGGCCCAGCGCATCGGCGGCCTGCGCGACGCGCCAGCGGTGCTGGCGCAGCGCCGCGAGCAGCCGCTCCGATTCGGCGGCCGTGTCCTCGGGCGCGTCGACCACGGCCGCCGCGGGCATCGCCACCGCAACACGCTCCGGCAACCGCAGGTCCTCCATCCTCACTTCGCGCCCCGTGCACAACGCCAGCGCGAGCCGCAGCACGTTGCGCAGCTCGCGCAGGTTGCCGGGCCAGCGGTGCGCCATCAGCGCCTCGATCGCCTCGGCCGACAGCCGTGCATTCGAATCCATCGCCGCGGCCTCCTCGGCGAACAGGCGATCGATCAGGTGGCGCCGATCACCGCGCTCGCGCAGCGGCGGCAGCTTCAGCACGGCGCCGCACAGGCGGTAGTAGAGGTCCTCGCGGAAGCGGCCTGCCGCGACGAGTTCACTCAGGCCCCGGTGCGTGGCGGCCACCACCGCGAGGTCCACGCGCTGCGGCGCGTCGCCGCCCAGTGGCAGGACCTCGCCTTCGGACAGCACGCGCAGCAGCCGCGTCTGCAGGGCCATCGGCATGTCGCCGATCTCGTCGAGGAACAGCGTGCCGCGGTCGGCCTGCGCGATCAGGCCCTTCATGCCCTTGCTGCGGCCGCCGGTGAAGGTGCCGGGCAGATAGCCGAACAGCTCGCTCTCGATCAGCGAATCGGGAATGGCCGCGCAGTTCACGGCCACGAAGGGCAGGGCCGCGCGGCGGCTCGCGCCGTGCAGTGCGCGCGCCAGCACCTCCTTGCCGCTGCCGGTCTCGCCCTCGATCAGCACGTGGATGCCGCGGTCGACCAGCCGGCGCGCCTGCGCGAGCAGCGACTGCATCGCGGGATCGTCGCCCGCGATGCCCTCGAGCGGTGGCAACCGGTCGGCGCCATGGAGAGGCTTGCGCTCGGCGGGCGGCACCGGCGCGGCCGTGCGGCGCGCCACGCGCGGCGCGAGCAGTGAGGCGTGGTACTCGCCGCCGTCCGGCAGCAGCACGGTGTGGGCGAAGGGCATGGCCGATGCGCTGGCACCCAGGCGCCAGATCGCATCGAGCGGCATGCGCAGCAGCTCGGCCACGCCGGTGCCGACCGGATGGGCCGCGAACAGCCGTCGCGCGCTGCTGTTCGCGCCGACCACCGTGCCCGCCTCGTCGAGCGCGAGCATCAGTTCGCCGGCGACGTCGACCAGGCCGAAGGCACTGCCCAGCCGCAGCACCCAGTGGCCGCGGAAGTGGCGCAGGAAATCGGCGTCCTCGATCATGCGTGCGTAGATCGCGACCAGGTGCCGCACCAGGTGCTGGCTCTCCTTGGCCTCGGGCGAATGCAGCGCCGACACGTCGAGCACCGCCGTGAGCCGCCCGCCATGGTCGAACAGCGGCGCGGTGGTGCAGGTCAGCGCGATGTGGGTGGCGTCGAAGTGCTCGGTCTGGTGGCAGGTCATCGGTGCCTGCTCGACCAGGCAGGTGCCCACGCCGCAGGTGCCCGCATGCGCCTCGTTCCAGTCGGCGCCGAGGTAGAGGCCGGCCTTGCGCAGCTGGTCGTCCCAGGCCGGGTTGCCGATGTAGTCGACCGTGATGCCTTCGGCATCGGTCAGCAGCACCATGTAGCCGAGGTCGGCCACGCGGCGGTAGATGTCCTCCATGCCCGCGCGCGCGGTGCACAGGAAGTGTTCGAGCTGCTGCTGGTGCGCGCGCACCTCGTGCGCCGGCAGGATGCGCGCGGGCGTGGGCCGCGAGGGATCGAGGCCATGGTCGCGCACGCAGCGCGCCCACGACTTGTGGACCAGGCTGGTCGCCGGATCGGCCAGCGCGGTGCCGGTGGCGATCGAATAGACGTTGTCGATGTGGCGCGATTGCAGGGAAGGCATGCTCGACCTCGCGATGGCGGGCGGCCGCCGGAAGATCGGGGCGCGGCCGCGCAGCCGGACATCATTCGGCTGTCGCGCTGTCGCAGCACAGAGGTGAAACCCGGTGCGCCCCCGGACTTTCACCGGGACGCGCTACGCTTCGTTTCCACCGGAGACCGATGCATGCACACCTTCCAGCTCTTCGCCGACTACTTTCAGTTCTACATCCAGGACGAATCCGCCGAAGGCGATCTTTCCGATGCATGGAGCGACGAGGCCGTGGAGCGCATGCTCGCGACCGCGCCCGGCGTGGTCGGCATCGGCACGGTACGCAACATGAACGTGCCGGTCACGCTCGAGATCCTCGAGGCCGCGCCGCCGCTCGCTGCCGATGCCTGGGAGCACATCGTCGAGTGCACGCTCGCGACGGCGAGCGGGCGCCTCGCGATCGCGGGTTGCACCGACTACTTTCCGGATGCGGCGCGCATGGCGATCACGCCGGGCACCTACCGCGTGCGCGCCTGCTACGCGGGGCTCGCGACGCTGTCCGAGGACGGGCTCGAGGGCGAGGACCGCTACCACCTCGCGCTGTGGCCGGCGCCGGCCATCGAGCCCACGGTCGTCAAGCAGCGCGCGGCTTGAGCGCACGGCTCAGCGGCAGGCGAAGCTCTCCGCCTTCGACGTGTCCCCGCCCAGGTACGCGATCTTCTTCGGATAGGTGCACAGCGGCCGCGCGAGCGACTTGTCGCCGTTGCGCAGCACGAGGTTCTCGGGCGGGATGCCCTTCTCGACCCAGTCGGTGAGCGCGGTGAACAGCTGGTTCGGCGCGGGCAGCGGCGGGTTGGCCGCGGGGCTGGTGCCGGGCAGGCCGTCGACCGAGCCCACGCCCATGCAATGGCCCATCGCGGGGATCTCGAGGTAGCGGTAGAACTTCTGCAGCGCATCGATGCCGCCCATCGCGCCGGCCGCGCGCTCGTAGTAGTGGGCGGTGCCCGAGTTCGGGATCACCTGGTCGGCCAGGCCGTGGTAGGTCAGCATCTTGGCGCCGCGGTCGCGGAAGCGCGCGAGGTCGGGGTTGTAGGCGTTGATGTTCGCGAACGCACCCTGCAGCGCCTTGCCGCGGTCGCTGGCGTTGGCGAGCTGCGCGTAGCCCAGGCCCTTCCATCGGTCGGCGCCGTTGCCGGTGGCGTTGATGAAATCGGGCGTGGCGATCGTCGGGTCCTGCAGGTTCAGCGCGACCTGGTGCACGGCGATCGGGAAGGGCGCGGGCACGCCGCCGGCCGAGCCGGCCAGGCCCGAGAGCGCGGTGCCGCGCGTGGGGCCGTACCAGAGCTGGTTCGACGCCAGCGTGGGGCCGTAGCCGATGTCGCCCGCGGCCGCGGGGACGCTGCCGTCGCGGGTCTGGCCGTACCAGATCTTGTTGACGGCCTGCGCCTGCGCGGTGCTCAGGCAGGCCGCGGTGGCATTGCTGCCGCCGCTCGCGGTGCACAGCACGGCCTTGTCCTGCACCGGGTCGTAGCGGCAGGCGGCCGGGTCGCTGATGAAGCCCTCGTGCTTGCCGGTGAGCTGGCTGTCGCAGGCGCTGACCGCGGCCGAGGACACCAGCGTGGCCTGCTCGGGCGTGAGCGGCGTGCCGCCGAGGTCGCGTTGCATCACGACCTGCGGATAGAGCTCGGCCGTGATGAAGGTGCTCCAGTTGATCGCGCTGTTGCCCGCGAGGATGCCGTCGAAGTCGTCGGGATTGACCTGCGCCTGCATGTGGCCCTGGCGCCCGCCGGTGGAGCAGCCGTCCCAGTACGAGTACTTCGGCGCATCGCCGTAGAAGCCGGCCGCGAGCGCCTTGGCCTTGACCGCCATCTCGTGGATGCCGCGGCTCGCGAAGTCGGTCCATAGCGCGGTGTTGACGGTGCCGTCGGAGTTCATCGCGAAGGCGCCGTCGGTGCCGGCCACGGGGCTCGACGAGGCATGGCCGGTGTCGGTGATGGCGCTGACCGAGCCCTCGGTGCCGGCCACGCGCGAGGGCGAATCGATGCCGCCGGCGTTGCCGATGCGGTCGAGCGCGCTGATCGAGGGTTCGCCCGCGAAGCCGCCGCCGCCGAGCACGCGCACGCGCTGGTTCCACGCGGCCTTGGCGGGCAGCCAGACCTCGATGCCGATGCCCGGCGAGGTCGAGGGCGCGCCCGCGGGACCGGCGTGGCCCGGCCCGACGTTGAGCTTGACCATGCACAGGTCGCTGGCCGCGAGCGTGCCGGTGGCCTTGCCGTCGAGGTTGAGGTCGTCGCCCTTCCTGAACTGCTTCACCAGCCGCACGGTGGTGTTCGCATCGGGCTTGAACGCGGTCTTGAGGCTGTCGTCGCACGTCAGCGCGACCGGTGCGGCGGGTGGCGGCGCGGCCGGCACGATCGGCAGCACGGTGCCCGACGAGCCGCTGCCGCCGCAGGCCGAGAGCGCGGCGGCCGCGGCGAGGCACAGCAGGGCGATGGAGGGTGGAACGGAACGGGTGTGGGATCTGTTGTGGTGGCGCATCTTCTGTCTCCTGTGTTGGCAGACATCGAATGTGCCGAGCGTGCCTCGCACGGTCTATCGACATGCGATCAGCGCTTGCAGGATTCCCTCAACCGGCCCTCGGACTTACCCGCGATGCACGCGTGCGCGCGGGCGTGCTGCCCACGAGCTGGCGGAACACCTGCGTGAAATGCGCCTGGCTCGAGAAGCCGACCGCGTGCGCGATCTCGGCCAGCGCGAGCGGGCCGTCGAGCAGCGCGAGTGCCTGTCGCACGCGCTGCTCCATCACGTAGCGGTAGGGCGTGGCGCCGGTGCTGGCGCGGAACAGCCGCGTGAAGTGCACCGCGCTCATCTGCAGCTCGGCTGCGAGCGTGTCGATGCCGAAGTCCTCGGCCAGGTGCGCCATCACCCAGTCGTAGACGCGGCGCAGGTCGGCCTGCGAGAGCCGGCCGCGCGGTCGCTGCGTGCTGCGCGCGCAGCCATAGCGGCCCTGCAGGTAGCTCGCGAGCGCCATCGACAGCCCCTGCGCATGCAGCCGGCCCGAGCTGCAGCCGCGCTCGATCTCGTCGCGCATGGCGGTGGCCAGCAGCTGCAAGGTGGCGTCGGTGGTCGACAGCTGGGTCTGCAGGTGCAGCTCGCCGTCGCTCTCGGGCATGAGGCTGCGCAGCGCCTCGGGGCGGATCTCGATCGCGATCATCTCCTCGAGGCAGCCGGTCCAGCTCGCGCGGTCGACCTCGTAGCCCCGCTCGAAGATGCTCATGCTGCCCGCGCGCGTCTCGATGCGGTGCGAACGCCGGCCCTGCGTCATGACGCCGCTCAGATGGCCGCGCACGCACAGTCCGATCAGCGGATGCGGGTTGTAGCAGGCCGGGTTCTCGCCGTCCCCGATCATCGCGCGCACCTCGAAGGCGAAGCCCTGCCACGGCGTGGCGCCCGCGTTCAGCAGCAGCCGGCCGTCCATGCGCAACGGCTTGCCCGTGGTGTCGAGCAGGCTGATCTCGCGCGTCATGGCGGTGGGCCTTCAGACCCCGAGCAGCGCCTCCAGCGCCTGCGGCTGCGCGAGCAGCGCGCCCGAGGCGCCCTGGCGCACGATCTGGCCCTTTTCCATCACCACCGCGAGCTCGGTGTGGGCCAGCACCTTGCGGTAGTCGCGGTCCACGATCAGGGTGGCGATGCCGGTCTGGCGGATCTGCTCGATCACGCGCCAGATCTCGGCCACGATCAGCGGCGCGAGGCCCTCGGTGGCCTCGTCGAGGATCAGCAGGCGCGGGTTGGTCATCAGCGCGCGGCCGATCGACAGCATCTGCTGCTCGCCGCCCGAGAGCTGCTGGCCGCCGTGCGACAGCCGCTCGGCCAGCCGCGGGAAGGTGGCCATCACGCGCTCGAAGGTCCAGGCGCGCTGGCCGTCGATGCCCGCGCGCTCGCTCATCACGAGGTTCTCGCGCACCGAGAGGTTGGGGAAGATGCCGCGGCCCTCGGGCACGTAGCCGATGCCCAGGCGCGCCATCTTCTCGGGCGGCAGGCCCGTGACCGTGCGGCCGTCGACCTGCACCTCGCCCGAGGCGGGGCGCACGTAGCCCATGATCGTGCGGATCAGCGTGGTCTTGCCCATGCCGTTGCGCCCCAGCAGGCCGACCGAGGTCGCGGCCGGGATCTCGGCATGCACGCCGCGCAGGATGTGGCTGTTGCCGTAGTAGGTGTTGAGGTCCTTGACGTTGAGCATCAGAGGCCTCCCACCGGGCCGCCCCAAGGCAGGCCTGCGCCCCCCCGGGGGGCAGCGATGACACGAAGTGCAGAGCGTGGGGGCATCAGTGTTCCTCGCCGAGGTAGGCGGTGCGGACTTCGGGGTTCTCGCGGATCGCGTCGGGGCTGCCGGTGGCGATCACCGTGCCGTTGACCATCACCGTGATGCGGTCGGCCACGCGGAACACCGCGTCCATGTCGTGCTCCACCAGCAGGATGGCGTGCGTGGCCTTGAGCTGCGCGAGCAGGTTCAGCATGCGGTCGGTCTCCTCCGCGCCCATGCCGGCCAGCGGCTCGTCGAGCAGCAGCACGCGCGGATGCGTGGCCAGGCACATCGCCACCTCGAGCTGGCGCTGCGCGCCGTGGCTCAGCGTGCCGGCGATGCGGTGCGCTTCGGCGGCGAGGCCCGCGGCCTCGAGCGCCGCGTCGGCCGAGGCCGAGCTCGCGGCACAGCCGCGCGACGGCTGCCAGATCGCCCAGGGTCGCGGCGTGGCCGCCTGCGCCGCGAGGCGGCAGTTCTCGTGCACGCTGAACTCCGGGAAGATGGTGGTGCGCTGGTAGCTGCGGCCCACGCCCGCGAGCGCGCGGCGGAACTGCGCGCGCGTCGTGATGTCCTCGCCGTCGAGGCGGATGCGGCCGGCCGAGGCCTCGATCTCGCCCGAGAGCATGTTGATCAGGGTCGACTTGCCCGCGCCGTTGGTGCCGATCACCGCATGCACCTCGCCCACGTGCAGGTCGAGCGTGACCGCGTTGACCGCGACCAGGCCGCCGAATCGGCGGGTGAGGCCCTCGACTGACAGCAGCACCGAATCGTTCATGCGTGCGTTCATGCCCCGCTCCTCGGCGACAGCCGCTGCACCAGCCCGATCAGGCCCTTGGGCAGCAGCGCCACGAACACGATGATGGTCAGCCCCAGCGTGAGCTGCCAGTGGTCGGCCAGCGGCCCGAGCAGCGCGTGGGTCGAGAAGATCTCCTTGAGCAGCGTGAAGGCGATGGCGCCGATCACCGCGCCGCGCAGGTGGCCCAGGCCGCCGAGGATCACCATCAGCAGCACCTCGCCCGAGTTGTGCCAGGCCATCAGCTCGGGGTTGACCACGCCGTCGCGCGAGGCCAGCAGGAAGCCTGCGAGGCCGGCCAGCGCGCCGGCCAGCACGAAGGCCGCGAGCTTGTAGGCGTAGGTGGGGAAGCCCGCCGCGCGCATGCGCTGCTCGTTGACGCGGATGCCCGCGAGCGCCGCGCCGAAGCGCGAGCGGCGCAGCAGCGCGAGCAGCGCGTAGGTGAACACCAGTGCCGCCAGCACCACGTAGAACAGCACCGTGCGGTTCTCGAGGTCGAGCGCGCCGAGGGCCGGGCGCACGTAGAGGTAGATGCCGTCGCTGCCGCCGCCGACCTTGGTGTCGTGGAACACGAAGAAGGCCATCTGCGCGAAGGCCAGCGTCACCATGATGAAGTACACGCCGCGCGTGCGCAGGCTCAGCGCGCCGACGAACAGGGCGTAGAGCCCGGCCGCGCCCATGGCCGCGGGCAGCAGCAGCGCGAAGTTGCCGCCCTCGGCGCCCGAGGCGAGCACCGTGACGTAGGCGCCGATGCCGTAGAAGGCCGCGTGGCCCAGGCTCACGAGGCCGGTCATGCCGACCAGCAGCTCGAGGCTCAGCGCGAAGATCGACAGGATCATCACCTTGACGATGAAGTCCGAGGCGTAGTTGCCCAGCAGCGGGCCGGCGATGCCGATGGCCAGCGCGCAGGCCAGCGGCAGCGCTGCGCCGCCGAACGAGCCGGCGTCCCGGGCGAGTGAAGAAGAGGGCGTGGAGGCAATCATGCGCGTGGAGGTCCTGGGGATCGAACTCATGGACGCCGTCCCATCAGCCCCTCGGGCTTCCAGATCAGCACGATCGCCATCAGCAGGTAGATGCCGATGCCGCTCAAGTCGGCGAAGAACACCTTGCCGAAGGTGTCGACGAAGCCCACCAGCAGCGAGGCGACGAGCGCGCCGGTGATCGAGCCGATGCCGCCGATCACCACCAGCACGAAGCAGATGATCAGCACGCTCGCACCCATGTTCGGATAGACCGAGGACATCGGCGCGGCGATCATGCCGGCCAGCGCCGCGAGCGCCACGCCGGCGGCGAAGACGATGCGGTAGAGCCGCTTCACGTCGATGCCCAGGCCGCGCACCATGTCGCGGTTGCTCGCGCCGGCGCGGATCATCATGCCCAGGCGCGTGCGGTTGACCACCCAGTACAGCGCCAGCGCCAGCACGATGCAGGCGGCCGAGGCGAACAGGCGGTACCAGGGATAGCTCATCACGCTGCCCAGCGCGAAGCTGCCGTCGAGCCAGGCCGGCACCTTCACGCCGTGCACGTCGTTGCCCACCAGGATCGAGCGCAGTTCCTCGAACACCAGGATCAGGCCGTAGGTCATGAGCACCTGCTGCAGGTGGTCGCGCTGGTAGAGGTAGCTGAAGAAGGCCCACTCGAGCAGGTAGCCGAAGATGGCGGCGAGCACCACGCCGGCCACCAGCATCAGCAGGAACTGGTCGCCGAACAGTGGCGCCAGCGAGAACGCCATGTAGGCGCCGATCATGTAGAAGCTGCCGTGCGCGAGGTTGATCACGCCCATGATCCCGAAGATCAGCGTCAGGCCCGAGGCGACGAGAAAGAGCAGCAGTCCGTACTGAACCGAGTTCAGGCACTGGACGAGGAAGGTGCCGAAGTCCACGGGTGGGGTCTCACTGAAGAGGCTGGCAAGAATCGGAGCCGGATGCCGCTCCAGCCGTTCGGCCTGAGCTTGTCGAAGGCGGGGCGCGCGGCTTGCGCGGCGGCTTCGACAGGCTCAGCCCGAACGGGCAGGGGCGGGCCGGGACGAAATACGAAAACGAAAGAAGATCGAGCCGATCAGCGGAAGGCCGAGGCCTTACATGCGGCAACCGCGCGCGGGGTCTGCGAGACCCTTGATCGCCGTGCTCACCAGCTTGTTCTCCTTGCCTTCCACCTTGCGCAGATAGATGTCCTGCACTGGGTTGTGCGACTTGCTGACCGTGAAGGTGCCGCGCGGGCTGTCGATCTTCGCCTTCTCGACCGCGGCCGCGAAGTCGGCCTTCTTCGTGATGTCGCCCTTGGTGGCGGCGAGGCCCACGCCCAGCATCTGCGCGGCGTCGTAGCCCTGCACCGCGTAGACGTCGGGCTGCAGTTTGAAGGTCTTGGCGTAGGCGGTGCGGAAGGCGGTGTCGCGCGGCGTGTTCAGGCCGTCGGCGTAGTGCAGCGTGGTGAGCATGCCCTGCGCCGATTCGCCCTGCGCCTCGAGCGTGCCGTCGGTCAGGAAGCCCGGGCCGTACAGCGGGATGGTCTTGTTCAGGCCCGCGGCCTGGTAGTCCTTGACGAACTTGACCGCGCCGCCGCCCGCGAAGAAGGCGTACACCGCATCGGGCTTGGCCGCCGCGATCTCGGTCAGCAGGGCCTGGAACTCCACGTTCGGGAACGGCAGCGTGAGCTGCTTGTCGACCTTGCCGCCGGCCTTCTCGAAGCCTTCCTTGAAGCCGTTGACCGACTCCTCGCCGGCCGCGTACTTCCAGGTGATGGTCATGACCTTCTTCTTGCCCTGCTGTTTGGCCGCCACTTCGCCCATGGCGTAGGCCGGCTGCCAGTTGCTGAACGAGCTGCGGAAGATGTTGGGCGCGCACATCGGGCCGGTCACGGCGTCGGCGCCGGCATTGGGCACGATCAGCACGGTGCCGCTCTCCTTGGCGGCCTTGGCCATGGCCATCGCCACGCCCGAGTGCACGGTGCCCACGATCACGTCGACGTTGTCGCGCTTGATCAGCTTGTTGACGTTGTCGGTGGCCTTGGCGGGATCGGACTCGTCGTCGACCTTGAAGTACTCGATCTCGCGGCCCGCGAGCTTGCCGCCCTGCTCGTCGACGTAGAGCTTGAAGCCGTTCTCGATCGCCACGCCCAGCGCGGTGAAGGTGCCGCTGTAGGGCAGCATCAGGCCGACCTTGAGCTTGCCCGTGCCCTGGGCCGAGGCGGCCGTGCACAGCGCGGCGAAGGACAGCGCGGTCAGCGCGAGGCGGGTGGTGTGGCGAATGGTCATGAGCTTTGTCTCCTGTTTTTGGTGATGAACGAAGTGGCCGCGACGATGACACGATCCGGCTGATCGCGATGCGGGGAATGCCCGCATTCGGGGATCTCGAGCAGCTCGCAGCCGGGCACGCGCGCGGCGATGCCGCGGATCTGCGCGAGGCTGCCGTACTCGTCGCCGAGCCCCTGCACGGCGAGCACGGGGCAGCGGATCGTGTCGAGCTCGGCCTCGATGTTCCAGTCGCGGAATGGCGGATGCAGCCAGATGCGGTTCCAGCCCCAGAAGGCCGAGTCGGCGCTGTCGTGGTAGCGGCCGAGTTTCTGCGGCAGGTCGGTGCCGAGGTAGGCGGTGCGCGCGAGCTCGATGTTCGCCACCGTCACGTCTTCCACGAAGATGTGCGGCGCCAGCACGACCAGGCCCGCGACGCGGTCTGGAAAGCGCGCGGCGTACAGCAGCGAGATCGAGCCGCCGTCGCTGTGGCCGAACAGCCAGGGCTTTTCGCCGTCGAGCGCGAGCGCGCTGAACAGCGCGGGCAGCACCTCGTGCGCCTGGCGGTGCATGAAGTCCACGTCCCAGATCTCGTCCTCGGCGCGCGGCGTCGAGCGGCCGTAGCCGGGGCGCGAGAACACCAGGCCGCGCACGCCGGCGGCTTCGCACAGGCGCGCGGGAAAGTCCTTCCACATCGCGACCGAGCCCAGGCCTTCGTGCAGGAACACAACGAGCGGCGCGTTGCCGCGCTCGGGCGCGATCCACTGGCACTCGATGCGCACCGCGCGGCCGCGCCAGTCGATGGTGGCGAAGTCGGGAATGTTCATTGAAACACCTTCGTGCTCCGCACTGCGGTGCGAGCTTGCTTGGGGCGGCCCGGCGCGGCGCTCATGCCTGCTTCTCTCTCTCGCGCAGCCGGAAGCGCTGGATCTTGCCGGTCGCCGTCTTCGGCAGCTCGGCCACGAACTCGAGGAAGCGCGGGTACTTGTAGGGCGCGAGGCGCTCCTTCACGAAGGCCTTGAGCTCGTCCTCGGTGGTGGTGCCGCCGTCCTTGAGCACCACGAAGGCCTTGGTCTTCGTGAGGCCCTCGCCGTCCTCCTTGCCGATCACGGCGGCTTCGAGCACGGCCGGGTGCTGCATCAGCGTGGCCTCGACCTCGAAGGGCGAGACGTAGATGCCGCTGACCTTGAGCATGTCGTCGCTGCGACCCGCATAGGTGAAGTAGCCGTCGGCGTCGCGCGTGTACTTGTCGCCGCTCTTGGTCCAGCCGCCCTGGAAGGTCTCGCGCGACTTCTCGCGGTTGGTCCAGTACATCAGCGCCGAGCTCGGGCCGCGGATGTAGAGGTCGCCGACCTCGCCATCGGGCACCGCGCGGCCGTCCTCGCCGCGCAGCTCGACCTCGTAGCCCTCGACCGGCTTGCCCGTGGTGCCGTAGCGCACGTCGTCGGGCCGGTTCGAGATGAAGATGTGCAGCATCTCGGTGGAACCGATGCCGTCGATGATGTCGCAACCGAAGTGCGTCTTGAAGCGCTGCGCGATCTCGCCGGGCAGCGCCTCGCCGGCCGACGAGCACATGCGCAGCGCCACCGCCTCGCGCGCCGGCAGCTTGGGCGAGGCGAGCATGCCCGCGAAGCCGGTGGGGGCGCCGAAGAAGACGGTGGGCTTGTGTTCCACCCAGCGGCGGAAGGTGGCGTCGGGCGTGGGCCGCTCGGCCATCAGCACCACGGTGGCGCCCACCGACAGCGGGAAGGTCAGCGCATTGCCCAGGCCGTAGGCGAAGTACATCTTGGCAGCCGAGAAGCAGACGTCGTTCTCGGTCAGGCCCAGCACCGGCTTGCCGTAGAGCTCGGCGGTCCACCAGAGGTTGGCCTGCGTGTGGACCGTGCCCTTGGGCTTGCCGGTGGAACCCGAGGAGTAGAGCCAGAAGCCGGGATCGTCGGAGGCCGTGAGCGCGGGCGCGGCCAGCGGCTCGGCGGCGGCGAGCGCGGCCTCGAAGTCCTGCGCGCCCTCGGGCAGCGCACCTGCCGGTTGCGACACCAGCAGCGTGTGCAGCTCGTGGCCGCCGCGCGCCATCGCTTCCTGCAGCACCGGCAGCAGCGCGCCCGACACCAGCGCGGCCTGCGCGCGGCTGTGGTCGAGCATGTAGGCGTAGTCCTCGGGCGTGAGCAGCGTGTTGACGGCCACCGGCACGATGCCGGCATAGAGGCAGCCGAGGAAGCTCACGGGCCAGTCGTTGCCGTCGAGCATCAAGAGCAGCACGCGTTCCTCGCGGCGCAGGCCCGCGGCCTTGAGCGCCGCGGCCAGGCGGCGCGCGCGTTCCTCGAGCTGGCCGTAGCTCAGCGTGCCGCGGTCGTCGACGTAGGCGGTGCGCGCGGCGCGCTCGCGGTTGAGCGCGAACAGGTGCTCGGCGAAGTTGAAGCGGGGTGGCAGGCTCATCGTGTGTCTCCTTGGGGCCTCTGTGGGGGCGCTGCGGCTGTATCTATAGGGAGGGCGGCTACAGCCCCAGGGCGGCGAGCACGCCGTTGCCCGCCTGCACCGCGCTGCGGCGGTGGTAGAAGTCCAGCGCGCGCAGGCCGCCGAGTTCGGCGCCGCCGCCCGCGCGGCCCGGGCCGCCGTGCAGCGACATCGGCATCACGTTGCCGTGGCCGGTCTGGGCCTGGGCCACCTCGGGCGTGATCACGTGCACGCGGCCATGGCTGGCCGCGAGTTCGACCGCCGCCTGCGCGAGCGCCGTCTCGTCGGCGCCGTAGAGCGAGGTCACGAGCGAGCCCTGGCCGCGGTGGGCGAGGGCGAAGGCATGGGCCGTGTCGCGGTAGGGCAGCAGCGTGGCGACCGGGCCGAAGACCTCGATGTCGTGCACCTGCCGCGCCGCGTCGGCGTCGCGCGCGCCCAGCAGCACCGGGCCGATGCAGGCGGCCACGGCCGGGTCGGCGTCGACCAGCGGGCGGTCGCGGCCGTCGTGCAGCACCTGGGTCTGCGCGGCGAGCGCATCGAGTCCCTCGCGCACCGCGGCCAGCTGCGCGCGGCTCACCAGCGAGCCCATGCGCACGCCCTCGTTGCGCGGGTTGCCCACGCTCACGCCCGCGAGCTTGGCGCCGATCGCCTCGGCGGCGGCGTCGTAGAGCTCGGCCGGCACGAGGATGCGGCGGATCGCGGTGCACTTCTGGCCCGCCTTCACCGTCATCTCGCGCACCACCTCGCGCACCAGCAGGTTGAAGGCCTCGCTGCCGGGCGCGGCACCGGGCAGCAGCAGCGCGCTGTTGAGGCTGTCGGCCTCGATGTTCACGCGCACCGAGCGCCGCGCCACGGCGTCGTGCGAGCGGATCAGCGCGGCGGTGTCGGCCGAGCCGGTGAACGAGACCACGTCGAAGGGCTGGAGCTGGTCCATCAGGCCGGCCGAGCTGCCGCAGATCACCGACAGCGCGCCCGAGGGCAGCACGCCCGCGTCGACCACGTCCTTGACCATGCGCTGCGTGAGCCAGGCGGTGGCGGTGGCCGGCTTCACGATCACCGGCACGCCCGAGAGCAGCGCGGGCGCGGCTTTCTCCCACAGGCCCCACGAGGGGAAGTTGAAGGCGTTGATGAACAGCGCCACGCCATGCGTGGGCACTTGCAAATGCTGCGACTGGAACAGCGGCTCCTTGCCGAGCCTGGCGGCCTCGCCGTCGCGCAGCGCGCGCACGTCGCCGAGTGCATCGCCCCACTTGGCGTACTGGCCCAGCGTGAAGATCGCGCCGTCGATGTCGACGGCCGAGTCGTTCTTCACCGTGCCCGAGTTCGCGGTCGCGATCTCGTAATAGGCATCGCGGTTCGCCTGCAGCACCTTGACGATGGCGGCCAGCAAGCCGGCGCGCTGGCGGTAGGTGAGGGCGCGCAGGGCCTGGCCGCCCTGTTCGCGGGCGAACGCGAAGGCCCCGGGCAGGTCGAGCCCGGTGGCGTCGACGCGCACGAGCTCGGTGCCGAGCACCGGGTCGAAGAGGGGCGTGCCGGCGCCCGAGCCGCTTTGCCAGCGGCCGGCGACGTGATTGGGAAGAAGCTCGGTCATTCGATGGGCTCTCGATGTGTGCAGATTCGGGGAACACCGCGGAACCGGCTTTGCCGGGCCGCTGGTGTTGCCCCCGGCGAGGGGGTTGGCGGCCACACGAAGTGGGCAAGCCTGGGGGAGTGCCTCATACCGTGAACTTGATCTGCCCTTCGGGCAGGAGGTAGAGAACGAGCGCGCGGCCTTGCGCGACGGTCGGGCGGTGCGCGCTGCCGGGGCCGTAGACGCACCAGCCCGCGGGCCGTCCGTCGAAGCTGGCGGCGGGGCTGTCGTCCAGCGGCATGATCAGGTCGATCTCGCCCTGGGGATGGGTGTGGTGCGGGCCGGCGATGTCCTGCATGTCGACCACGTCGACGGAGAAGCGGTGCAGCGCGTCCTCGGCCTTGAAGACGCGGCCGTACCTGATGCCGCCGCCTTCGCGCTCGCACAGCCAGCCTTCGGCCACGCCCTGGCGGCAGGCGGCACCGAGCCGCGCGAAAGTGGGGCTGCCGGCGCCGTGGTTCGCGTTGAGCCAGCGGTCGAGCTCGGCGTCGAGCGGCCGGCCGGCGATCTCGGCGGTCAGGCCGGCGATCAGTTGGTGGAAGGCTTCCTTGCCGCCGGGGCTGGCGGAGTGGCTGCTGTCGGACATCGTGGGCCTCGAACTTTGGTATTGCCTTGCAGGAATGCTGCACGTGCAGTATCTTGCGTGTGGCCGAACAATAAGCATCGAGACAACCAGTGTCAAGCAATATAGTGCATCTATGGTGTTTACCCTGAGCGCGCACAATGCCGGCGAAACAAGAGGAATGGCATGAATGAGCATGTAGACGCGGTGCTGGCCACCGCGCCGGAAGGCGCCGCCCCCGCCGCGCCCGGGGAGGTGAAGAACCCGCTGCTGGTCGCGCTCGGCGAGCGCGTGCGCAACCTGCGCGCGCAGCGCGGGCTCACGCGCAAGGCGGTGGCGATCGCGGCCGAGGTGTCGGAGCGCCATCTCGCCAACCTCGAGTACGGCATCGGCAACGCCTCGATCCTGGTGCTGCAGCAGGTGGCGGGCGCGCTGCACTGCTCGCTGGCCGAGCTGGTCGGCGACGTGACCACCAGCTCGCCCGAGTGGCTTTTGATCCGTGAGCTGCTCGAGCACCGCAGCGAGGCCGATCTGCGCCGCGTGCGCGTGGCGCTCGGCGAGTTGCTGGGCACGGCCTCGGTCGACCCGGCGCGGCACCGGCGCATCGCGCTCGTGGGGCTGCGCGGCGCGGGCAAGTCCACCCTGGGCCAGATGCTGGCCGACGACCTCGAGGTGCCCTTCGTCGAACTGAGCCGCGAAATCGAGAAGCTCGCCGGCTGCAGCGTGCGCGAGATCCACGACCTCTACGGCACCAACGCCTACCGCCGCTACGAGCGCCGCGCGCTCGAGGAGGCGATCCAGATCTACAGCGAGGTGGTGATCGCCACGCCCGGCGGCATCGTCTCCGACCCCGCCACCTTCAACGAGCTGCTCGCGCACTGCACCACCGTCTGGCTGCAGGCCGCGCCCGAGGAGCACATGGGCCGCGTGGCGGCCCAGGGCGACACCCGCCCGATGGCCGCCAGCCGCGAAGCCATGGACGACCTGCGCCGCATCCTCAACGGCCGCGCCGCCTTCTATTCGAAGGCCGATCTCACGGTCGACACCAGCCGCCAGACCCTGCCGCAGAGCTTCCAGAACCTGCGCGCCGCGGCCCGCCAGGCGATGGGCCTGAAGGCCTGACCCGGCCGGCGCCGCCGCGCGCCGGCCCGGGCTTCGGTCACGTTCTCGAAAAAAACCGCATCAGGCATTGACGTGCCCGTAAACATGCAGCATGATGCATGTCATCGCCGCAGGAAAGTGCATTATTATTCGTGCATCGACCTTGTCCCGCGGCCTTTCAAGCCCACGGAAGACCCAGGAGACCCCCGCCATGACCGACACCACCGCATCCACCGCCGCCCCGCGCGTCGACTACCGCATCGAGCCTTCCCAGTACCGCCACTGGTCGATCGGCTTCGACGGCGAGATCGCGCGCCTCACGCTCGACATCGCCGAGGACGGCGGCATCCGCCCCGGCTACAAGCTCAAGCTCAACAGCTACGACCTCGGCGTCGACATCGAGCTCAACGACGCGCTCAACCGCATCCGCTTCGAGCACCCCGAGGTGCGCAGCGTGATCGTGACCAGCGGCAAGGACCGCATCTTCTGTTCGGGCGCCAACATCTTCATGCTGGGCGTCTCGAGCCACGCCTGGAAGGTGAACTTCTGCAAGTTCACCAACGAGACCCGCAACGGCATGGAAGACTCGTCGAAGCACTCGGGCCTGAAGTTCCTCGCGGCCGTGAACGGCGCCTGCGCCGGCGGCGGCTACGAACTGGCGCTGGCCTGCGACGAGATCCTGCTGGTCGACGACCGCTCCTCCTCCGTCTCGCTGCCCGAAGTGCCGCTGCTCGGCGTGCTGCCCGGCACCGGCGGCCTGACCCGCGTGACCGACAAGCGCCACGTGCGCCACGACCTGGCCGACATCTTCTGCACCAGCGTCGAAGGCGTGCGCGGCCAGCGTGCCGTCGAATGGCGCCTGGTCGACGCGGTCGCCAAGCCCGCGCAGTTCGCCGCCGCCGTGCAGGAACGCGCCTCGCAGCTCGCGGCCGGCAGCGACCGCCCCGCCGGCGCCAAGGGCGTGGCCCTCACGCGCCTCGAGCGCACCGACAGCGCCGACGGCATCGCCTATTCGCACGTGAACGTGCAGATCGACCGCAGCAAGCGCACCGCGGCGATCACCGTGAAGGCGCCGAGCGGCGCGCAGCCGGCCGACATCGCCGCCATCGAAGCCGCGGGCGCCGCCTGGTGGCCGCTGGCCGTGTGCCGCGAGCTCGACGACGCGATCCTCAACCTGCGCACCAACGAACTCGACATCGGCACCTGGCTGCTGAAGACCGAGGGCGACGCCCAGGCCGTGCTGGCCTCGGACGCCGTGATGCTCGCGAACAAGGACCACTGGCTGGTGCGCGAGACCATCGGCGCGCTGCGCCGCACGCTGGCGCGCTTCGACGTGTCCTCGCGCAGCCTGTTCGCGCTGGTCGAGGCCGGTTCCTGCTTCGCCGGCACGCTGGCCGAGCTGGCCTTCGCGGCCGACCGCACCTACATGCTCGCGCTGCCCGACGACGCCGAGCGCGCGCCCAGGCTGGTCCTGAACGAATTCAACTTCGGCTTCTTCCCGATGGTCAACGACCAGAGCCGCCTGCAGCGCCGCTTCTACGAGGAGGCCGCGCCGCTCGAGGCCGCGCGCGGCGCCGCCGGCAAGCCGCTGGATGCCGACGAGGCCCTGAAGCTCGGCCTGGTCACGGCCGCGCCCGACGACATCGACTGGGACGACGAGATCCGCATCGCGATCGAGGAGCGTGCCGCCATGTCGCCCGACTCGCTGACCGGCCTCGAGGCCAACCTGCGCTTCTCGAGCAAGGAGAACATGATCACGCGCGTCTTCGGCCGCCTCTCGGCCTGGCAGAACTGGATCTTCAACCGCCCCAACGCCGTCGGCGAGAAGGGTGCGCTCAAGGTCTACGGCACCGGCGAGAAGGCCGGCTTCGATCTCAACCGCGTCTGAACCTGCAGCCCGTACAACCCAAGGAACAACGATGAGCACGATCAACTACAGCGAGAAGATCCCCAACAACGTCAACCTCGGCGAAGACCGCACGCTGCAGCGCGCGCTCGAAGGCTGGCAGCCCAACTTCATCAACTGGTGGGACGACGTCGGCCCCGAGGGCTCGACCAACCACGAGGTCTATCTGCGCACCGCCGTGAGCGTCGACCCGCAGGGCTGGGCCCAGTTCGGCCACGTGAAGATGCGCGACTACCGCTGGGGCATCTTCCTGAACCCGGGTGATGCCAACCGCGAGATCCACTTCGGCGACCACAAGGGCGAGAAGGCCTGGCAGGACGTGCCCGGCGAACACCGCGCCAACCTGCGCCGCATCATCGTCACGCAGGGCGACACCGAGCCCGCCTCGGTCGAGCAGCAGCGCCACCTGGGCCTGACCGCGCCCTCGATGTACGACCTGCGCAACCTGTTCCAGATCAACGTGGAAGAAGGCCGCCACCTGTGGGCCATGGTCTACCTGCTGCAGAAGCACTTCGGCCGCGACGGCCGCGAAGAAGCCGATGCACTGCTGCAGCGCACCTCGGGCGACGAGAACAACCCGCGCATCCTCGGTGCCTTCAACGAACGCACGCCCGACTGGCTCGCGTTCTTCATGTTCACCTACTTCACCGACCGCGACGGCAAGTTCCAGCTCTCCGCGCTGGCCGAGAGCGCCTTCGATCCGCTGGCGCGCACCACCAAGTTCATGCTGACCGAAGAGGCGCACCACATGTTCGTGGGCGAGAGCGGCGTGTCGCGCGTGATCGCGCGCACCGCGCAGGTCATGAACGAACTGAAGACCGACGACGCGCAGAAGGTGCGCGCGGCCGGTGCCATCGACCTCGGCACCATCCAGCGCTACCTGAACTTCCACTACAGCGTGACCATCGACCTGTTCGGCGCCGACCAGTCGAGCAACGCCGCCATCTTCTACAGCTCGGGCCTCAAGGGCCGCTACGAGGAAGGCAAGCGCACCGACGACCACGTGCTCAAGGGCCAGACCTACAAGGTGCTCGAGGTGAAGGACGGCCAGCTCGTCGAGAAGGACGTGCCGATGCTCAACGCGCTCAACGAAGTGCTGCGCGACGACTTCATCAAGGACTCGGTGGCCGGCGTCGGCCGCTGGAACAAGGTGCTCGAGAAGGCCGGCATTCCAACCCGCCTGGTCGTGCCGCACAAGGCCTTCAACCGCCAGATCGGCGCGCTTGCCGGCATCAAGATGTCGCCCGAGGGCCGCGTGGTGAACGACATGGAATGGGCCGCCAAGCGCGACGAATGGCTGCCGAGCACCGAAGACTTCGCTTTCGTGGCATCGTTGATGGGCCGCGTCATCGAGCCGGGCAAGTTCGCGGGCTGGATCGCGCCGCCGGTGATGGGCATCAATCGCCAGCCGGTGGACTTCGAATACGTCCGCTTCGGCTGAGCGCCTGGATATGAATCCCTCGTCCCCACGGCGAGGGGATGGAGAACAACATGGACATGGCCGTTGAAGCCGGGGTCATCAAGCAGCACCTGATCGACCCCGAGATCTGCATCCGCTGCAACACCTGCGAGGCCACCTGCCCCGTCAACGCGATCACGCACGACGACAACAACTACGTCGTGCGTGCGGACGTCTGCAACGGCTGCATGGCCTGCATCTCGCCGTGCCCCACGGGCTCGATCGACAACTGGCGCACCATGCCGCTGGTGCGCGCCTACTCGATCGAGGAACAGCTCGGCTGGGAATCGCTGCCGGCCGAACTCACGCCCGAGGAGCTCGAGGCCGCGGGCGTGACGGCCGACGTGGCCGATGCCGCCGAGGTGGCCGAAGCGGCACCGGCGCAGGCCGCGAGCGCCGAAGCGGCCGAGCCGGTCTTCCACTCGGCCCAGTACGGCGCCACCGTGCCGCCCTGGTCGGCCGCGCATGCCTACACCAACCTGTTCCCGCCGAAGACCCCGACCACCGCCACCGTGGTGGGCAACTTCAACTGCACCGAGGCCGGCTTCGACAGCGAGACCCACCACATCGTGCTGGACTTCGGCGCCATCCCGTTCCCGGTGCTCGAGGGCCAGTCGATCGGCATCGTGCCGCCCGGCGTCGACGCCATCGGCAAGCGCCACCACGCACGCCAGTACTCGGTGGCCAGCCCGCGCAACGGCGAGCGGCCCGGCTACAACAACGTCTCGCTCACCGTGAAGCGCGTGACCGAGGACCACCAGGGCAACCCGGTGCGCGGCCTGGCCTCGAACTACGTCTGCGACCTCAAGGTCGGCGATACCGTGCAGGTGGTCGGCCCCTTCGGCGCCTCGTTCCTGATGCCGAACCATCCGAAGTCGCACATCGTGATGATCTGCACCGGCACCGGCAGCGCGCCGATGCGCGCCATGACCGAGTGGCGCCGCCGTCTGCGCAAGAGCGGCAAGTTCGAGGGCGGCAAGCTCATGCTGTTCTTCGGCGCGCGCACGCAGCAGGAGCTGCCCTACTTCGGTCCGCTGCAGTCGCTGCCCAAGGATTTCATCGACATCAACCTCGCGTTCTCGCGCACGCCGGGAAGCCCCAAGCGCTACGTGCAGGACCTGATGCGCGAGCGCGCGGCCGACCTCGCCGCGCTGCTGAAGGACGGCGCCAGCCACTTCTACGTCTGCGGCCTCAAGAGCATGGAGGAGGGCGTGGTGCTCGCGCTGCGCGACGTGGCGCGGGACGCGGGCCTGGACTGGGACACCGTGGGCGCCGCGCTCAAGCGCGAAGGCCGGCTGCATCTCGAGACCTACTGATCTTCATCCTGGAGCCGGATACGCTGCGCCGATGAAGTTCGCCGATTTCCACGCCGGCCAGGTCATCGAGGCCGGCCCCTACCTGCTCAGCGAAGAGGAGCTGGTCGGCTTCGCCCGCAGCTACGACCCGCAGTGGTTCCACACCGATGCCGAGGCCTCGCGCGAGAGCCCCTTCGGCGGCCTGATCGCGAGCGGCTGGCACACCTGCGCCATCGCGATGCGGCTGGTGGTCGAGGCCGCGCTCGCGGGCTCCGAATCCTTCGCCTCGCCGGGCCTCGAGCACGTGCGCTGGCCGAACCCCGTGCGCCCCGGCGACGCGCTGCGCCTCGTGGCCGACGTGATCGAGGTGCGCCGTTCCGAGAGCAAGCCCACGCTGGGCATCCTGCGCTGGCGCTGGCGGCTGTTCAATCAGCGGGAGCTGATGGTGCTGGATGTGGAGGTGACGAGCCTGTTCAGGCTGCGGGACGCGGAGAGCGACTTGGCGCTGCGCCATCAAGTCCCCTGAAACCACTCGGATTCAGCGCTTTTCGCTAAACATTTTTGAGTAACGCTGGATGAACTAGGCAGAGCCGTGGGCCGCTCGGGGAACACCCTGGCAGGGTCGACGGTGATGCGGCGAGGAAAGAAAAGGGCATCGGCCAGGTGAATTCCCGGCGGTGCCCTGTTTTTCTGGCCATCGGATCAAGACAGAAGTTGCTCGAAATGGAAGTTTCTATGAGGAAGTCATACGGGAGGCTGTTGCTGGCCGCGGTCGTTGCGCTGGGCCTGCAGGCATGCGGCGGTGGGGGAGGCGGCGGTGGTGGTGGCGTGGGTGCGTTGGGGCTGGGCGGGCTGCCGACCGTGCCCTCCGATGCCGTGACCATGACTGTGTCGGTCAATGGCAAGGTCGTGACGCCGACTCCGCCCGCGAGCGGGAAGGCCTATCCGGAAGTCCGGATCAAGGCGGGCGACCGGGTCGAGTTCTCGACGAACCTGCCGGTCAGGTGGACGCCTCAGGACGATCATGGTTTCGACGAAGCCGTTGCCAACTCTGACTACAGCTATGCGGACGTCGATCCGCGCTACGGCGACCATGGCTTCCTCAAGTTCCGCAACCTGAGCATCACCGGCACCAAGTGGTCGGCCCAGATCGTCAACATCGATCCGGGGAGCGAGCAAGGCTGGCCCATCATCGGGTGGCTGGCCAGCATTCCCTCGGGCGGCTCGTTCACGAACACGCAGTTCGCCGCCGTCTACCTGAATACTTCCCCAGGCGACCCGCGCAACGGAACCTACGAGTTCTTCAGCGCCGGTGGCGTCCAGAAGAAGCTTCGGCTGGATTTCGATGCGAAGGTCTACGAACTCGTGGGCAAGGACACCCGCAAGCTCACGGGATCGTTCGCAGCCGATGACAAGGAGCCCGGCAGCTTCGTCTTCGACGACAAGGGCAATGCAGCCGCCAACATCGCCCGCTTCCGCCTGGCTGCGAGCAATCCGGCAGCCTATCCGTCGGCCGACCTGATCGTCGGCGCCCTGAAGCCCGAAGATGGCGCCACCGCGCAGCCCTTCATCGCGATGACCCGTCGGGCGGCACCGCTGAACGCAGGGGAACTGGCGGGAACCTACAACCGGTTCAGCGTCGAGCGTGCCTATGGCGTGGGGCCGACCTCCTCCATCAACCAGTTCCGCATTTCCGGAGACGGCCGCCAGCTCGAGCTGTGCACCGAGCACTATGTCTTCGAAGTTCTCGGGTGCCCGCCTTCCGGCCTCAAGACCTACGCGGTCGCCGCGACAGCACCGGCCGGCTTCTGGCGTGCCACCAACATCGCGGATTCGAAGGACAGTGAGGACTTCCTCGCGCTGAGGGTCAATGGTGAGGTCGTCGTGATCTCGGCCGGTAAGTTGGCCGCCGATCCGGCCAAGACCGTCTTCAGGGCAGGACTGCCGGTCCGCTCCCAATGGCGCGATGTCGTCGCCTACGGTGCATCCACCAATGGCGGCTGGAGCAAGCTCACCGTGAGCGCGAACGCCACCAACCTGAACCGTGACACCCTCAAGTCCGATGGTTCGAGGAGCAAGCTCGACTTCTCCATCCAGAACCTCGGCAGTCGCGCCGATCTGAAGGATGTCGAGCCCAAGACACCGGCGTCCGAAAACTACATCGGTATCCAGAGCACCAACCTGTCCTTGCTCATCGGACCGCCATCGCCGGCCTTTACGGGCGTGCTGCAGATCCATCTGAACGACCAATGATCCGCCGCTGATTCGAAAAGAAGGCCCGCGATCTCGAAAGAGGCGCGGGCCTTTTGTCACGGCGCAGGCACTCGCCTGCAGGCTTACTTGCCCAGCTTCACGCCACCGCTGCCACCGGCCTGACCGGCCACACCGGCCCCGGTGCCGATCGGCTTCAGCGCGCCGCCCGCGGAACCGGCCGCGCCGGTGACGCCGTTCACCGCGCCGCCGACGGTATTGGTCGCACCGCCGAGCGCACCGGTCGCGCCATTGGCCGTGCCCGCCACGCCGCCCACCGCATTGGTGGCACCGTTCACGGCCCCCGTGGCGCCGCCGACCGTATTGCCGACATTGCCCACCGCGCCGGTCGCGCCGCCGAGCACGCCGCCCACGGCATTGCCGAGGCCGCCGCCGTTCGCGTTGCCCGAGGCATTGCCGCTCGCACCAGCGTTGCCGCCAGCGTTAGCGCCATGGCCGTTCGCCTGGCCTGAAGCGGCAGCACCCCCGCCGGCGTTCGTTCCGGCATTCACGCCGGTGCCGCCGGCATTGGCGCGCGTCTGCGCCGCGGCATCGCCACGCGCGCCAGCCTGTGCGCTGCCTGCATTGCCGCCGCCCGAGGCGCCGACCCCGGCATTCACGCCCACGCCGACGCCGACGTTCGGGGTCGAGACCTGTGCGCCGGCCTGAATGCCCGCGGTGGCCAGCAGGCCCGCGAGCAGGGCGCCGAAGACGATGCGATGGTGTTGTTGTTTCATGGCTGGGATTCCTTCCTTTTCGAGTGATACGGGATCGCTGAAAACACAGAGCCGGCAGGGTGCCGGCTCGGAATGAAACATAGGGAAGGGCGCGGTGGGGGCCGTGAGCGCCGGGGCCGCGCCTGGCTGTGGGAGCTGTCCGTCGGCGGAATCGGGGGCTCGTGCGTTAGCCCGTTCGGCGCAGGAATGACGTCTTCAAGGCAGGAGATGGCGGCTGAAGAAGGCCGTTGTTCCGGTTTCGGCCGCGCGCACCGCCGCCCGGTCGAAGCCCGGCGGGTCGTTCAACAGGTCGCCGATCAGCCCATCGAGCGCCGGCGGCTGCGGCGACAGCAGTGAACCATGGCCGCCGAGCGCCAGGTCGGCCAGCAGTTCGCAGCGCGGCCGGCAGGCGGCCAGCACGGCATCGCCATGAAAGCGCGGGATCAGCCAGCGGTCCTGCCGGGCACCGATCAGCGCCAGCGGGATGCGCGGCGTCACCAGCGAGTCCAGGTCGAAATCGGCCGCCCCCGGCACGCCGGCCACCGCGACCGCGATGCGCGGGTCGTGGTCCTCGCGCATCCGCGTGTCGGCCGCGAAGCGGTGGCGGATCACGGTGCGCGCACCCCAGCGCTTGAGGCCGTCGAGCGGGCCGCCCGTGAGCCGCGTGATCAGCCCGACGCAGAACTGGAAATCCTCGTCCAGGTGGGTGTCGCAATGGCGCGCGAACGCCGCCGGCGACCAGCGCCCGCCCGCGAGGCTCAGCGCCGTGTGCCCGCCGGCCGAGATGCCGTAGAGGCCGACGCGGTCGAGCCGCAGCAGCGGGGCGAAGCGCGGATCGCGGCCCACGGCGTCGATCGCGCGCGAGACCTCGGCCGGCCGCTGCGTCCAGCTGTCGGGGCCGGGGTCGCTGCCGTCGCGCGCGTTGTCGGCGCGGTGCTCGGGCATCGCGACCACGAAGCCGGCCGCGACCAGGCTGCGCGCCTGATCCACGTGCACCCACGGCGCCCCGCCCGAGCCGTGCGACACCACGACCAGCCGGTCGTTGCCGCGCACGGGTGTCGCGCCGGGGGCGGCGTCGAAGGCGAAGGGGCCGCGCTGCACGCGCTGCGGCGGCGACTCGGCGGGATAGAACAGCGTGATGGGGCCATCGGTGGGGGTGGCGGGAAGCTGGTCAAAGCCGAGCGTGGCGGCCTGGGCCAGGCCGGTGAGGAAGGCGAAGAGCGCCAGCATGCCGGCGATTCGGCCGAGCAATGAGTAACGGTGAAGCAAGAAAACTCCTGATGATGGAACGAAGCCGGCACGATGCCGGCGCCGCCCGGGCCGCGTCTCGCCGAAAACCGCGAGGGCGGCTTCGGGCCCGGCGATTTCAGGAATCGGCCAGCTTCTGCCGCCGGAATTCGGTCGGCGTGAGCCCGGTGGCGGCCTTGAAGGCGCGGTTGAACGGGCCGATCGACTGGAAGCCGGCCTCGAGCGCGATGCTCAGCACCGGCCGCTCGCGTTTCGCCGGATCGGCCAGCGCCGCCAGCGCTTCCTGCAGGCGGAAGCCGTTGATGTAGGCGTTGAAGTTGCGGTGGCCGAGTCGCTGGTTGATGAGCCGGCGCAGCCGGTACTCGGGCACCGCGAGCCGCGCGGCGAGCTGGGCGATGCCCAGGTCCTCGTCGCGGTAGCCGCGTTCGGCGGTCATGAGGCGGTGCAGGGCGTCGGCGAGGCGGTCCTCGGCCGGGTCGACCTCCGGCGTGGGCTCGGGCGATGCCGCCGGGGCCGGATCGGCCGGCGCGGATTCGGTGCGCTCGACACCGGCCTTGGACCGGGGCACGGCCTCGGACGGCGTGGCCGGTTCGGCGCCGGTCTCCGGAACGAGGACCGCCGCGGGTTCCATCGCAGGCAGTGCCGGCACGGGCGTCGCGGCCGGGAACAGGTCCGACCCCGCCAGCCGCACCATCCGCCAGGCGACCACCGCCACGATGGCCAGCAGCAGCGCGACGTCCAGCGTCGCCATCGTTCCGCTGAGCTGCCAGCGCGGCGACTGCCAGCGCGCGCCGATCATCGCGATGCTGTAGAGCGCGCCGGCCCCCACGATGAAGGCGCGCAGCCGGCGCCGCCGCTCCACCAGGTCGGCACGCCAGCGCGAGGCCGCCGCGGCCATGGCCAGCAGCGCGAACACCAGCGGCGCCGCGCGCTGCAGGCCCAGCGTCAGCGGCGCGATCGCCAGGCCGCTTCCGACCAGCACGGCGCAGTTGGCGCCCGCGAGCAGCGCCACCGCGGCCCAGGCCACGGCATGCAGCGGCCGCGGCGCGAAGTCGTCGTCGAACAGGGCCCGCGCGAACACCCAGAACAGCACCGCATTGCCCGCCGCCACCGCCACCAGCGGTGCCTGCCACAGCCGCGACGCCCAGGCCTCGAAGGACGGCGTCGAGCCCGCCACCTGCAGCGCGAGGCCCAGCGCCAGGGCCACCCCGACGCGCGCCGCCGGCAGCCGCGGCCGGTCGCGGCCGAGCACCAGCGCCAGCAGGAGCAGCAGGGCGGTCAGCACGCCGCGCAGGGCGGCATCGAGCAGCAGAGGGGCGGGATCGGAAAGAGGCATGCGGGCGCGGCGATGAAGGCGCAGTCGCCGCGGGCCGGACGATAGCAGCGCGTGCAAGACAATGCCGCATGCGCATCCTTCCCCTGGCCGATGCCGCCCTGCCGGCCGGCATCGAGCTGTTTCGTCTCGAACTGGACCTGGCCACCGAACCCACCGCGCTGCGCGCCGCGCTCTCGAGCGACGAGGACGCGCGCCTGCAGCGCTTCGTGCAGCGCGCCGATCGCGTGCGCTTCGCCGCCGCGCGTTCGGCGCTGCGTGGCCTGCTGGCCGAGCGCATGGGCCGCGATCCGCTCGGGCTGCGCTTCGAGGCGGGCCCGCAGGGCAAGCCCTTCGTGCGTGAGGCGCCGCGCTTCAACGTCGCGCATTCGGGCACGCAGGCGCTGATCGCGCTGGCCGACCCCGCCGTGGGGCTCGAGGTCGGCGTGGACATCGAGCACCGCAGCGAGGACATCGACATCGAGGCCCTGGGCGAACTCGTGTTCACGCCCACCGAGCGCGCCGCGCTGCGCGTGGCCGACGACCGGCTCGCGGCCTTCTACCTGCGCTGGACCGGCAAGGAGGCGGTGCTCAAGGCGATCGGCGTCGGCATCACCGAGCACCTGCAGTCGCTCGACATCGCGGCCGGCACCGGCGCGGCGATCGACATCGTCATGCGCGTGCCGGCCTGGCAGGCGGTGCGTGCGATCCGGCTCGATGCGCCCGCGGGCTATGCCGCGGCGCTCGCCTGGCATCCGGTGTCCTGAGCCGCAACCGCTTTTTCCGAAGGGGCATTGACCCGGCCTCGCCACGCTTTCCATTTCAAGCAACTCATAATGTTGCATGAAACGAGACAGCAAGCTTTCCGCCATCCTGCACGTGCTGCTGCACATGGCCGAGATGGACGAACCCGCGACCTCCGAATCGCTCGCGCAGGCGATGCACACCAACCCGGTGGTGGTGCGCCGCCTCATGGCCGGGCTGCGGCAGGCCGGCTTCGTGAGCTCGGCCAAGGGCCATGGCGGTGGCTGGGTGCTGTCGTGCCCGCTGTCGAAGGTGACGCTGGCCGACATCCACGCGGCCGTGGGCGCGCCCGCGCTGCTGGCCTTCGGCAACCGCACCGAGAGCCCGGGCTGCATCGTCGAGCAGGCGGTCAACACCGCCCTCGACGGCGCCTGCCGCGAGGCCGAGGCGCTGCTGCTCGCGCGCCTGGGCCGCATCACGCTGGCCGATCTCTCGAAGGATTTCCACCGCCGCATGCACGAAGGCGGCTTCACTGCCAAGGACATTGCCCATGCCTGATTCCACGAGTTCTTCCCTCCCCTACGACGCATTGATCGTCGGCGGCAGCTTCGCGGGCCTCTCGGCCGCGATGCAGCTCGCGCGCGCACGCCGGCGCATCTGCGTGGTCGACGCGGGCCAGCCGCGCAACCGCTTCGCCGAGGCCTCGCACGGCTTCTTCGGCCACGACGGCGCGGCGCCACTGGCACTGCGCGACCAGGCGCGCGCGCAACTGCTGGCCTATCCCTCGGTGGATTTCGTCGCGGACGCGGCAGAGACGGCGTGCGTGCTGCCGGCCGAAGAGGGCGACACCCGCTTCGCCGTCACGCTGGCTTCGGGCCAGACCCTGGTGACGCGCCGGCTGCTGTTGGCCACGGGCATGCACGACCTGCTGCCCGAGGGCATCGAGGGCCTCGCGCCGCGCTGGGGTTCCAGCGTGCTGCACTGTCCCTACTGCCATGGCTACGAGTTCATCGACCGCCGCCTCGGCGTGCTGGGCAGCGGCGAGCTGTCGGTGCACCAGGCGATGCTGGTGGCCGACTGGGGGCCGCTGACGCTGTTCACGCATGGCATGCCGCCGCTCGACGCCAAGACGCGCGCGCAGCTCGATGCGCGCGGCATCACGCTCGACCCGGGCCGCGTGGTCGCGCTCGAAGGCCCCGCGAACGCGCTCGAGGCGGTGCGCTTCGACGACGGGCGCCGGCTGCCGCTCGACGCGCTGTTCGTGGCGCCGGCCCAGCGCCAGGGCAGCACGCTGGCCGCGCAACTCGGTTGCGCCTTCGACGAGGGACCGCTGGGCCTGGTGGTGCACACCGATCCGATGATGAAGACGAGCTCGGTGCCCGGCGTGTTCGCGGCCGGCGATGCGGCGCTCGCGATGCAGAACGCCACGCTGGCCTCGGCCGATGGCGTGCGGGCCGGGGCCTCGCTGCACCGCTCACTGATCTTCGGCAACTGAGGGCAGAAGAAGCTTCGAGGTTTCGGCCGGCGCCCGCGCCAGGCGCCGATCTGGCGGGGCGGGAGCAGCCAGCCCGGGGCGAGCCGCCGGGCGCACGCGGGTGGCTGGGGGCGGTGCCGCACCCGCTTGCGAAATGGCTTGCCAGATCGACACCTGGATCGCCTCGGCGCGATCGCTCCTTCGCGGCAAGTCCATGGACCGCGCTCCGCTTCAGCCGCGCGCCGGCAGCACCGTGCCGCGGCTCTCGCCGAAGCCGATGCGCGCATGGCCGGGCTTCTCGCACCAGCCGCGCAGCAGCACGGCATCGCCGTCCTCGATGAAGCTGCGCTGCTCGCCGCTGTCGCCCAGCGGCACGGGCGTCTGGCCGCCGCGCGCGAGTTCGATGATGGCGCCGGCCTCGCCCTCGCCGGGGCCCGAGATGGTGCCGCTGCCGAACAGGTCGCCGGGGTTGAGCTGGCAGCCGCCCACCGTGTGGTGCGCCACCATCTGCGCCACGCTCCAGTACTGGTGGCGAAAGCTGGTGGACGACAGGCGCGACGGGCCGCGCTTCTCGGCGCGCGCCTTCTCGCTCTCGAGCCAGACCTCGAGCCGGATGTCGATCGCGCCGGCCTCGCGGTTGGCCGCATCCTCGAGGTAGGCCAGCGGCTGCGGATCGGCGGCCGCGCGCGTCCAGGGCTGGCGGTAGGGCGCGAGCGCTTCCATGGTCACGATCCAGGGCGAGATCGTGGTCGCGAAGTTCTTCGCGAGGAAGGGGCCGAGCGGCGCCATCTCCCAGAACTGGATGTCGCGCGCCGACCAGTCGTTGAGCAGGCAGATGCCGAAGATGTGTTGCTCCGCGTCCTCGAGTGCGATGGCCTCGCCGTGCGCATTGCCGGTGCCGATCCAGACGCCGAGCTCGAGCTCGTAGTCGAGCCGCGCGCAGGCCTGGTAGGTGGGCGCCTTCGCGCCCGGCGCCATCGCCTGGCCCATGGGGCGGCGGAACTGCTGGCCGCTCACGCCGATGGTCGACACGCGCCCGTGGTAGGCGATCGGGATCCAGCGGAAGTTCGAGGTCACGTCGCCGCCGGGGTTCAGCAGGCGCGTGATGTTGAGCGCATGGTCGATCGAGGTGTAGAAGTCGGTGTAGTCGCCGATGCGCGCCGGGATCGCGTACTCGGCCTCGGCCTGCGGCACCAGGCAGGCGCGCACGGCCTGCACCGCCGCCACCGGCGCATCGTTCTTCAGCAGCGCGAACAGCGCATGGCGCAGCGCCTGCCAGGCCGCGGAGCCGAGCGCGAAGAAGTCGTTGAGCGCGGGCTGCGCGGCGGCCGTGGCCGCTTCGAGCGCGAGGCCGTCGAGTTGCTGCGCCTGCACCAGCGCGGCCAGGTCGAGCACTTGGTCGCCGATCGCGACGCCGCCGCGAAAGGCTTCGCTGCCGCCGGCGCGGCGGAACACCGCATGCGGCAGGTTCTGGATCGGGAAGTCGCTGCTGTGGGTGGCCGTGGGGTTGGCCGATTCGACCCAGCTTCGGGCGTGGACGTCGTGCGTGTGGTTGAGCGTGTGCATGAAAGAGGATTCCTTAGACCGAGGCCATCAATGCATCGTCGAAGATCGCGACCGCGCGCGTCCAGCCGGCCGAGGCGCCGCGGATCTTGTGCGGGAAGCAGCTGATGAAGAAGCCCGTGGGCGGCAGCACCTCGAGGTTGTGCAGCTTCTCGATGTGGCAGTAGCCGATGTCGCGGCCGGCCTTGTGGCCTTCCCAGATCAGCGAGGCGTCGTGCGTCTCGCCGTACTTCTTCGCGGTGTGGACGAAGGGCGCGTCCCAGCTCCAGGCATCGGTGCCGGTGAGGCGCACGCCGCGCTCGAGCAGGTACATCGTCGCCTCGTAGCCCATGCCGGCGCCGGCCGAGACGTAGTCGGGGTTGCCGTAGCGCGAGCCGGCGCGCGTGTTGATCACCACGATCTCGAGCGGCTTGAGCGTGTGGCCGATGCGCTTGAGCTCGGCCTCGACATCGGCCGCGCGCACCACGTAGCCGTCGGCGAAATGGCGGAAGTCGAGCTTCACGCCGGGCTGGAAGCACCAGTCGAGCGGCACGTCGTGGATCGCGATCGCGGGCTTCTTCTCGCCCAGCGCCTTGTCCATGGTCGAGTGGAAGTGGTAGGGCGCGTCGAGGTGGGTGCCGTTGTGCGTGGACAGGTGCACCAGCTCGACCGCCCAGCCTTCGCCGTCGGGCAGGTCTTCCTTCTTGAGTCCGGGGAAGAAGGGCTCGATCTGTTCGTAGGTGTTCTCGTGCGTGAAGTACTGGATCTTCGGGCCGAAGGCCGGCGGGTCGGAGAGCACGTCGTTCTCCAGGAAGATCGAGAGGTCGACCAGTTTGCGTGGCATGGGTGGACTCCTTGTGGGGTGTTCGTTCGAGCGGAGGGAAGAGAAGGAAACGGAAATCAGGGCTGCTGCCAGCGCAGCAGGCGCCGTTCGGCCAGGGCCAGCAGCGCATTGCTCGCGAAGCCGATGAGCCCGAGCAGCACGATGCCGGCGAACAGCTCGCTGGCGCGGAAGGCGCGCGCGGCCAGCAGGATGGCCTGGCCCAGGCCGCTTTGCGAAGCGATCATTTCGCCCACCACTGCGACGATCAGCGCGATGGTCAGCGCGAGCCGCATGCCGGCCAGGATGTCGGGCATCGCATTGGGCAGGCCCATCTTCCAGACATAGGCCGCGCGCGACATCTGCAGGCAGCGCGCCACCTCGGCCAGGCGCGGCTCCACGGCCGCGAAGCCGTGCACCGTGGCCAGCAGCACCGGCCACATCGCGCCGAAGGCGACCACGAACAGCACCATGCCGGGGTTGAGCCCGAAGATCGAGATCGCCAGCGGCAGCAGCGCCGAGGCCGGCAGCGGGCGCACGAACTCCAGCGTGGGCTGGACCCAGGCACGCACCGCGGGCGAGACGCCGATGGCCGCGCCCAGCAGCACGCCGGCCAGCGAGGCGAGCAGCCAGCCCTGGGCCATGCGGCCCACCGTGGCGCCGGTGAACGCGAGCAGCTCGCCGCCGCCTTCGCCCGACAGGTTCAGCCCTTCGCGCAGGCTCGCGAAGGTGGCTTGCGGCGTCGGCAGGAACACGCGGCTGACCCAGCCCGCGTTGCTCGCGACCCACCACAGCGCGATCAGTGCCAGCAGCACGCCCAGCGCGCCGAATTGCTCCAGGCCCTTGCGTTCGGCGTGGCCGTTCATGACACGACTCCCATGCGGCGCGACACGCCGCGCTGCAGCCGCAGCATGGCCGCGTTGATCGCGAAGCCCACCACGCCGATCCAGCCCAGCCAGGCGAGCATCAGCGCGGGGTCGAAGCTCTGCTGCGCGATCATCATCGCGTAGCCCATGCCGTTGGGATTGGCCGCGATCTCCACCGTCACGGCCACCACCAGCGCCACCGCCACGCCGAGCCGCAGCGCGACGAACAGGCGCGGCACGATGGCCGGCAGCACGATCTTGAAGGCGCGCTCGCGCGCCGACAGGCCCAGCACGCGGCTGACCTCGAGCAGCCGCGGCTCGACCTGCTGCACCGCCGCCTGCACCAGCACCAGCAGCGGCCAGAAGGTGGCGAAGGCGACGATCGCGAGTTCCATGCGCACGCCGAAGCCGAAGCCCAGCATCGCGAGCGGGATCAGCGCGACCGAGGGCACGGGGCGCAGCACCTCGATGGTGACGGAGCCGAGCCGCGCCGCGCGGCGCGACAGCCCGAGCACCAGCCCCAGCGCGATGCCGAGCACCGCGCCCAGCAGCAGGCCCAGCGCGGCGGTGCCGAGCGTGAAGCCGGTGGCCTGCCACAGCGAGCCGTCGAGCGCGGCGCCGGCGAAGGCCCTGGCCGCGGCGCTCGGCGGCGCCAGCGCATCGCTGCCCAAGGCGGCCGCGCGGCGCGCATACCACTCGAAGGCGCCGATCAGCAGCGCCGGAAAGACCCAGGGCCGCAGCCCGCGCACGAGCCGGTTCTCAGTCATGGCCGTGCTCGATGAAGGCGAACAGCTCGCGCCGCAGCCGCAGGTAGTCGGGATGCTCCTTGGTCGTGAGCTGATCGCGCGGGCGCGGGATCTTCACGTCGATCATGCGCGCGAGGCTGGGCCGCCCGGGACCGGGGTTGGCCTGCAGCGCGATCACGCGGTCGCCGAGGTAGATCGCCTCCTCGAGGTCGTGCGTGACGAACAGCACCGTGAGGCCGTCCTCGCGCACCAGCCGCGCGAGCTCGTCCTGCAGGCTCTGCCGCGTCAATGCGTCGAGCGCGCCGAAGGGCTCGTCCATCATCATCAGCTCGGGCTTCTGCGCGAGGCAGCGCGCGATCTGCGCGCGCTGCTGCATGCCGCCCGAGAGCTGCACCGGAAACTTGTGGGCGTGCTTCGCGAGCCCGACCTTGGCGAGCACGTCGGCGATGCGCGGCGCGCGCTCGGCCACGGGCACGCCGCCGGCCTCGAGCGCGAGGCTCACGTTGCCCTCGACCGTGCGCCAGGGCAGCAGCGCGCGGCCGTAGTCCTGGAACACGAAAGCCACTTCGCGCGAGGGCTCGAGCATCTTCACGCCGTTGCGCCGCACCTCGCCCGCGCTTGCGGTGACCAGCCCGCTGGCCGCGCGCAGCAGCGTGGTCTTGCCGCAGCCGCTGGGGCCGACGATGCAGACGAACTCGCCGCGCGCCACGTCGAAGGAGGTGGGCGAGAGGATCTCGCGGCCGCCGAGGCGGATGGTCACGCCGTCGAAGCGCAGGAAGGGCGCGGCGTGCCGCGCGGGGCCGCTGCCCGGCAGCGCGGCGCCCGACGACAGCGCGCTGCGCGCCAGGTTGGGAACGGGCGTCGCGATCATTTGGCCACCAGCTTCGCGACGTCGATGTCCGAGCGCAGCATGCCCTGCTCCTTCATCAGGCCGGTCCAGTAGGCGAGCTGCTTCTCGCTCGCCACCGGGCCCGGCGGCGAGATCTGGATCTTCGCGAGCACGTCGGCCGGCAGCCGGGTGTACTTGCCGATCGAGGCGCGCAGCTTCGCTTCGTTCTTCGGCTGCTGCATGAAGGCCGCGGCCTCGACCAGCGCCTCGCGGAAGGCGCGCGCCGCTGCCGGGTTCTTCGCCACCCATTCGCGCTTGGCCGCGTGCACGATGGTCAGGTTGTTGTCGGGCAGGAAGGTCGAGTAGTACGAGGCCACGTAGCCCGCGCCGCTGTCGGTGATGCGGGTCATGAACGGATCGGTCGAAACCACGGCATCGACCGAGCCGCCGCGCAGCAGGTCGGCATGCTGCGGGAAGGCGGCCTCGACGAAGTTGACCTTGCGGTGGTCGACGCCGCTGTCCTTGAGCCAGGCGCGGAAGGTCACGTGCAGGAAGGCGCCCAGGCCCGGCACGCCGATCTTCCTGCCCACGCAGTCCTGCGCGCTCTTGATGCCGCTGCCCGCGCGCGCCACCAGGCCCGCGCCCGTGATGGTCTTCGAGGTGAGGCCGCCGCCGGCCACCACCACCAGGTCGAGGCCGCCGTCGACCGCCTGCAGGAACACCGAGGGCGTGGGGCCGCCGAGCTGCAGCGAGTCGGACTGCAGCGCCGCGGGAATGGTGGAGTTGAGCGGGATGAACTTGAGCTCGACCTCGAGGCTGCGCTTCTTGAAATAGCCTTCGTCGGCTGCCACGAACACCGAGGCGAAGTCGGTCACGGCCGTGTAGCCGAACACGATCTTCGTCAGGGGCTGAGCGCGCGCGGGCAATGCGGCGGCCGCCGATGCCGCGGCCAATGCCGACAGCAGGGTGCGTCTCTTCATCATGGTTTTTCTCTCCTGAGGGGTGCTTTCTTCTGGGGTGACTTGGCGCTCTTCGGCCGCGGCAGCGCATGGCGCAGGCCGCCGACGATGAAGTTCACGAGCATCGGCGCCATGGCCGGATCGCCGGGCGTGTTCTCGCCGCGCGACAGGCGCGCGATGCGGCTGCTGTTCAGGTGATTCATGAGCGCGCCGAGCGCGAACTGGTAGCCCCAGGCGACCTCGCCGCGCGTGGCATGCGGCAGCACGACGTGCAGCGCATCGATGAAGGCCTCGGCCAGCGGATCGAAGTAGGCGCGCAGCACGCGGTCGGCCTCTTCGGTGGTGTTGGCGAGTTCGCGCGCCACCAGCAGCGCGTAGTACTCGCCCTCGGGGCTCGCGCGCAGCGCCAGCACCGGCGTGGTGAAGGCCTCGATGATGCGCGGCAGCGTGCGCGCGTCGTCGGGGTCGAGGTTCACCGCCGCCAGCCCCGCGAGGCGCGCCTCGATCGAGGGGGCCCAGTGCTCGAAGATGGCGTGGAACAGCTCGTGCTTCTGGCCGTGGTAGTAGCCCACCAGCGCCAGCGGCACGCCGGCCTCCTCGGCGATCTGGCGGATCGTCACCGCGTGGTAGCCGTGCTGCGCGAACAGCTTCTCGGCCGCCAGCAGGATCGCCTGCCTGCGGTCGGGCCGTGCCGTCTCGATGGCGACAGCGGCGGCGGACGATGCGCTCGGGCGCGCGGCGCGGCGCTTGGCGGTGGGTGTGCGGGTGCTCATGGAGGCGTATTGAACACTTGTACAAAAATGTTGAACACGCGTACAAACCCTGAGGTCAACCCCTCTTGAGCGCACTCCGTCACGGCGCTACGCTCGCTCCATGCCCGCTCCCAACATCCCCCAGATCCGCCTCTATCAAGACTGGCTGCGCGAGACGCGCGGCCTCGCTTTCGACAACTACGACGCCCTGTGGCGCTGGTCCGTCACCGAGCTCGATGCCTTCTGGCAGAGCATCTGGGACTACGCCCGCATCGAGTCGCCCACGCCGCACACGGCCGTGCTCGCCGAGTCGCGCATGCCGGGTGCGCGCTGGTTCCCCGGGGCCCAGGTCAACTATGCGCGCGAGGTGTTGCGCCACGTCGACGCGGCCCATGCGGCCGGCATGCCCGCCATCGTCAGCGACAACGAACGCGGCGAGGTGCGCGAGCTGTCGTGGCCCGAGCTGCGGCGCCAGGTCGCGTCGGTCGCGCTCACGCTGAAGTCGCTCGGCGTGAAGCGCGGCGACCGCGTCGCGGCCTACATGCCCAACGTGCCCGAGACCATGGTGGCCTTTCTCGCCTGCTCGAGCATCGGCGCGATCTGGAGCGTGTGCGCGCCCGACATGGGCACGGCCGCCGTGGCCGACCGCTTCCGCCAGATCGAGCCCGCCTTGCTGATCGCGGTCGACGGCGTGCACTACGGCGGCAAGCCGCTCGACCGCAGCGCCGTGCTGCAGGAACTGCGCGACCAGCTGCCGAGCGTGCGGCGGCTGCTGCTCGTGCCCTCGCCCCACGCCGCGGGCCAGGTGGCGCACGACGTCGACTGGGCCCGGGCCACCGCGCGCGACGACGCCGAGGTCGCGGCCTTCGAACCCGAATCGCTGCCCTTCGACCATCCGATCTGGATCGTCTACTCGAGCGGCACCACCGGCCTGCCCAAGCCCATCGTGCACGGCCAGGGCGGCATCATCCTCACCATGCATGCCTGCGGCCTGCACAACGACGTGGGCGCGAGCTACGGCGCCAACAACTTCGGCGAGCGCTACCACTGGTACAGCTCCACCGGCTGGGTGATGTGGAACTCGCAGCTCTCGGGCATGGCCTTCGGCGCCACCATCTGCATCTACGACGGCAACCCGGCCGGCAGCAAGGAGAAGCCCGACTGGGGCGTGCTGTGGCGCTTCGTCGCGCGCCACGAGGTCACTTTCTTCGGCGCGGGCGCGGCCTACTTCAGCAACTGCATGAAGGCCGGGCTGGTCGCGAAGGACTGCGGCGACCTCTCGCGCGTGCGCGCGCTCGGCAGCACCGGCTCGCCGCTGCCCGAGGAGGTGCAGCGCTGGGGCACGCAGCAGATCCTCGATGCGGGCTCGAAGGACGTGTGGTGGTGCAACATCTCGGGCGGCACCGATTTCTGCGGCGCCTTCGTCGGCGGCCACCGTGAGCTGCCCGAGGTGCCGGGCCAGATGCAGTGCCGCGAGCTCGGCCATGCGGTCGAGGCCTGGAACGAGCAGGGCCAGCCGGTGATCGGCGAGGTCGGCGAGCTGGTCTGCACCCAGCCCATCCCGTCGATGCCGCTCTACTTCTGGGGCGACGAGGGCAACGCGCGCTACGTCTCGAGCTACTTCGACACCTACCCCGGCGTCTGGCGCCACGGCGACTGGATCCGGATCGGCAACGACGGCGGCTGCATCATCTACGGCCGCAGCGACGCCACCATCAACCGCCAGGGCCTGCGCATGGGCACCAGCGAGATCTACAGCGCGGTCGAGGGCCTGCCCGAGGTGCTCGACTCGATGGTGGTCGACCTCGAGTACCTGGGCCGCGAGAGCTACATGCCGCTGTTCGTGGTGCTGCGCCCCGGCGTCGCGCTCGACGATGCGGTGCGCGCGCGGCTCAACCATGCGATCAAGACCTCGCTGTCGCCGCGCTTCGTGCCCAACGACATCTTCCAGGTGGCCGAGATCCCGCGCACGCTCTCGGGCAAGAAGCAGGAGCTGCCGATCAAGAAGCTGCTGCTGGGCCAGCCGATCGAGAAGGTGGTGAACCGCGAGGCGATGGCCAATCCCGGCAGCCTCGACTGGTACGTGGCCTTCGCGGCGCAGCGCGCGTCCGTATGATGGCGCGATGCTTTCCAGACGCAACGTATTCCTTCTCGCGATCGCCACCGGCGTGGCCGGCGCCGCGCTCCTGAGTGCCTGCGCGGCCTCCTCGCCGTCGGCGCCTTCGGCCTCGGCCGCGCCGCTCGTCGTGAGCGGCACCGTGAGCTACCGCGAGCGCATCGCGCTCGATCCCGCCGCCGAGGTGCGCGTGCAGCTGCTCGACGTCTCGCGCATGGACGCGCCCTCGGTCGTGCTGGCCGAGCAGCGCATCCGCGCCGACGGCCGCCAGCCGCCGTTCGCCTACACGCTGCAGGTCGACGCGGCGCGCATCGATCCGCGCATGCGCTACGCCGTGGCGGCGCGCATCGTGCGCGGCGAGCAGCTGCTGTTCATCAACGACACGCAGTACAGCGTGCTCACGCAGGGCCAGGGCACGCGCGCGGACCTGGTGCTGGTGCGCGTGACGCCCGCGCCGCCGCCGCGCTGAGCCTCGCGAGGTGTGAAGAAACCGTAGCGAGCGCCCCGAGGTCGCGCCGAGGACCGGAGCCGTACCTTGTACGGTGAGGACCGCAGGTGCGAGATCGGGGGGCGTAGCAGGTTGATTCACACCTCGTCAAGCCAGCAGCTCGTAGAGCACCATCTTCGTCTGCCGGCCGCGCAGCTCCACCTGCTCCTCGACGCGGCGCGTCGCGAGCCGGCCCTTGATCCCGGCATGGGTCACTTCCGACACCAGCAGCTGGGTGCCGAGCTGCTTGTTGATGCCCTCGATGCGGCTCGCCACGTTGATCACGTCGCCGAAGGCCGTGTACGACAGCCGGTCGTTCGAGCCCAGCACGCCCGCGATCACCATGCCGGTGTGGATGCCCACGCGGGTGCGGAACTCGGGCAGCGCCTGGCTGTGCCACTGGCGGTTGAGCGCGCGCATCTCGGCCTGCAGCTCGAGCGCCGCGAGGCAGGCCTTGTACTCGGCATCGGGCAGGTCGGCGGGCGCGCCCCACAGCACCATGATCCCGTCGCCGATGAACTTGTCGATCACGCCGCCATGGCGCGCGAACACGCGCGCCGCGAGGTTGAAGTAGTCGGTGAGCTGGCCCACCAGCACGGCCGGCGGCATCGACTCGGAGATGCTCGTGAAGCCCTCCACGTCGGTGAACATCACCGTCACGCGGCGCGGCGAGCCGTTGGGCGCGAGCGCATGGCCCTGCGCGATGAGCTGGTTGATCACGTCCACCGGCACGAACTTGCTGAAGGCCTTGAGGCTGCGCGCCGACTCGTCGAGCGCCTGGTCGAGATGCTGGATTTCGAGAACACGGCTCGGCTCGCGCGGCAGGCTGTCGAGCTCGAGCATGCCGATGCGGCGTGCGATGCGTGACAGGTTCTCGACCGGCGCCGTCACCAGCTTCGACAGCCGCAGCGAGATTGCGAGTGCCACCGCGAGGAAGCCCAGCACCAGCAGCATCGACCACAGCACCGCACGGCGCAGGTCGCCGAGCAGCGCGTCCTCGGGCACCCAGCTCACCAGTTCCCAGCCGGTGATCTCGATGCGCGAGGTCTGCGCCAGGTAGCGCCGCCCTTCGTGGCGGAACGAGAAGGCGGTGTCGGCCGCGTGGCCCGCGGTGCCGTCGTCCACCATGTGCTGGTGCAGTTCGCCGAGCACGCCCGTGGGCGCCTCGAGCTGGTGCCGCACGCCCGGCATGTCGCTGCGCGCGAGCACGCGGTGGTCGGCCGACAGCAGCGCGCTGCCGCCGAAGCCGCTGCTGCTGAACTGGCGCACGAAGTCCGAGAGCCGGCCCAGCGACACGTCGCCGGCCACCACCAGCGCCTGCGGATTGCCGTCGGCGTAGCGGCGCCGGCTCGGCAGCGCGTAGGTCACGCCGAGTTCCTGCGCGGCCGCGAAGACATAGGGCTGCGTCCACACCGGTCCCTTGGCCGCGCGGGCCCCGATGTACCAGCTGCGCGTGCGCGGGTCGTAGTCGCTCTGGAAGGCCTCGAGGCGGATCGTCTGGTAGCGCTGCTGCGGCTCGGCATCGACCTCGAGCGGGCGCTTGTACTGCCAGGTCTCGGTGGTGATGCCGCGCTCGGGCGCGATGTGGCGGATCGCCGGCGCGGGATAGCGCAGCGCCATCAGCATCTGGCCCTCGTCGTTCGCGACGTAGAGGCTGTCGAGCTCGGGCGACTGCTGCAGCATGGTCCAGAGCATCTCGGCCGTCCATTCGCCCTGTTCGCCCGCGGGCCGCAGGCTCGGTGTGCCGGCGACCGCGCCGACCACCGACTCGGCCTTCGAGAGGAAGGCGTTCACCTTGTCCTCGGTGCGGTCGTGGTTCGACTTGTGGGCCGACACCCCGATGCGCGAGACCAGCCGCTGCGAACCCCAGTAGCCGAGCGAGACCAGCAGCAGCGATTGCGTGAGCGCGACCACGCTCACGATGGTGCCCACGTCGACCCGGAAGTGACGGGTGCGGCGCCGCGAAGGCGCCGGGTTCGAGGCGAAGCCGAAGGTCCATGGCCGTGTGACAGACGCGGTCGCTTCGGAAGACGGCCGCGCGGCCGGGTCCGGCGCGCCGGACGGATATCTGTTCATACTGCTCCCTGTCTGCCCAAGCGCATCCGCGGCCGGAGGGCCACGGATCGGCAGCCGGCGGTCTCGCTGTCCGATCAGTGCGTCGGAAATGCTGGCGAGTGCCGGATGCGGGGCGGATTCTCGCTCCACTCCCTCGAAGCGGGCGAAAGCTGTGCCTGGACAGTCGGAGATTCGGCGACGCCGCGCGCCTACTGGGCGTCGTGGAAGATCAGCCCCAGCGTCTGGCGCCGGCCCGAGCGCACGCGGCTCACGCCATGGCGCATCGTCACGCGGTAGCTGCCGCGCGTGCCCGCCACGGGCCGCTGGTTGACCGCGAAGATCACGGCCTCGCCCTGCGCGAGCGGCACCACCTCGGCGCGCGACTGCATGCGCGGGCGCTGCTCGGTCAGCACGAACTCGCCGCCCGTGAAGTCCTCGCCGGGCCGGCTCAGGAGCACCGTGAGCTGCAGCGGGAACTGCAGTTCGCCGTACAGGTCCTGGTGCAGGCAGTTGTAGTCGCTCTCGTCGTAGCGCAGCAGCAGCGGCGTCGGCCGTTGCTGGCCGGCCGCGTGGCAGCGCGCGAGGTAGTCCGCGTGCGCGGCGGGATAGTCCGCCGGCAGGCCCATCGCCCCGGCCCAGGCATTGGCCAGCGGCGCGAGCCGTTGGTAGAGCGCGGCGCGCCACGCCGCGACCGGCTCGGGCAGCGGATAGGCGAGGTACTGGTACTCGCCCTGGCCGAAGCCATGGCGCTGCATCACCACGCGGCTGCGGAAATGTTGTGGTTCGTCGTACATCGCGGCCAGCGCCGCGCACTGGCGCGGACCGAGCAGGCGGCCGGTGGTGGCGCAGCCGCGCGCGGCGAGGTCGGCTTCGATGCGGGGCCAGTCGAGCGCATCGATCACGGAAGCGGGAGAAGGCATGGGGCGAGTGTGGCGCGGCCGGCGGGCGCGGGCTCGCCGTTTCCGGACGCGGCTTTCGACACGGTTTTGCCGTTTCCTTGCGGCAGGCATCCGGCCTTTTGAGCGATCATCCGCCCATGGCGCGCGAAAAACCCATTTCACACGAGAACCCGGCCGGGCAATTGGTGCAGGGACGTTCCGTTGCCGCGCTGGGACGCGGCATGGCATTGGTCAAGGTCGGCAAGTCGCCGCGTCCGGTCGTTCGTCCCGAAGACAAGACCACGGTGCTGTTGAAGAAGGCGGCTCGCGCACTCGGCAAGCCCGGCATCGATCGGTCGGAAGTCTTTCGTGGGCCGAACGCGGCCAAGGTCTACGCCTATTCCGCCTACCCCCAGGACCTGAGCAAGGTCGTGCGCGAAGCGGCCGATGGCACCAAGGTCATCGGCCGCATGGTCGATGGCAGGTTCCGCGCCAGCAAGGCGTGAGTCGCCGCCCACCCCGGCTCGAGAAGCTGCTGGCGCAGACGCAGGGGCCGCGTCCGGTGGCGTTCGTGCTGGCTGGCCACAACGGGTCCGGCAAATCGACGCTCTGGTATTCGCGCCTCGCGGAATCGCTGCGCATGCCGTTGGTCAACGCCGACCGCATGATGATGTCCATCCTGCCGGATGCCGACCCGCTCACGGGGCGCATCCCGACGTGGGCCGAACGCCTGCGCGACGATGACGAGCGGTGGCAGGCGCTGTCCCAGAAAGGCGTGCGCGCCTTCAAGAGCCTGGTGATGGACCAGCGCATGCCCTTCGCATTCGAGACGGTCTTCTCCCACTGGAAGCCGCTGCCCGGCGGCGGTCACGCGTCGAAGGCGGACGACATCCGTGCCATGCAGGAGGCGGGCTATTTCGTCGTGCTGCTCTTCGTCGGACTGGTCTCGGTCGACCTGTCCGTCTTTCGCGTGAGCACGCGCAAGCAGCAAGGCGGCCACGATGTGGAGCGCAAGAAGTTGATCGAGCGTTTTCCACGCACGCAGGCGGCGGTCGGGCACGCGACGCAGATCGCGAACATGACGCTGATGTTCGACAACAGCCGCTCGGAAAAGAACGCCTTCGCGCTGGTGCGCGCCCAGGCGAAGAAAACGGTGTTGTTCGATGCGCGGGACCCTCAATTCGACGTGGACCCCGAGCTTCGAGCGGTTTGCGATCCGTGGCTCGAGAGAATCACGGGACCGTTCAAGCCACCCCGTGCCCGGCGACCGAAGACAGCCGTGCGTTGATTCCGGATCGGGAATGCCTCAGAGCGGCGCGATCGGAATGCAGATGTCGCACTCGAAGGCGTGCGTGTTGTCGTCGTAGGCGTAGCTCGCCGCGTAGTGCTCGAAGGCCGGCCGGTTGTCGAACTGGAAGCCGCTGCCCGGCAGCCAGTCGCGCAAGAGGCGGGTCCAGGCCGTGTTGATCTCGGCCGGCAGGCCGTGGAAGCGCAGCGCCGCATAGCGCCCGCCCGGCAGCACGGTCTTCTGGAAGCCGCCATCGGGCACGAAGTCTTCGGGCACCTCCACGCAGGCGTCGTAGCGCGACTGCTCGGGCGGCGTGATGCTCGGGTCGTCGTGGCTGATGCCGTAGCGCGCGCCCGACCACAGCCGGTGCCGCGTGATCCAGGGCGCCACCTGCTCGCCCCAGAACGCGCCCACGGGCGCGCCGAAGGGGCCGACATAGCGCAGGTAGGCGATGGTGACGGGCGGGCGGATGATCAGTTCGACGTTCATGGGGGGCTCCGGGGAAGCGGCGCCGTCGGGATCGCGGCGCGGACCGGGCCCATTCTTCGTGAAGCCGTGCAGTTCGATCTGATCGGGATTGCTGTTCGCCTCGGGCAGCAGCGACCAGTCGTGGGCCGCGCGCCAGCTGCTGGGCGCGCTGCCGAAGCGCGCGCGGAAGGCGCGCGAGAAGGCCTCGCCCGAGCCGAAGCCGACCGACACCGCGGCCTCGAGCACCGACAGCCGCGGCTGCGTCGCGAGCCGCAGCGCGGCGACCTCGAGCCGGCGCCGGCGCACGTAGTCGCCCAGCGTCTCGCCGGCCCAGGCCGCGAACAGGCGGTGGAAATGGAAGGCCGAGAAATGCGCGACGTCGGCCAGCTCCGCGAGGTCGAGCGGCCGCTCGAGGTGGTCGTCGATGTGCGTCACCACCTTGTGCATGCGCCACTCGTATTCGGACCGGCTGTCGCGCGGCATCGGCTTCAACCCTCGCGGGCCTGCGCGAGCAGCCAGTCGCTGAAGAACTTCAGCAGCGGCCGCTGGTCGGCGCGCTCGGGCGTCACGAGGTAGTAGGCGCGCTCGCCCGCGAGCGGCCGCGGGCAGGCCACCACCAGCTCGCCGCGCGCGAGCTCGTCGGCCACCAGCATGGTCGGCATCAGCGCCACGCCCAGGCCCTGCGAGGCGGCCGCGGCCAGGATCGAGAACAGCTCGTAGCGCGGGCCGCCGCGCGCATTGGGCGCGTCGACCTGCTGTGCATCGAACCACTGGCGCCAGCCATCGGGCCGCGTGCTCTGCTGCAGCAGCGGCATGTGCGCGATGGCCGTGGGCGAGACCGGCTTGCCGCGCGGCAGCAGCGCGGGGCTGCAGACCGGCACCACGTCCTCCTGCATCAGCGGCAGCGCATGCGTGCCGGCCCAGTTCTGCACCTGCGCCACCGTGCCCGCGTAGAGCGCGGCGTCGAACTCCGCGTCGGCGAACAGGAAGGGCCGGGTGCGCGTCTCGATGTGCACCACCACGTCGGGCTGCAGCGCCGCGAAGCCCTTGAGCCGCGGCATCAGCCAGCGCGTGGCGAAGGTGGGCACGGCCGCCAGCGACAGCGAGCCGCCCTCGCCCTGGTGCGCCATCGCGTCGAGCGTGTCGCGCTCCATCGCCTCGAGCCGCTTCGCGGTCTGCCGCGCATAGGCCGCGCCGCTCGCGGTCAGCGCCACGCCGTGGCGCGTGCGGCGGAACAGCGCCACGCCGAGGAAGGCCTCGAGCGTGCCGATCTGGCGCGACACCGCGCTCTGGGTGAGCGCGAGTTCCTGCGCGGCGCGCGTGTAGCTCTCGTGGCGCGCGGCCGCGTCGAAGCACACGAGGGTCTGCAGGGGCGGGATCTTGCGGCGCATGTATGCCGCGAGTGTATGACTGGCGCAGGGCTTTCATCAATGAAAGCACGGCTCCGGCAACGCCCAAGACATTCTGGATCCGCATATCTGGGTGAGGATTCATCGTTTGCGCCGCGCCCCCTGCCTCGCTAGGATCGCCCGATCCCCCTCTTTTCCCCTTTTCCGGAGACAGCCGCATGGCCGCCAAAGCTTCCTTCCACTGGGACGACCCCTTCCTGCTCGACCAGCAGCTCACCGACGACGAGCGCATGATCCGCGACGCGGCCAATGCCTACTGCCAGGAGCGCCTGGCACCGCGCGTGCTCGAGGGCTTCCGCACCGGCGAGACCGATCCGGCGATCTTCCGCGAGATGGGTTCGCTGGGCCTGCTGGGCCCGACGATCCCCGAGCAGTACGGCGGCCCCGGCCTCAACTACGTGGCCTACGGCCTGATCGCGCGCGAGGTCGAGCGCGTCGATTCGGGCTACCGCTCGATGGCCAGCGTGCAGAGCTCGCTGGTGATGGTGCCGATCTTCGAATTCGGCACCGAAGGCCAGAAGCAGAAGTTCCTGCCCAAGCTCGCCACCGGCGAATGGATCGGCTGCTTCGGCCTCACCGAGCCCGACCACGGCTCCGACCCCGGCAGCATGGCCACGCGCGCCAAGAAGGTGCCGGGCGGCTACGCGCTCACCGGCAGCAAGATGTGGATCAGCAACTCGCCGATCGCCGACGTGTTCGTGGTCTGGGCCAAGGAAGTCAGCGAGAGCGGCGCCGTCGGCCCGATCCGCGGCTTCGTGCTCGAGAAGGGCATGAAGGGCCTGAGCGCCCCGGCGATCCACGGCAAGGTCGGCCTGCGCGCCAGCATCACCGGCGAGATCGTGATGGACAACGTGTTCTGCCCCGAGGAGAACGCCTTCCCCGAGGTGCAGGGTCTCAAGGGTCCGTTCACCTGCCTCAACAGCGCCCGCTACGGCATCTCGTGGGGCGCGCTCGGCGCCGCCGAGGACTGCTGGCACCGCGCGCGCCAGTACACGCTGGACCGCAAGCAGTTCGGCCGCCCGCTGGCCGCCAACCAGCTGATCCAGAAGAAGCTGGCCGACATGCAGACCGAGATCTCGCTGGGCCTGCTGGGCAGCCTGCGCCTGGGCCGCATGAAGGACGAAGGCACGGCCGCGGTCGAGATCACCTCGATCATGAAGCGCAACAACTGCGGCAAGGCCCTCGACATCGCCCGCCTGGCGCGCGACATGATGGGCGGCAACGGCATCAGCGACGAATTCGGCGTGGCGCGCCACCTCGTGAACCTCGAGGTCGTGAACACCTACGAAGGCACGCACGACATCCATGCGCTGATCCTCGGTCGCGCGATCACGGGCATCGCCGCGTTCGCGAACTGAAGCCAGACATGGACTTCCGGACGCAGAGGACGCGAAGGATTCGCGAAAGACGCGAAGGGAAGTCCATCTTCCTTGAAATGAATCTTTTGCGCCCTTCGCGGAACCTTCGCGTTCTTCGCGTCCGGGCAGCCCGAATTCCAACCGCATCGCCATGACCCAAGCAGCCCTCGACGGCATCAAGGTTCTCGATCTGTCCCGCGTGCTCGCGGGCCCGTGGTGCACGCAGATCCTCGCGGACCTGGGCGCCGATGTCGTCAAGATCGAACGTCCCGGCGTCGGCGACGACACCCGCACCTGGGGCCCGCCCTTCGTGAAGGACGCGAACGGCAACGACAGCGACCAGGCCAGCTACTTCACCGCCTGCAACCGCAACAAGCGCTCGGTCACCATCGACATGGCCACGCCCGACGGCCAGGCGCTGCTCAGGCAGATGGCGGCGCAGGCCGACGTGGTGGTGGAGAACTTCAAGACCGGCGGCCTGAAGCAGTACGGCCTCGACCAGGAGACGCTGCGCCGCGCCAACCCGCGGCTCATCTACTGCAGCGTCACCGGCTTCGGCAACGACGGCCCCTATGCCGAGCGCGCGGGCTACGACCTGATGATCCAGGCCATGACCGGCATGATGAGCATCACCGGCCGCCCCGACGGCGAGCCCGGCGGCGGTCCGCTGCGCGTGGGCGTCGCGCTCACCGACATCTTCACCGGCGTCTACGCGAGCACCGCGATCCTCGCCGCGCTGCAGGTGAGGCACCGCACCGGCGAAGGCCAGCACATCGACATGGCGCTGCTCGACGTGGGCATGGCGATCCTCGCCAACCAGGCCAGCGCCTTCCTCAACACCGGCAAGGCGCCGGCGCGCCAGGGCAACACCCATCCGAGCCTCGCGCCCTACCAGGACTTCCCGACGCTGGACGGCGCGATGCTGCTGGCGATCGGCAACAACGGCCAGTTCGCGCGTTTCTGCGAGGCCGCGGGCCAGCCCGGCTGGGCCAGCGACGCGCGCTTCGCGACCAACACGCTGCGCGTGAAGCACCGCGGCGTGCTGATCCCGATGATGGAGGAGCTCACGCGCACGCGCACCACGGCCGACTGGGTCGCGCTGCTCGAGGACAAGGCCGTGCCCTGCGGCCCGATCAACGACATCGCGCAGGCCTTCGACGATGCGCAGGTCAAGGCGCGCGGCCTCGCGGTCACGCTGCCGCGCGACGCGGGCGACGGCATCGCGGCCATCACCGGCGTGGCGAGCCCGCTGCGCCTGTCGGCCACGCCGCCGGTGCTGCGCCGCGCGCCGCCCGCGCTGGGTCAGCACACGCGCGAGGTGCTCGCCGAGATGGGCATCGATGCGGCGCGCTTCGAGGCATTGCGCGCCTCGGGCGTGGTCTGACACACTGGCGGGCATGACCCGCCCGCACGATCCTTCCGATGCCGCGCCGTTCGCGCTGCGGCGCATCGATCACCTGGTGCTGCGCGTGCGCGATGCCGAGCGCGCCATCGCCTTCTACGTCGGCGTGCTCGGCTGCACGGTCGACAAGCGGCGCGACGACCTCGGCCTGGTGCACCTGCGCGCGGGCGAGAGCCTGATCGACCTCGTCACGCACGACGGCAAGCTGGGCCGCGCGGGTGGCGCGCTGGCCGGCCGCGAGGGCCGCAACCTCGACCACCTGTGCCTGCGCATCGAGCCCTTCGACGAGGCCGCGATCCGCGAGCGCATGGCGAGCCATGGCGTCGAGGTCGATGGCGAGGTGCAGAACAACTACGGGGCCGAGGGCACGGGGCCCTCGATCTACCTGCGCGACCCCGACGGCAACGGCGTCGAGCTCAAGGGGCCAGCGGTCTAGCCGCGCCCCAGCACCGCCACCGCAAACACCGCCACGCCCAGCACAAGGTTCAGGCTCACGAGCTTGCGCACCAGGTCGAGCCGGCCCGCGGCCACCGGCCAGGCGCCGTCGTCGACCGCGCGCCGCATCGCGCGGAACACCGAGGCGCGGATGTAGACGTAGATCGCGGCCATCAGGATCGCGATGCCCATCATCGCCTCGACGCGCCAGTGCACGCCGCGGAAGCCGCCCGTGGTCAGGATCATCGCCACGCCCGTCACGAACAGCAGCGTGACCGAGGCATCGACCCCGACGAAGAAGCGCCGCAAGGTCGCGGCCATCATGCGCAGGCGCAGCGGCGGCTCGAGCGTGGCGACGGCGGCCGGGCGCACCGCGAAGTGCATGAGGGCCATGCCGCCGACCCAGAAGGCGGCGCACAGCAGGTGGACGAAGAGCGGGAGCAGGTAGGACATGGGAGGCGATCAGACCACCGAAGCCCGCCGCGCGCAACGATCTCCCCGCGCCTTCCTCAAGCGGTGGCCGCGCGCGTGCGCGGTGCCGGCTTGCGGGCCTTGGTCGGCCCGGTGTCGGCGTAGCGCTTCATGTCGCGCACCACGCAGCGCAGCAGCTCGGCCGCGGCCGGCGACAGCAGGCGCCCGTGGCGCGACACGATGTGCGAGCGGCCCTGCGACAGCAGCGGGTTCTTCATCGGCAGCTCGATCAGCTCGGGATGGTCGGCATTCGGCGTCAGCGAGATCCGCGTGCCCAGCGTGTAGCCGAGCCCGGCCGAGACGAAATGGCCGAGCGCGCTGAACGAGGTGGTGGTCAGCAGCGAGGGCAGCCGCACGCCCTCGCTGATCTCGGCCGCCTCGATGTGCTGGCGCACGCCGAAGTTGCGGTGCAGCGTGGCGCCCGGGTAGGGCAGCAGGTCGGCGAGCTTGAGCGGGCGGCCCAGCTGCGCGAGCGGGTGCGAGCGCAGCACCAGCGCCTGGATCGGCTGCGGATGCGACTGGTGCGAGGTCAGCCGCTCGTCGCGCGGCGGCTGGAACAGCATGCCGATGTGGGCGCGCTCCTCGACCACGCGGCGCACGATTTCGTCGGTGCTGGCCACGTCGAGGTCGATGGTGATCCCCGGATGCGTGGTCATGAACTCGCGCAGGCTGTGGCGCATCAGCCAGTCCACATAGCCCTCGCCCACCACGATGTCGATGTGGCCGCGCTCGATCTTGCGGATGCTGTCCATCTGCGCCATCAGGTGCTGCTTCTGGCTGTTCTGCCGGCGCACGTAGCCGGCCAGCATCTCGCCCGCGTCGGTGGGCACCACGCCGCGGCCATGGCGCTCGAGCAGCGGCACGCCGCACTCCTGCTCGAGGATGCCGATCGCGCGGCTGACGGCCGAGGGGTCCATGTCGAGCACGTCGGCCGCGCCGCGCACCGAGCCGCTGTCGAGCACCTGCATGAAGTAGCGCACGCGGCGCGTGTCGAGCCTGTCGTCCATGCCCGGTCTCCTGAGTGTTGCATTCAATGCATCGAATATCCCGATTTGCGGTCATTGATGCAATAGGCCTACATGGAGAAACTCGCCGCCATCCGCCAGCAAAGGCTTCACCCACGGCTCCAGACCGACGCCCCACCCATGACCTCCGCCGCCTCCGTTCCCGTCACGGCCGCGCCTTCCGGCGCTTCCGGAAAACTCAAGCTCGCGGCCGTCACGCTGGCCATCGTGGCCGCGGCCGAGCTGGTCGGCCCGGTGCAGTTCAGCGTCGGCCCCGGCAAGGTGGCGCTGCTGCCGATGCTGTGGGCGCTGCTGATCGCCGCGGTCTGGGGCATCGCGCACCGCCGCGTGCCGGGCGTGGCGCGCGTCGCCACCGCCGAGCAGTCCTTCGCGGGCGGCCTGCTCAACGCGGGCCTGCTGCTGTTCGTGGTGAAGCTGGGCCTCACGGTCGGCGCCGCGCTGCCGCAGGTCAAGCAGGCCGGCTGGGCGCTGCTGTTCCAGGAGTTCGGCCACGCACTGGGCACGTTGGCCCTCGGCCTGCCGCTGGCGCTGCTGCTGGGCATCAAGCGCGAGGCCGTGGGCGCCACCTTCTCGGTGGGGCGCGAAGGCAACCTGGTGATCATCGGCGAGAAGTACGGCATGGCCTCGCCCGAGGGCCGCGGCGTGCTGGCCGAATACATCACCGGCACCGTGCTGGGCGCGCTGTTCATCGCGGTGCTGGCGGGCTTCATCGCCAGCCTGCACGTCTTCGATCCGCGCTCGCTGGCCATGGGCGCCGGCGTGGGCTCGGGCAGCCTGATGGCGGCCGCGCTGGGCGCCATCGCCGCGCAGCAGCCGGCCGAGATGCTGCCGCAGCTCACGGCCATCGCGGCCGCCTCGAACCTGCTGACCACGGTCGCGGGCTTCTACTTCACGCTGTTCCTCTCGCTGCCGCTGTGCTCGTGGCTCTACGGCAAGCTCGAGCCGGTGCTGGGCCGTTTCTCGAAGCGCGGCGCGCCCGATGCGGGCACCGCCGCCGTGTCGCAGGTCAGCGTGGCGCACGGTGGCGCGCTGCCGCTGCGCGACACGCTGATCGCCTGGGCCGTGGTGGGTGGCGGCGTGCTGATCGGCAATTCGCTGACCTACAAGGTGCCACCGCTGGTCTCGCTCGAGGGCATGCTGGCCGTGGTGGCGATCGCGCTCGCCGTCGAGGGCCTCAAGCGCCTGGTGCCGCGGCTGCCGATGGTGCTGGTGCTGTCGGTGGTGGCCACGGTGGTGGGCATCCCGGGCCTGCTGCCGTTCTCCGACGCGCTGATCGCGCTCACCGCCAAGCTCAACTTCCTGGCCTTCACCACGCCGGTGCTCGCGCTGGCCGGCTTCTCGGTCGCGAAGGACCTGCCGGTGTTCCGCCAGCTCGGCTGGCGCATCGTGGTGGTGTCGCTGACCGCCACCGCCGGTACCTTCCTCGGCGCGACCCTGATCGCCGAATTCTTCCACTGACCCCCCGAGAGAACCCCACCATGTACCGCGACCCCGAAATCGCCGAAGACACCCGTGCGCGCATGCAGGCCTGGCGCCGCGACATCCACGCCAATCCCGAGACCGCGTTCGAGGAGCACCGCACCGCCAACGTGGTCGCCAACGCGCTGATGCTGATGGGCCTGCCGGTGCACCGCGGCCTGGCCGGCACCGGCGTGGTCGGCACGCTGAAGAATGGCGACGGCCCGAGCATCGCGCTGCGCGCCGACCTCGACGCGCTCAACATGCAGGAGCTGGGCACGCAGGCCCATGCCTCGAAGTGCGTGGGCAAGATGCACGCCTGCGGCCACGACGGCCACACCGCGATGCTGCTGGGCGCGGCCGAGCACCTGTCGCGCCACAAGCCCTTCAAGGGCACGGTGCACTTCGTGTTCCAGCCGGCCGAGGAGAACGAGGGCGGCGGCCGCGTGATGGTCGAGGAAGGCCTGTTCGACCAGTTCCCCGCCGATGCCGTCTACGGCATGCACAACTTCCCGAGCCTGCCGCGCGGCCGCTTCGCGATCCGCAAGGGCACCATGACGGCCTACCTCGACACCTTCGAGATCGTGGTCACCGGCAAGGGCAGCCACGGCGCCATGCCCGAGACCGGCATCGACTCGGTGGTGGTCTCGGCGCAGCTCATCAACGCGCTGCAGACCATCGTGAGCCGCCGCACCGGCGCCACCGACTCGGCCGTGGTCAGCGTCACGCAGATCCACGGCGGCGACACCTGGAACGTGATCCCCGAGACCGTGGTGCTGCGCGGCACCGTGCGCACGCTCGACGCCGCGATCCAGGACAAGACCCAGGCCGCGATGCAGCAGATCTGCGAGGGCGTGGCCGCCACCCACGGTGCGAAGGTGGCGCTCGACTACCGCCGCGGCTATCCGGGCGTGGTCAACACGCCGGCCGAGACCGATGCGGCGATCGCCGCGGCCGCCAGCCTGGTCGAGCGCGAACAGGTGCTGACCGACATCCCGCCGGCCATGGGCTCGGAGGACTTCGCCTTCATGCTGCAAAAGCGTCCGGGCGCCTACATCGGCATCGGCGCGGGCGAGGGCCCGAACGATCCGAACGTGCACAACCCCTACTACGACTTCAACGACAACATCCTGCCGCTGGGCGCGGCCTACTGGGTGGCACTGGTCAAGCAGCAGCTTCCGGCCGCATGATGCGCTGATGCTGTCCGCCTTCGACATCTTCAAGATCGGCATCGGGCCCTCGAGCTCGCACACCGTGGGCCCGATGCGCGCGGCGCTGCTGTTCGCGCGCTCGCTCGAACGGCAGGGCCTGCTCGAGCGCGTCGCGCGATTGCGCGTCGACCTGTTCGGCTCGCTCGGCGCCACCGGCCACGGCCATGCGACCGACCAGGGCGTGATCCTCGGCCTGTTCGGCGACGCCCCCGACACGGTGCGGCCCGAGACCGTGCAGCCGCGGCTCGAGACGCTGCGCCGCGGCGGCACGCTGATGCTGCTGGGCACCACGCCGATCGCCTTCGACCGCGTGCGCGACATCGTGTTTCGCGGCGAGGAGTCGCTGCCCGAGCATCCCAACGCCATGCGCTTCACCGCCTTCGCCACCGACGATGCGGTGCTCGCCGAAGGCCGCTATTTCTCGGTTGGCGGCGGCTTCGTCGTCGAGGGCGGCCAGGCCGTGGCGCAGACCGCGGCGGTGGCGGTGCCGCATCCGTTCTCGACGGGCGACGAACTGATGGCGCAATGCCGGGAGAACGGCCTCTCGGTGGCCGCGCTGGTGCTGCGCAACGAATGCGCCTGGCGCCCCGAAGCCGAGGTGCGCGCGGGCCTGCTGCGCATCTGGGGCGTGATGCAGCAGTGCGTGCAGCGCGGCTTCGGCATCGACAACCCGCTGGCCGCCCAAGCGCTGCCCGGCCCGCTGCGCATGCGCCGGCGCGCGGGCGAGCTGCACCGCGAGCTGCTGGCGCAGGCCGGCGCGGCCGATCCGCTCGCGGCCATGGACTGGGTCAATGCCTTCGCGATGGCCGTGAACGAGGAGAACGCGGCCGGCGGTCGCGTGGTGACCGCGCCCACCAACGGCGCGGCCGGCGTGGTGCCGGCCGTGATGCACTACTACCAGCGCTTCGTGCCGAATGCGAGCGACGCGGGCATCGTCGACTTTCTGCTCACGGCCGCGGCGATCGGCATGCTCTACAAGACCAACGCCTCGATCTCGGGCGCCGAGGTCGGCTGCCAGGGCGAGGTCGGCGTGGCCTGCTCGATGGCGGCCGGCGCGCTGGCCGCGGTGCTCGGCGGCACGCCGGCGCAGGTCGAGAACGCGGCCGAGATCGGCATGGAGCACAACCTCGGCCTGACCTGCGACCCGGTCGGCGGCATGGTGCAGATCCCCTGCGTGGAACGCAATGCGATGGGCGCGGTGAAGGCCATCAACGCGGCGCGCATGGCGCTGCGCGGCGACGGCAGCCACTACGTCTCGCTCGATGCCGTGATCCGCACCATGAAGCAGACCGGCGAGGACATGAAGTCGACCTACAAGGAGACCTCGCTCGGCGGGCTCGCGGTCAATGTGGTGGAGTGCTGAGCCCGCCTCGCACCTTGTCAGGGCACGAACATGTCCCACGGCCCCTTGCCTACTGGCAGGCCGGGCCGCGCGGTCAGCGAGGCCAGCGGCTCGCCGGCCTCGAAGCGCGCGGCCAGGTCCGCGGGGTCGAACACCACGCCCATGAAGTTCTCGGCATAGGCGCCGCCCGCGAAGAAGGCATCGACCTCGGCGGCGGTCTCGAACACGTCGTGCTGCAGCTCGAGCCGGTGGCCGTCGGGGTCGCGGTAGTACATCGAGATCGTCGGCCCGTGGTTGATGCACCAGTAGGGCACGATGCCGAGCGCGGCCAGCCGCCGGTGGTTGGCGAGCAGCGCGGCCAGCGAGCCGTAGGTGAAGGCGATGTGCTCGAGCCCGGTGTTCGCATCGGCCTCGCGGCCCAGGTCGGGGCGCGCGATCAGGCCGATGCGGTGGTGCTCGTCGTCGTAGCTCAGGAAGCACAGCATCTCGTTCTCGAAGGCCACGCGCGCCTGCAGCACCGCGAGGTACCAGGCGCGCGAACGCGCGAGCTCGGCCACGCGCAGCACCACGTGGGCGAGCTTGACGGGCCGCAATTCGGAAGAGGCGAGGTCGGGCAGGGCGCGCTTGGGGTCGTTCATCGGGCGGTCTCCAGGGGTTCTTGCACCACGCGGTTCTCGATGTGGCCGATGCCCTCGATCTCCACGCGCACCACGTCGCCCGCCACCAGGTAGCGCGGCGGATCCATCAGGCCGCCGACACCCGCGGGGCTGCCGGTGCTCAGCACGTCGCCGGGCTCGAGGGTGAAGGCGGTCGTGAGTTCGACCAGCATGGCCTCGATGCGATGGATCATCTGGGCGGTGTTGCCGTCCTGGCGCAGCTCGCCGTTGACCCAGGTACGCAGCCGCAGCGCATGCGGATCGGCGATCTCGTCGCGCGTCACCAGCCAGGGGCCGAAGGGGCCGTGGGTGTCGAAGGACTTGCCCAGGGTGTGCGTGGGCGCGCGCAGCTGCCAGTCGCGCACGCTCATGTCGTTGATCACGACGTAGCCCGCGACCATGGCCATCGCCTCCTCGGCCCGCACATGGCGGCAGCGCCGGCCGATGACCACGCCGAGCTCGCCCTCGTAGTCGAACTGCGCCGACACGCGCGGCCGGTGCACCTCGTCGAAGGGGCCGGCCACGCACGACACCTGCTTGTTGAACCACACCTGTCCCGGTGGCCGTGTCAGGCCCAGCTTCGCGGCCTCCTCGAGGTGCGAGGCGTAGTTGCCGCCGAGGCCGAGGAACTTGCGCGGCTCGGGCACCGGCGCCGTGAGCTTCACATCGGCCAGCGGCAGGCGCGGTGCCGCCTCGATGGCCGCGCGCAGCCAGGCCAGGCCCTCGTCGCCGCGCGCCAGCAGCTCGCGCACGCCGGCCGGCGCGCCGGGCAGGGCGCTGGCGTCGAGCACCTCGTCGTTTCGGACCACGCCGAAGCGAAGGGCACCGCGGTGATGGAAGCTGGCGATTTTCATGGGCGTGGACATTGACCGAGAAGAGGCGATCGATGATGCTGATGGAACGAAACGACAACAATCCGCCGAAAAAGAACGGATCGTTCTGTCAGCGGAACAGGAGACATGGACGATTTCAACGACCTCGCGCTGTTCGCGCACGTGGTGCAGCAGCAGGGCTTCAGCGCCGCGAGCCGGCACCTGGGCATTCCCAAGTCGCGCCTGAGCCGCCGCGTCGCGCAGCTCGAGGAACGGCTGGGCGTGCGGCTCTTGCAGCGCAGCTCGCGCCGGCTGCTGTTGACCCATGTCGGCGAGCAGTTCTACGAGCGCTGCCAGGCCACGGTGGCCGCGGGCGAGGAGGCCTTCGACGTGGTGCGCCAGGCGGCCGCGCGGCCGCAGGGGCCGCTGCGCGTGAGCGCGCCCTTCACGCTCGCGCAGTTCTGGCTCACGCCGCTGATCCCCGATTTCATGCGCGCCTTTCCCGAGGTGCGGCTGTCGCTCGAGGTCAGCCACCGGCGCGTCGATCCGCTGCAGGAGAACGTCGACGTGGTGCTGCGCGTGCGGCGCCCGCCGTTCGAGGATTCGAGCCTGGTCGCGCGGCCGCTGGGCCGCACGGTCGACGTGCTGCTCGCGAGCCCGGCGCTGCTCGAGCGCCTGGGCAGGCCCGCGAGCCTCGACGACCTGGCCGCGTGGCCGATGCTCTCGCTGCCCGATACCGGCGAGCGCCACCTGTGGCGGCTGGAGCGCGGCAGGCAGGTGCACGAACTGGGCTTCGTGCCGCGCCTGGTCACCGACGACATGTTCGCGCTCCGGCACGTGGCGCTGCAGGGCCTGGGCGTGGCGCTGCTGCCCGAGATCCTGTGCCGCGACGAGTTGCGCGAGGGCCGCCTGGTGCGCCTGTTTCCCGACTGGGCCTGCACCGCGAGCGAGATCCAGGCGGCCTTCGCCACGCGCCGCGGCATGCTGCCGGCGGTGCGCGCCTTCATCGACCACCTGCTGGCCCATCCGCCCGGCGCGCCGCAGCCGGGCGCTGGCTTATCCTGAACGGCTTCGCGCCTTTCGCCGCCCTTGCATCGAATTTCATCGAAAGAAGGAACAGACCCCATGACCCCCACGAACCCCACCGTCGCCGAGAAACGCGCGGCCTTCCGCGCGCTGCATGCCCAAGGCTGCTTCGTCATCCCCAATCCCTGGGACACCGGCAGCGCGCGCTACCTCGAAGGCCTGGGCTACAAGGCGCTCGCCACCACCAGCTCGGGCTTCGCCTGGTCGCACGGCCAGGCCGACGGCGCCATCGCGCGCGACGCGGTGCTCGCGCACCTGCGCGAACTGGTGGCCGCGACCTCGCTGCCGGTCAATGCCGATTTCGAGAACGGCTTCGGCGCCGATCCGCAGGCCGTGGCCCAGAGCGTGCGGCTCGCGGTCGAGACCGGCGTGGCCGGCCTGTCGATCGAGGACTCGACCGGCCATGCCGACGCGCCGCTGTTCCCCATCGAGGTCGCGGTCGAGCGCATGCGCGCCGCGCGCGGCGCCATCGATGCGGCGGGCGGCGACACGCTGCTGATCGGCCGCGCCGAGAACTTCTTCGCCGGCCGGCCCGACCTCGACGACGCGATCGCGCGCCTCAAGGCCTATGCCGAAGCCGGCGCCGACTGCCTCTACGCGCCCGGCATCAAGACGCGCGAGCAGATCGCGGCCGTGGTCGCGGCGGTTGCGCCCAAGCCGGTGAACCTGCTGGTCGGCGCGACCAGCGAACTCACGATGAAGGACATCGAGGCGCTCGGCGTGCGCCGCGTCAGCGTGGGCGGCGCGATGGCGCGCGCGGCCTGGGGCGGCTTCATCCGCGCCGCGCGCACGCTGGCCGACGAGGGCCGCTTCGACGGCTTCGCCGACGCCGCGCCCGGGGCCGAGCTCAACGCCTTCTTCAAGCCCTTCGGCCGCTGAAGCGCGTGGAGCCGCTGCTCGCCGAGATCCGCGCCTGCCGCGTTTGCGAGGTGCATCTGCCGCTGGGCCCGCGCCCGGTGGTGCAGGCCGGCGCGCAGGCGCGGCTGCTGATCGTCGGCCAGGCGCCGAGCATGACGGTGCACCGCACGGGCGTGCCCTGGGACGACCGCAGCGGCGACCAGCTGCGGCGCTGGCTCGGCGTGGAGCGCGAACTGTTCTACGACGCCTCGCGCATCGCGCTCGTGCCCATGGGCTTCTGCTACCCGGGCCGCGGCACCAGCGGCGACCTGCCGCCGCGCAAGGAGTGCGCGCCGCTGTGGCACGAGCGGCTGCTGGCGCAGATGCCGCGCGTCGAGCTCACGCTGCTGATCGGCCAGTACGCGCAGCGCCGCCACCTGGGCAGCCGGGCGCGCGATGGCGTCACCGAGACCGTGCGCGCCTTCGCGGAATTCGCGCCGCGCGTCATCCCGCTGCCGCATCCCTCGCCGCGCAACACCGGCTGGCAGCAGCGCCATCCGTGGTTCGAGAGCGAGGTGCTGCCGGTGCTGCGCGAGCGCGTGCGGCTGGCACTGGGCATGGGCACGGGCGGCTGAACGCTTCGTCGCGGAACGAAGCGTGCGGGGGACGAAGGCCGCACCATCGCGGCCATCGTCATCCACCGCAACAGAAGGATTCCCATGCCCGCGCGCGAAGTCATCCGTGTCGAACCCCTCTCCACCTGGCTCGATCGCTGGAAGGCACCGGCCTCCATCGTCACGCGCCATGGCGACACCGTCTATGTCTCGGGCCTGCCGCCCTTCGATCCCGAGACCGGGCAGGTGGCGGTCGGCGCCTCGGTCGAGCGGCAGGCCGAGCTGGTGCTCGAACAGCTGAAGCTGTGCCTGGAGACGGCGGGCTCGTCGCTCGCGAATGCGCTCAAGTGCAACGTGTACTGCACCTCGGTGGAGAAGTTCGCCGCGGTCAACGCGGTCTATGCGCGCTACTTCCCCGAGTCGCCGCCCGCGCGCATCTTCGTCTGCGTGCCGGCCTGGTTCGGGCCCTTCGACATCGAGATCGACTGCATCGCGGCGCGCGGCTGAGGCCGCTTCAGCGCGCGGCCTTCCTCGGCCGCGCCGCCGGCCGTCGCGGCGGCTTTGCCTCGAGCACCAGCTCGGCCGGCAGGCCGTCGTTCCACGACTCGGCGAAGTAGGCGCGGTCGCTGGGCACCAGCTGCGGCAGCGCCTCGCGCAGCGTGACCAGCGAGCGCTCGGCTGCTTTCAGGTCGCCCGCATGGGCGGCGTACCACGCATGCTCGAACAGCAGGCTGCAATGCTGCAGGCCCGGGTAGCGGCGCCGGCCGGCCTGGTGGTCGGCCAGCCGTGCCTGCGCCACCTCGACCCAGCGCGCGGGCCAGTGCGTGGCGTCGAAGGCATCGGCGAGCGGACCGGCCAGCGCCGAGATCGCGGCCGGGTCGAGCGGCGCCTGGGCGCGGAACTGCGCGAGCGTGGGCCGGGGCTCGGCGCCGCAATGGCCGCGCGCGATGCGCATCAGGTAGATCGCGTTCCAGGCCGAGCGGCCCTGGCCGTCGGCCTGGCCGCAGAGCCATTCGCTGAAGGCGATCCACTGCACGGCATGGCGCGTGGTGTCGGACGCTGCCGAGGCATCGCCGCGCCGCTTCGGGCCGCCCGCCGGCGCCGAGGGGAGCGCGGGCAGCGCGAGGCCCACGCGGTCGAACAGCCACACCGCCATGCCGAGGTTGGCCGCCACGTGCTGGGCGGCATCGAAGGAATGCGACTCGAAGGCCGCGGTCAGCGCGTCGCCGAAGCGGCGCAGCGATTCCTCGGCGAGCAGGCGGGCGGCCGGCGCGTCCTCGGCCGCGAGCGCCAGCGCGCGCGAGCGGCAACCGAGCGCCCACAGGTTGCACCATTCGAAGCGCACGTCGGGATGGTGGCGCAGCACCACGCTGCGCGCCGGGTCGTCGGCCATGCCGCCGAGCAGCGACTGCGCCAGCGGCAGGTCGCGCGCGGTGTAGGCGCACCAGGCCGAGACGATGCATTCCATCGCGCCGAGGTAGTCGTTGCCCGCCACGTGGTGCGCGAGGCGCTGCTTCTTGAGCACCTCGAGCTGGCGACGCGCCTGTTCGTTGTCGCCGAGGCGGCGCCACAGCATGGCCTCATTGAGCGTGACCAGCGCGCGCTGGAAGCCGCTGGCCGCGAGCGTGCCGGCGAGCCGTATCGATTCGAGCGCGCTCGGCTGGCCCGCGTCATCGCTGGCACCGCCGGCCACCGGCGTCATCAGCCGGCCCTGGCGCGCGGCCCGCTGCGCGGACACGAGCTGTTTCCAGAAGGCGGCGTCCTGCAGGTGCACCGCCTCGGGCGGCGCCGAGGCGCCCGCCGTCGCGCCCGTGCGCGCGCGCAGGCCGAGGAACGAGGCGATCTCGGCCGCGCTGGCGGCGCGCCCCTCGACCTCGCAGCGCACGCGCCGCGCCTCGGCCGGCGGCAGCCAGAACGGGCCCTGGCTGCGCCGCTCGGCGTTGAGGAAGCGCGGCTCGCGCGTGCTGTCCTCGCCCCAGCCGACCTCGATGCCCCAGGCCTTGAAGTCGCGGAAGGCACGGCTCACGACCATGCGCAGGGTGCTCGCGTCCGACACTTCGCCGCGCAGGTCGGCCAGCCGCACCATCGGGGTCTGGCTGTCGTGCGCATGGCGCATGCGCACCAGCAGCCAGAGCGACTGGAAGGCCGCGCGCCGGCCGTCGACCGACTGCGGGGAAGTGAGCTCGACGACGAGCGGGGGAGAAGCGGAAGCGGGACTTGGCACGCCCCGCATTGGACCTCAAATCGAGGCCGCGGCAAGGGCCGGGCGCGCTTCCTTCAGCTTGCGCGGTGGCTGTGCTCGCAGTGCGAGGGCGCGGGCTGCATCAGCCCCGGCAGCTCGCTGCGGCCGACGCCGAGGTCGCGCAGGTCGTGCTCGCTCATGCCGGCGAGCTGGCACGCATCGGCGCGGGCCCGGCGGCGATTCGCCGCGTGCCGGCGCCAGCCGCGCAGGGCATGCAGAAGGCGTTGGCGAAAGCTCGGGGACGATGCGGTCTTCACGATGGGCTCCTGGGGGTTGCGGTGTCGGTGCGCTCATCTTCGGCGTCGCCGTGCTATTGTGGAAGTTGAGATTTCTGAGCCATCTCATCAGCTTTCCTGATTCGACGCCCATGCGCCACCTCAACCTCGACCAGCTGCGCACCCTGATCGCGATTGCCGACCTCGGCAGCTTCTCGGCCGCGGCGCAGGCGCTGCATCTCGCGCAGCCCACGGTCAGCCTGCACGTCTCCGAACTCGAGTCGCGGCTCGATGCCAAGCTGGTGGTGCGCGGCGCGCGCGGCATCACGCCCACGGCGGCCGGCGCGGCGCTGGTGGAGCGCGGGCGCAAGCTGCTGCGCGACACCGACGATGCGCTCGACGCGGTCAAGCGGCAGGCCGAGGGCCGCAGCGGCCGCGTGCGGCTGGGCACGTCGACCGGCGTGGTGGTCGACCTGCTGCCGCAGGTGCTCGAGGCGCTGGGCGCGCAGGACGCGGGCATCGACGTCGATGTGGCGATCCTCGGCTCGGGCGAGGCGCTGGCGCGGCTGGCCGCGGGCACGCTCGACATCGGCCTGGTGGCGCTGCCGCAGCCGCCGCTGCGCGACCTGGTGTTCACGCCCTGGCGTACGCAGCCGATGATGGCCTTCGTGCCGCAGCGCACGAAGGCGCCCAGGCGCGTCACGCCGGCCTGGCTGGCCGAGCAGCCGTTGATCTTCAACGACGCGACCACTCACATGTACCGGCTCACGATGGAGTGGTTCGCGGCCGCGGGCTTCGCGCCGCGCGCACGCATCGAGCTCAACTACGACGCGGCCATCCGCAGCCTGGTGGCGGCCGGCTATGGCGCCGCGCTGCTGCCGCTGCAGCCGACGACCGACGCGGCGCTCGGCGAGCGCATGCAGATCCTGCCGATCGTGCCGAAGCTCACGCGCCGCCTGTGCATCGCGCACCGGCCGCGCGCGCTGCTCGACGGCGCCACACTGCGGGTGCTCGAGGTGCTGGCGGGTTTCCGTCAGGCCTGAACGGCCTCAAGAAGCCTCGGGCTTGCGCGCGCCGAGCGAGAGGATCTCGTTGGCGTTGACGATGGCGGCCGCGATCTCTTCCATGGTGGTACGTTTGCTCATCGCCTGCTCGCGGATCAGGTCGTAGGCCTGGCCCTCCGACACGCCATGCGTCTTCATGAGAATCGCCTTGGCCTCCGCGAGCTGCCGCACGCCCAGCAGCTTGGCCTCGGTCTTGCGCAGGCGCCGCGCGAGCGAGCGGTTCTGCTTGTGCGCCTCGCGCGCCACCACCAGCGCCGACAACAGTCCGAAGGAGCGCACCGGCGAGGGCAGCACGGCCTTGGCGCCGATCTCGAGCACGGCCTCGACGATGGTCGGGTTCTCGTAGGTCACGACGGCGATGATGGCCGGCGCATCCTCGCTCTTGGTCCACTCGAAGCGCAGATTGATGAAGTCGGGCTGCACCGCCATGAAAGCCACGTCGATGCCCTCGGGCAGCGCCTGCACCGGCGGCCAGAAGGCCTGCACCTGGCAGCCGATGCGCTGCAGCTGCTGGGTGAGCTGGCGGCCGTCGCTGTCGTCGGGGTGGATGACTGCGATCTTCAGCAGGCGCAGTTCTTTGAGCTGCGGTGGGGTCACGCGCAGGGTGTGTCGTTTGGGTGGGCTGTCCACTTCAGGCCTCTTGTTGTTGGGTTTGAGGCTCTTGTTCGGGGCGCGTGCACAGGACGCCGGGTACTTCCCTCCGCGAATGTCCCCCGCCTTCGGCTCCTCCTTTATTTCGCTGCGGGAAGCACCCGGCATCCTGTGCACGAGAAGCGCAGCGGTGGTGCGGCCGGTTCGACCGGCGCGTCCCGGGCTCACGTCGATGGGGTACTCCCCGCAGCGAAATCAAGGAGGAGGCCGCAGGCCGGGGGACATTCGCGGAGGGGAGTACCCCGTCGGCGTGAGCCCCCCCACAACGGTAGAAAGCACGTTCCACCTAAACCTCCAGCGTATCGAGCCGAGCCGTCCAGTCCCCGAGCGAATGCGTCACCAGATAGGGATCGGGATACACAGCACGCGTCGCCTGACGAACGATGGTGAACTGCCCCTGCGCATCCACGCGCCCGATGCGCGGATAGAGGCAGGTGTGGTGGTTCGTGGGATCGATCTTCACCCGCCCTTGCGGCGCATCGAACTCGGCCCCGAGGATGTGCGGCAGGATCTCCGCGATCCCGTCGCTGCCCGCCTGCGCGAAGGCATTGGCGTAGATGTGCATCTGGAAGTAGGCGGCTTCCCAGCACAGGTTGGGTACGCAGCCGTCGCCGAAGCGGGCGCGCAGTTGCGCCAGGCAGCGCTGGTTGGCCGGCGAGTCGATCGACTGGAAGTAGGGTGCCGCCGTGAAGTGCCCCGTCGCCACCCCGCGCCCCATCTGCGAGATCTCGGCCTCGGAGGTCGTGAGGCTCGCGATCGGCATGCGCTTCGGGTCGAAGCCGGCCTCGGCATAGGCGCGGTACAGGCTCGCGGTGGAGTCGCCCACCACCGTCGAGAAGATGAAGTCGGGCTGCTTGTCGCGGATGTCGGCCATGATGGCCCGGTAGTCCTTCTCGGTCGCGTCGAGCGCCGCGTAGTGCTCGCCGAGTTTTTCGCTGCCGGGGCGCTGCATCACCAGCTCGCCCATGATCCGGTTCGACTCGTAGGGGTAGATGTAGTCGGAGCCGATCAGGTAGACCCGCGCGCCGAAGTTCGTCGTCATGAACTCCGCCAGTTGCACGCTGTTCTGGTTGGGCGCCGCGCCCGTGTAGATCACGTTGCCCGAGTACTCGAAGCCCTCGTAGAGCGTCGGGTAGAACAGCAGCTTGTTCCACTTCTCGATCACCGGGATCACCGCCTTGCGGCTGCTCGACATGTAGCAGCCGAAGATCACGTTGACCCGGTCCTGCACGATCAGCTTCTCGGCCAGCTGCGCATAGCGCGCCGGGTTCGACTGCGGGTCGTGGCGCACCGCCACCAGCTCGCGGCCGTCGATGCCGCCGGCCGCGTTGATCTCCTCGATGCCGAGCAGCGCGCCCTGCAGCTGCGACAGGCCGATGGTCGAGGTGACGCCGGTTTCCGAATAGAGGATGCCGACGCGGATGGGATCCTTGTCAGCCATGGGCGGTCGTCCGTGAGGGGTGAGGGGCCGTCATGTCTTTTCTGTCTCGTGTGGGATTCGTTCGGGACTCCACCCTATCGCAGTCCGATGCTTTCGTCAGTGGGCCGCGGCCAGCCGCGCGCTCATGCGCGCGAGCCGCGCGGGCAGGCTGCGCGCATCGTCGGCGATGCAATAGTTGCGCCAGCCGAAGATGCGCCGCACATAGGAATCGGCCGCGGCATCGACCGCGATGCAGGCGGTGCGCACGCCCGCGCCGCGCGCTTCGGCCACCGCCTCGCGCGCATCCTCGACGAGGTACCTGGGATCGTGCACGTCGATGTCGGCCGGCGCGCCGTCGGTCACCAGCAGGATCGCGCGCTGGCCCGCGGGCTCGCCCGCGAGCAGCGCCGCCGCATGCCGCAGCGCCGCGCCCATGCGCGTCGAGTAGCGCCCGCGCACCGCGCCGATGGTCGCGCGCGCGGGCGGCGAGAGCGGCTGGCCGAACTCGAGCAGCCGGTAGTAGTAGACCTCGGCGCGCGTGTTCGACGAGAAGCCGTGCACCGCGAGCCGGTCCGCGCCGCGCGGCCGCGCGGCGGCGAGCATCAGCGCGGCCTGCTTCTCGATCTCGAGCAGCGACAGGCCGTGCGGGCCCGCATCGTTGGCCGAGGCCGACAGGTCGAGCAGCACCAGCACGCTCGATGGCCGCGGCGCCTTGCCCGGGCGCATGAACAAGCGCGCGTCGGGCCGCAGCCGCTGGCGCCGGTCGACCAGCACCTCGATCGCCGCATTGAGGTCGATGTCGTCGCCCTCCCATTGCCGCCGCAGCCGGTGCCGGCGGTCGAGGTGACGCGCGCGCGGCAGCGCCAGCGGCGGCAGGCTCTCGGCGCGCAGGGCCGCCTGTGCCTGCGCCGGTAGCAGGCCCTGCCAGGCGGGCAGCTTCTCGATCACCGTGCACCAGTCGGGGCGCAGGCGCTCGAGGCGGCGGTCCCATTCGGGGTAGGTATAGCGGCCCAGCTCCATGTCGCCGAACTCGGGCGGCGCTCCGGCGGCCGCATCGCCCGCGTCGGAGGGCGGCGGCATGCGCGCGCCCGACTGCTGCAGCGCGATCGCCTCGTCGGGCGGTGGCGGCGTCGCATCGGCGCCGAAGTCCCAGAGCCAGCTGTTGTCGTCGCGCCAGGGCGCGGGCACCGCGTAGCCCTGGGGCTCGAAGCGCACGCGCATCTGGCCCAGGTCGTTGGCCAGGATCGAGGCGATCGCGCGGAAGGCCTCGTAGTCCGCGAGGCCCGCGCGCGCCGCGGTGTTCTCGAACAGCCGGCGCGCTTTCTCGACCCAGTGGCTGCCGTCGTGCAGCTCGGGCCGCAGCAGCAGCCGGTCCATGCGCAGCAGCAGCGCCTCGAAGCGCAGGTCGAGCGGATCGGGCGCGGGCGGCAGCGCGTCGGCGAACCAGCCATGCAGGCCGGGGAAGTCGCGCACCAGCAGCCGCTCGACGCGCGCGTCCTCGATGGCCGACACCAGCGCGATGCCCATCGGCCGCAGCGTGTTCGCGCGGCGCGCGGGCGTCGAATGCCGCAGGTGCGCCACCGCATGCGCGACCATCGCGCGGCGCAGCGCCGGCGGGCTGTCCTCGGGAACCAGCAGCCGCCCGGCCGCGAGCACCGCGCGCGTGCCCGGCTTCGCGCCGGCCACCAGCGGCTGCACCTCAAGCGCCATGCCGGCCAGCCCGCGCGCGAGCAGCCCCAGCGCGGCGAAGCTGCCCGTGTCGCGCGTCATCCGAACTGGGCCTCGACGAAGCCCTGCAGCGCGCTCGCCATGTCGGGGTCGTCGGTCAGCGCGCGCGTCATCGTCATCTCGCAGCTCTCGCGCGGCGTCACGCCGTCGCGGATCAGCACGCCCGCGTAGATCAGCATGCGCGTCGACACGCCCTCGTCGAGCCCGCGGTGCTTGAGTTCGCGCGAGCAGTGCGCGACGGCCACCAGCTTCGCGGCCAGCGCGGTGTCGATGCCGGCCTCGTGCGCCACGATCTCGGCCTCGAGCGCGCCGTCGGGGTAGTCGAACTCCAGCGCCGCGAAGCGCTGGCGCGTCGAGGGCTTGAGGTCCTTGGCGCTGCTCTGGTAGCCGGGGTTGTACGACACCACGAGCTGGAAGTCGGGGTGCGCGCGCACCAGCTCGCCCTTCTTGTCGAGCGGCAGGATGCGGCGCGCGTCGGTCAGCGGATGGATCACCACCGTCGTGTCCTGTCGCGCCTCCACCACCTCGTCGAGGTAGCAGATGCCGCCATGGCGCACCGCCAGCGTCAGCGGCCCGTCGTGCCAGGCCGTGCCGTCGGCGTCGAGCAGGTAGCGCCCGACCAGGTCGGAGGCCGTCATGTCCTCGTTGCAGGCCAGCGTCACCAGCGGCCGGCCCAGCGACCACGCCATGTGCTCGACGAAGCGCGTCTTGCCGCAGCCGGTCGGCCCCTTGAGGATCAGCGGCATGCGGTGGCGCCAGGCCTGCCGGTACAGCGCCACCTCGTTGCCCGCGGGCCGGTAGAAGGGCTCGGACTCGATGCGCCAGGCCGCGAGCGGATCGTGCACGGGTGCGTTCATGGCGTGGCGAGCAGTTCCCGCAGGGCGTCGTCGATGAAGCGGGTGTCCACCGGGCTGCTGCCGCCGCCCGCGAAGTGGCCCCACACGCCCGGGATCGGCCGGTACTCGGCGTTCGGCATCTGCGCCACCTCCCATTCGTTGTCGGCGGCCGGAAAGTACAGGTCGCGCTCGGCCGGCATCACGATCGCGCGGGCGCGGATCGCGCCCAGCGCCTTCTTGAAGTCGCCGCCGAACACCGGGTTGGCGCTGATGTCGCCGTGCTGCCACGACCACAGCATCGCGAGCAGGTTGTTCGCATCCTTCTTCAGGAAGAAGCCCTCCCAGTAGCCGACCAGGAAGTCCTCGAGCGAGCTGAAGCCCAGTTCGCGCCACAGCTCCTGCCGGTAGAAGGGCTGCGACAGGCCCCAGCCCGCATAGACGCGTCCCACCGCGCGCAGCCCGCGCGTCGGCGGCGTCGTGTACCAGCCGCCGTTCCAGGCCGCGTCGCTGGTGAGCGCCGCCTTCACGCCCTCGAGGAACACGATGTTGTGCGGCGCCGTCCTGGCCGAGCCGCAGAAGGGCGCGATGCGCTCGACCATCTCGGGGTAGAGGCAGCCCCACTGGTTGGTCTGCTGCGCGCCCATCGACCAGCCCACCACCAGCGCGATGCGCTCGATGCCGAACTGCTCGGTCACCAGCCGGTGCTGCAGCGTCACGTTGTCGTAGAGCGTCACGTCGGGGAAGCGCTCCAGGTCGTAGGGCGGCGGCGTGTTGCTCGGCGAGGACGACAGGCCGTTGCCCAGCATGTTGGGCACGATGATGAAGTACTTCGCCGGGTCGAGCGCCATGCCCTCGCCGATCAGCCACTCGTTGTCGTGGTGCTGGCCCGAGTACCAGGTCGGGTAGACGACGACGTTGCTCTTGTCGGCATTCAGCGTGCCGTAGGTCTTGTAGGCGAGCTTCGCGCCGCGCAGGGTGGCGCCCCGCTGCAGCACGACGTCGCCGAGCTCGAAGATCTGGTGATCCATGGGGCGGCGCTTCAGCGGTGCTTGGCCGGCTCGTTCGGAATCCCCTCGATCGGGCACTCGGGTGTGCCCACGGTGCTGCGCGTGAACGACTCCACCCTCTCGCGCGTGCCCTCGGGGTCGTTGATCCACTGGGTGTAGAAGTTGTAGGGGCAGGCCGCCACGCCCTTGTCGCCGTCGCCCGAGTTGATGGTGCCGGTGTAGCCGCGGTGCACCAGCTTGAACAGGTGGTTCTGCGACTGGCCGTTGCGCCGCGCGTCGCGGATCAGGCTCATCGAGAGCTCGGCGTAGTTGATGCCCATCTCCTCCTCGCCGCATTCGCCGAGCGTGCGGCCGTCGAAGCCGATCAGCGCCGAGTGGCCGAAGTACGAGTACACGCCGTCGAAGCCGGCCGCGTTGGCCACCGCCACGTAAGTGTTGTTCATGAAGGCCATGGCCTTCGACACCAGGATCTGCTGTTCCTTGGCCGGGTACATGTAGCCCTGGCAGCGGATGATGAGCTCGGCGCCGCGCATCGCGCAGTCGCGCCAGATCTCGGGGTAGTTGCCGTCGTCGCAGATGATCAGGCTCATCTTCATGCCCTTGGGGCCTTCGCTGACGTAGGTGCAGTCGCCCGGGTACCAGCCCTCGATCGGCACCCACGGCATGATCTTCCTGTACTTCTGGACGATCTCGCCCTGGTTGTTCATGAGGATCAGCGTGTTGTAGGGCGCCTTGTTCGGATGCTCCTCGTGGCGCTCGCCGGTCAGCGAGAACACGCCCCAGACGTTGGCGCGCCGGCAGGCGTCGGCGAAGATCGCGGTCTCCTCGCCGGGCACTGAGGCGGCCGTGTCGTACATCTCCTTGGCGTCGTACATGATCCCGTGCGTGGAGTACTCGGGAAAGATCACCAAGTCCATGCCCGGCAAACCTTTCTTCATGCCGACCAGCATCTCGCCGATCTTGCGCGCGTTGTCGAGCACCTCGGCCTTGGTGTGAAGGCGGGGCATCTTGTAGTTGACGACCGCGACGCCGACGCAATCGTTGCTGCTCGAAATATCACCATGTCTCATGACGCTGCTCCTGAAGGGGTGGTTGGGAAGGGAAGGGGTTCAGACAGTGAGGAAGGACCGGACCTTGTCCTGGTCGAGCGTGGCGCGCGCCTCGTCGTGCACCAGGCGGCCGCGGTCGATCACGAGGAAGCGGTCGGCCAGCGCGAGCGCGAAGCTCAGCACCTGCTCCGACACCACGATCGCGAAGCCGCGCTCGGCGCGCAGCACGTTCAGCGTCTGCGCGATCTCCTTGATGATCGAAGGCTGGATGCCCTCGGTGGGCTCGTCGAGGATCAGCACCTTGGGCTCCGAAATGAGCGCGCGCGCGATCGCCAGCATCTGCTGCTGGCCGCCCGAGAGGTTGCCGGCCTTGCGCAGCCGCATGTCCTGCAGCACCGGGAAGAAGCGGTAGAGGTAGTCGGGCACCGTGCGGTGGCCCGAGCGCGCGGCGCCCGAGAGGATGTTCTGCTCCACCGTGAGGTGCGGAAACACCATGCGCCCCTGCGGCACGAAGGCCAGGCCCTGCGCCACGCGCTGGTGGCTCGGCAGCCGGGTGAGCTCGGTGCCGTTCAGGCGGATGCTGCCGCCGCGCGCGGGCAGCAGGCCGATCAGCGACTTCAGCAGCGTGGTCTTGCCCATGCCGTTGCGGCCCATGACCGCGACCGCCTCGTCGGGCGCGACGCGCAGCGAGACATCGTGGATCACGTGCGACTCGCCGTAGGCGACATCGAGTGCGGAGACTTCGAGCATGCGGTGGGCTCCTTCAATGGCCGAGGTAGACGTCGATCACGCGCGGGTCGGCCTGCACCTCGGCGGCCGTGCCCTCGCTGAGCAGCCGGCCCTGGTGCAGCACGGTCACGCGGTGCGCGATGCGCTTGACGAAATCCATGTCGTGCTCGATCACCACCACCGACTTGCCCACCGAGATGCGGCGCAGCAGGTCGCCGGTCTGCTCGCGCTCGCGCGGGCTCATGCCGGCCACGGGCTCGTCGAGCAGCAGCAGCTCGGGCTCCTGCATCAGCAGCATCCCGATCTCGAGCCACTGCTTCTGGCCATGGCTCAGCTGTCCCGCGCGGCGGTCGAGCCGCTCGACCAGGAACACCTCGGTGGCCATCGCCTCGATGCGCTCGCGCAGCGCGCGGGTGCGGCGAAAGCTCAGCGACTGCCACAGGCCGTGCATGCGCGGCAGCGAGATCTCGAAGTTCTCGAGCACCGTGAGGTCCTCGTAGACCGAGGGCGTCTGGAACTTGCGGCCCACGCCGGCGCGCACGATCTCGTGCTCGTTCATGCGGCCCAGGTCCTGGCCGTTGAACAGCACCCGGCCCGCGCTGGGCCGGGTCTTGCCGCAGACCATGTCGAGCAGCGTGGTCTTGCCCGCGCCGTTCGGTCCGATGATCACGCGCAGCTCGTTGCGCTCGACCGAGAGGCTCAGGCCATCGACCGCCTTGAAGCCGTCGAAGGAGACCGTGAGGTCCTCGACGCGCAGGATCTGCTCGTTCGAGGGCGGCACGGCCGAGGCCGCCTGCGGCAGGCCGCCGTTGGGCATCGCCAGCGTCGCGTTCATGGCGCGGCCTCCGCGCCGCGGCGGCGCAGCAGCTTCTCGCCCAGGCCCGCCAGGCCGTTCGGCATCGCCCACACCACGAGGATGAAGACCGCGCCGAGGAAGTAGAGCCAGCCCTCGGGGAAGGTCTCCGACAGGTAGGACTTGAGGAAGCCGATCAAGAGCGCGCCGATCACCGCGCCCGGAATCGAGAGCCGCCCGCCCACGGCCGCGTAGATCACCATCTCGACCGAGGCCACCACGCCGATCACGCCGGGCGCGATCAGCCCCACCTGCAGGCTGTAGAAGGCGCCGCCAATGGCCGACAGCAGGGCCGCCACCGCGAACACGAAGGCCTTCATGTGCGCCGTGTTGTAGCCGCTGAAGCGCACGCGGTCCTCGCGGTCGCGGATGGCGATCAGGATCTTGCCGAAGCGGCTGCGCACGATCAGCAGCGCACCCATCATCGCGAGCGCGACGGCCGTCACCTCGATGAAGTACATGGTCCGCTTGGCCGCGTCGCCCGCGATGTCCCACCCCAGCAGGGTGCGGAAGTCGGTGATGCCGTTGGCGCCGCCGGTGTCGCCCTGCTGGCCGATCACCACCACGGTGAGCGTGAGCGCCAGCGACAGCGTGACGATCGCGAAGTACACGCCGCTCACGCGCCGCTTGAAGATCGCGTACGAGAACACGTAGGCGAGCAGGGCGGGGATCGCGAGGATGCCGACCAGGGTCCAGCCCAGCGAGTGGAAGGGGATCCACCACGAGGGCAGCTGCTCGACGCTGCTCCAGACCATGAAGTCCGGCAGCTCGGGCGCCGAGGCCTCGAGCTTGAGGAACATCGCCATCATGTAGCCGCCGAGGCCGAAGAACAGGCCCTGGCCCAGGCTCAGCACGCCGCCGTAGCCCCAGGTCAGCACCACGCCGATCGCGACGAAGGCGAAGGCCAGGTACTTGCTCACGAGGTTGAGGCGGAACGGGTCGAGCGTGGCCGGCAGCACCACGGCCAGCAACAGCAGCACGGCCGCCAGCCCGACGAGGTCGCCGCGGCGTTGGGGAGAAAGCTTTATGCCCATGCGCTCAGCTCCTCGAGCGGGTCGCGAACAGCCCGTTGGGCCGCACGTAGAGCACCGCGATCACCAGCAGCAGGATCGTGGCCTTGGCCATCGAGCCGCTCATCAGGTACTCGAGCCAGGTCTGCGACTGCGCGATGGCGAAGCCCGAGAGCGCGGTGCCGATCAGGCTCTGCACGCCGCCGAACACCACCACGATGAAGGAGTCGACGATGTAGAGCTGGCCGGTGCCGGGGTTGGTCGAGCCGATCATCGTGAACACCGCGCCCGCGATGCCCGCGAGGCCCGAGCCCAGCGCGAAGGTCAGCGCATCGACGCGCTGCGTGTCGATGCCGACCGCGCCCGCGATCGCGCGGTTCTGCGTCACCGCGCGCACCTTCAGCCCCCAGGAGGTGCGGTAGAGCAGCAGGTAGACGCCGATGGCGACGATGGCCGTGAGCCCGACGATGAACAGGCGCGTGAGCGGCAGCTGGATGCCCGGCGTCGGTTCCCACGCGCCGGCGAGCCAGGAGGCCAGCGGTACGCTGACTTCCTGCGCGCCGAACAGCGAGCGGTAGGCCTGCTGCAGCATGAGGCTCAGGCCCCAGGTCGCGAGCAGGGTGTCGAGCGGCCGGTCGTAGAAGAAGCGGATGAAGCCGCGCTCCAGCACATAGCCGAACGCGAAGGTCACGGCGAACGCGAACGGAATCGCGGCGAACAGGTAGAGGTCCATGAAGCCCGGCGCGTAGTGCTCGAAGAAGCGCGACGCCAGGTAGGTCATGTAGGCACCGAGCGCCATCAGCTCGCCGTGCGCCATGTTGATGACGCCCATCAGGCCGAACACGATGGCCAGCCCGATCGCCATCAACAGCAGGATGGTGAACAGGCTCACGCCGTTGAACACCTGCATCACCGCGATGTCGAAGTTCATCGCGCTCAGACCTTCGGGAACGGGTTGGGCTCGACCAGCTGCGGCGATTCCCAGACGATGTCGAACTGCCCGTCGGGCCGCGCGCGGCCCACGCGCACCTTCTTCCACACGTGGTGGTTGGTGGCGTGCACGCGCACCGTGCCCTCGGGCGCCTCGATCTCCACGCCCGCGGCGGCGGCCGTGACCTTGTCGACCTCGAAGGACTTGGCCTTCTCCACCGCCAGCTTCCAGAGGTAGACGCTGTTGTAGGCCACCTCCATCGGGTCGCCGATCACGCGGTCCTGGCCGTACTTGGCCTTGAAGGCCTTCACGAACTTCTCGTTGGCCGGCGACTTGATGCTCTGGAAGTAGCCCATGCAGGCGTAGTAGCCCGCGGCGTTGTCCTTGCCGATGCCCTCGATCTCGTTCTCCGACACCACGGTCGACAGCAGCACCTGCTTCGTGCCGTCGAGCCCGGCCGCGCGCAGCTGCTTGTAGAAGGCCACGTTCGAGCCGCCGACCACCGTGCTGTAGATGCAGTCGGGCTTGGCGGCCTTGATCTTGTTGATGATCGAGGAGAACTCGGTGTGGCCCAGCGGCGCGTATTCCTCGCCGAGCACCTTGCCGCCGGCCTTGGCGATCGCGGGCTTGGCGATCTTGTTGCAGGTGCGCGGATAGATGTAGTCGGAGCCCACGAGGAAGAAGTTCTTGCCCTTCTCGCGCGCCATCCATTCGACCGCCGCGATCACCGACTGCGTGGCTTCCTGCGAGGGATAGAACACGCGCTTGTCCTGCTCCTGGCCCTCGTAGTAGGTGGGGTAGAACAGCAGGCCCTTGGCCTGGGCGAGCACCGGCAGCAGCGCCTTGCGCGAGGCCGAGGTGTAGCAGCCGATGATGGCCGCCACCTTGTCGCGCTCGAGCAGCTTGCGCGCCTTCTCGGCGAACACCGGGTTCTCGCTCGCGCCGTCTTCCACCACGGCCTCGATCTTCTTGCCGAGCACGCCGCCGGCGGCGTTGATCTCCTCGATCGCGAGCTTCTCGGCGTCGACCAGCGAGGCCTCGGCGATCGCGATCGTGCCCGAGAGCGAATGCAGCAGCCCGAGCTTCACCGTGCCGCCGTCCTGCGCGAAGGCCAGCGGTGCCACGCCGCCCGCGGCGCCCAGCACGATCATCGAGCCGCCGGTCTTCACGATCTGGCGGCGGTTGAAAGCGTTCGTCATGTCAAATTCCTTTGTGGTTGTGCGAGTCGTCAGGAAGATCCGACCTTCGGAACCGCGCTCGGGGTGTCTCCTCCCGCCACGCGGCCCTGCAAACGAGCGCTTCGTCGCCAGTGCTCTTGCTTCGGGCAAAGCTCCGCCAGCGGATGCATGCATCCGTTTCGACGAAAGCCCTGTTGCGACCGAAAAAACAAAAAGGCCCGAACCGGTGTTCAAACCGATTCGGGCCTTGTTGCCCGACACCTCGCTGGCAGCATTGGCAGCGGGCGTCGCATGACTGGTAACGATTGCTCGTTGCGGCGGATTCTTCTCAACCCGCGCCGGTCTGCAAATACGTTGTTGTGCGGATTGGCGGGCCGGCGGGGACTGTGCTATTTGCGCGCACAGGCGCGCCTGGGGTCGCTTTGCGCGGGGTCAGCGCGGCCTGGCGAAGTCCGCGTCGATCCAGGCCGAGGCGCTGGTGGCGCTGAGCTTGAACGAGGCCGGCACGTTCACGCGCGCGAGCTCGCTGTCGTCGGCCTCGTCGAATGCGCTCAGCGTGGCCGAGGGGTTGTCCTCGTCGGGCACGATGGCCAGCGTGACGCGGATGCGCCGCTCGCCGGCGCTCACGGTCACGCTGCGGTTGAGCGTGGCGTGCAGCTGCTGTTCGTGGCGGCGGATCACCTCGGCCGCGGTCTTCACCAGCGTGGAGAAGGCGGGGCCGTCGAGCGGCTTGGGGTTCTTCTTGTCGCGGCCCATGGTCCAGGGGCCGACCAGCGCGGGCTCGGGGTCGCCATGGCGCGTCATCTCGACGGCCCAGCCGTCGTCTTCCTCGTTCTTGATGATGCGGGCGGTCCAGCGCTCGTCGCGCCAGAGGCGGTCCTGTTGCAGCGGGAGGATGTCGTCGGATTCGGTGGTCGGGGTCGTGTCGGTCATTCGGAGGCGGAGGTTCTTGCGCGTGCCATTGTCCCCTGGCCGGCGATGTAGGCCTGCAGCCCCTCGGCCAGCGCGTCGAAGGTGACGCGGCAGCGCGGGCTCGCGCGCAGGTCCTCGTGCATCGTGACCCAGGTCTCGAGCTTCAGCGACAGCGCGCGCGGCAGCAGCCGCACCAGCGCCGGGCCGCGCCGCGCCAGCGCGACCTGGCACACGCCGATGCCGGCGCCCGCGCGGATCAGCGCCATCTGCGCGAGGTCGCTGTCGGTGCGCAGCGAGAAGGCGTCGCGCGTGAAGCCCTTGAAGGACTTGATCGCGTCGCGCACGAAGGCAGTGGGCTGGTCGTAGCCGATCAGCGTGTGGCGCATGAGCTCCTCGGCCGTGCGCGGCGTGCCGTGGCGCGCGAGGTAGTCGGGATGGGCATGGAAGCCCAGTTCGATATCGCCGATGCGGCGCGCCACCAGCTGCTCCTGGCGCGGGCGCACCATGCGCACCGCGATGTCGGCCTCGCGCCGCAGCAGGTCCTGCACGCGGTTGGTCGACACCAGCTCGACCTTGAGCGCCGGATGGGCCTCGCGCAGCTTCGCCACGATCGGCGGCAGCACCTCCACCGCGACCACCTCGCTGGTCGACACCCGCACCACGCCGCGCACGCCTTCGCCCTGGCCGCTGGCCGCGCGCTGCAGCGAGGCGGCCGTGCTCTCCATGGCCTCGGCGTGCGTGCGCAGCGCCAGCGCCACCTCGGTGGGCAGCAGCCCGACCTGCGAGCGCGTGAAGAGCACCACCTCCAGCGCCTCCTCGAGCGCCGCGACGTGGCGCCCGACGGTGGGCTGCGTGATGCCGAGCGCGCGCGCCGCGCCCGAGAGGGAGCCCTCGCGCAGCACGCCGAGGAAGGAGCGATAGAGCTCCCAGCTGATGGTCCAGGTCATACATAAATGTATGGCCGATGGCTCATGTTCGGCAATTCCATTGGAGCCCGACCCTGCCCAGAATTCATCCATCGATCACTGTTCTGGAGATGTTTCATGGCAAGCAACGACACGGTTCTGGTTCTGGGCGCGACGGGCGGCGTCGGCGGCGAGATGGCCCGCCAGCTGCGCGACGCGGGATGGCGGGTGCGCGCGATGAAGCGCGGCGCGGTGCCCGAGCGGCGCGACGGCATCGACTGGGTGGGCGGCGACGCGATGGAGGCGCGGGACGTGCGCGAGGCCGCGCGCGGCTGCGCGGTCATCGTGCATGCGGTCAACCCGCCCGGCTACCGCCGCTGGTCGGAGCTGGTGCTGCCGATGCTCGACCACACGATCGCCGCCGCCAAGGCCGAGGGCGCGACCATCGTGCTGCCCGGCAACGTCTACAACTACGGCGCCGACGCCTTCCCGCTGCTGGCCGAGGACGCGCCCCAGCATCCGGCCACGCGCAAGGGCGCGATCCGGGTCGAGATGGAGCGCCGCCTCGAGCTGGCCAGCCGCGAGGGCGCGCGCGTGCTGATCGTGCGCGCCGGCGACTTCTTCGGTCCGAAGGCCGGCAACAACTGGTTCTCGCAGGGGCTGGTGAAGGCGGGGCAGCCGGTCGCGGGCGTGAGCTATCCCGGCGATGCCGGCGTGGGCCACCTCTGGTCGTACCTGCCCGACGTGGCCCGCACCATGGTCGAGCTGCTGGCGCGGCGCGACCGGCTCGAGCCCTTCGCCAGCTTCCACATGGCCGGCCACTGGGATGCCGACGGCACGCGCATGGCCGATGCCATCCGCCGCGTGGTGGCGCGCCGCACCGGCACGCACGTGCGTGTGTCGGCCTTCCCGTGGTGGCCGCTGCTGCTGGCCTCGCCCTTCGTCGCCACCTTCCGCGAGCTGCGCGAGATGCGCTACCTGTGGCGCACGCCCGTGGCCATGGACAACGCGAAGCTGGTGGCGCTGCTCGGCCGCGAGCCGCACACGCCGCTCGACGAGGCGGTCGAGGCCGCGCTCGAGGGCATGGGTTGCCTGCAGGCGGCGCCGCGCGCGGCGCTGGCCTGAGAGGGTGTATTTGAAATGATCTACGCGGCCAGCCTAGTAGCGAGGATACGTGCTTCAGCGAGCCAGACCCAAGCGA